>NZ_JBHXRW010000059.1:989-45326 GCF_042716635.1 Streptomyces sp. NPDC058664 | reverse complement strand
ATCCGAAGGACAGGCCCTGGGGCCTGTCCTTCGGATCAGGCCGGATCAGGGAGCGGCGTCTGGTGCGTGCGATCGCAAGGCGGAGGAGGGAGTCCATGCGGAGCATCGACGACCGACGACAACGCGGCGAGCGTGCGTGCCAGACGCCGCGAGCCCGGCCTGATTCGAAAGACAGGCCCTAGCCCTGCGGGGGTTCGGGGGGAAGGAGTTCGCCGGTGCGGTGCGGTTCGTCGCGGGTGGCGACCCTGGCCTCGGTGCGGTGTCCGCGCGCGATGTAGTCGCGGACGACGGCCTCCACCGCGTCCTGCGGGTTCCCGACCCCTGCCAGGACCATGACCTCCACGACGAGGTCGGCGTCGAGCGCGATGTTCACCTTGGCCATGCCGGGAACCTAGCATCCGGAAACCCGTTCGCGGGAGCGGTTTCGCGGTGCCTAGGCTCGCCGTATGACCATGGTCGCGATTCTCAGTGGAGCCGGTGTCTCGACGGACTCGGGCATCCCCGACTACCGGGGGCCGAACGGCGTGTGGCGGCAGGACCCCGAGGCCGAGCGGCTCGTCACGTACGGGCCGTACATGGCCGACCCGGAGATCCGCCGCCGTTCGTGGCGGATGCGGCTCGACGGTCCCGTCCTGAGCGCCGAGCCGAACGTGGCGCACCACGCGATCGCCGCGTACGAGCGGACGAGCGGGAACGCGCTGCGGGTGATCACCCAGAACGTGGACGGACTGCATCAGGCCGCCGGGGTGCCCGGCCGGAAGGTGCTCGAACTCCACGGCTCGGCGCGGTCGGTGGTGTGCACGGCCTGCCACGCCCGCTCGTCGATGGCGGAGGCCCTGGACCGGGTGCGGGCCGGTGAGGACGACCCCGCGTGCCGGGTGTGCGACGGGATCCTGAAGTCGGCGACCGTGATGTTCGGACAGCGGCTCGATCCGGTGGTGCTCGGGAAGGCCCTGTCGATCGCCAAGGCCACCGAGGTGTTCGTCGCGGTCGGCAGCAGTCTCCAGGTGCAGCCGGCGGCCTCCCTCGCCGGGATCGCGGCCGAGCACGGCGCGCGGCTGGTCATCGTGAACGCGGAGCCCACCCCGTACGACCCCGTCGCCGACGAGGTCGTCCGTGAGCCGATCGGCACGGCGCTGCCCGCGCTGCTCGACCGGCTCCGGTAGCCGCTGCGGCAAGGAGCCGTTCCTAGAAGAGGCCGGCGGGTTCCGCCGCACCCGACTCGAAGGCGAGGAGGCGCTGCTTGCGGTCGAGGCCGCCGCCGTAGCCGGTGAGGCCGCCGCCCGCGCCGATCACGCGGTGGCAGGGGACGATGATGCTGACCGGGTTCTTCCCGTTGGCGAGGCCCACGGCCCGGGAGGCGGCGGGGTTGCCCAGTTCCTCGGCGAGTTCGCCGTACGTCCGGGTCTCCCCGTACGGGATGCGGAGCAGCTGCTCCCAGACCCGCTTCTGGAACGGGGTGCCGATGAGTTTCAACGGCAGGTCGAACGCGTTGAGTTCGCCTGCGAAGTAGGCGTCGAGCTGGCGGATCGCCTCGCCGAACGGGCGGGGGTCCGGTGCACCGAAGGTGTGCTCGGGCGGGCGGTGGCGCTGCCCGGTCATGTGGACGCGGCTGAGGACGCCGTCGACGGCGACGAGGGTCAGCGGCTCGTACGGGCTGTCCATGACGGTGTGCTGGATGGTGGGCACGGGGCGGATCCTTACGCGGGCAGGTGGTTGATCGGATGGTCGTCGGTCGCCCAGAGGTACTGGACGGCGTACGCGCGCCAGGGGCGCCAGTGGGCCGCGCGGGAGGTGAGCGCGCCCGGTGCGGCGGGCAGGCCGAGGCCTTGGGCGGCGCGGCGGACGCCGAGGTCTCCGGGGAGGAAGGCGTCGGGGTCGCCGAGGGCCCGCATGGCGATGATCTCGGTGGTCCAGGGGCCGAATCCGGGCAGGGCGAGCAGTCGTGCGCGGGTCTCCTCTCGGTCGTCGGCGGGGCCGAGGGTGAGCGAGCCGTCGGCGAGGGCCCCGACCAGGGTGAGGAGGGTGGTGCGGCGGCTGCGCGGCAGGGCGAGGGTCTCGGGGTCGAGGCCGGCGAGCGCCTCGGGGCCGGGGAAGAGGTGGGTGAGGCCGCCCTCGGGGTCGTCGACGGGGGTGCCGTACGCGGTGACGAGCCGGGCGGCGTGGGTGCGGGCGGCGGCGGTGGAGACCTGCTGGCCGAGGACGGCCCGTACGGCGAACTCGGCGGGGTCGACGCTCCCCGGTACCCGGCGGCCGGGCGCCTTGTCGACGATCGGCGCGAGCAGCGGGTCGGCGCGCAGCCGCTCGTCGACGGCGACGGGGTCGGCGTCGAGGTCGAGGAGACGGCGGCAGCGGCTGATGGCATGGGTGAGGTCGCGGGGGTCGGTGAGGGAGAGGCGGCAGGCGATGTGGTCGGCGCGCGGGGCGAGGGCGACGATCCCGTGCCCGTACGGGAGGGCCAGGGTCCGGCGGTAGGCGCCGTCGCGCCACTCCTCCACGCCGGGGACGGCGGTCGCGGCGAGGTGACCGAAGAGGTTGGAGGGCTCCAGGGGCGCGCGGAACGGCAGCCGGAGGCTGATCACTCCGGGGGTGCGGACGCGGTCGGGTGCCGGGCGGGCGGCGCGGGCGCGGAGTTCACCGGGGGTGAGGGCGAAGACCTCGCGGACGGTCTCGTTGAAGGTGCGGATCGAGGCGAAGCCGGCCGCGAAGGCGACCTCGCCCAGGGGCATCGGGGTCGTCTCGATGAGGACCCGGGCGGTCTGGGCGCGCTGGGCGCGGGCCAGGGCGAGGGGTCCTGCGCCCAGTTCGGCGAGGAGCTGGCGTTCGATCTGGCGGGTGGACCAGCCGAGGCGGCGGGCGAGCCCGGGGACGCCCTCCCGGTCGACGACCCCGTCCTGGATGAGGCGCACGGCGCGGGCGACGGCGTCGGCGCGGACGTTCCACTCGGGCGAGCCGGGGCTGGTGTCGGGGCGGCAGCGTTTGCAGGCCCGGAAGCCGGCGCGCTGGCAAGAGGCGGCGCTGGCGTGGAACTCCATGTTCTCGGGTTTGGGCGGGACGACCGGGCAGCTGGGCCGGCAGTAGATCCGGGTGGTGCGGACGGCGGTGAAGAACACGCCGTCGAAGCGGGCGTCCTTCGACTGGACGGCCCGTACGCAGCGCTCGGTGTCGGTGTGCATGGTTCAAGGATCGGGGACGGGCGGCGCGCGGGCTGGCGGAAAAACGACATGGCCGTGCGTCCCGGGCGGCGGCCGGCCGTTCCCGTCACGGCCGGACGGTGACCGTCCGGTAGTGGGTGGTCAGCCTGCCGTCCTCGCCGAGGACGTGGAAGGCGAGGCCGGGCGGCAGGTCGAGGTGGACGTGCGGGCTCTCCGGGCCCGGGCTCTCCCAGGGCAGCCGGAGGGCGGAGACGACCCCGGGCGCGACGAGCAGCGGGCGCCCGGCGAAGGTCGTGGCGGCGGCCGTGTGCGCGTGGCCCGCGAGGAAGGCCGTGAGGTGGGGGTGGCGGTCGGCGAGCGCGGCGAGCCGCTCCTCGCCGAACTGCCGGATCTCGTCCACGTAGGGGGTGTGCAGCGGTACGGGCGGGTGATGGAAGGCGACCAGGACGGGCACGTCGCGCGGGGTGTCGGCGAGGACGGCGTCGAGCCACTCCAGCGTCTCGTCCGCCAGGAGGCCCTGGTGCTCGCCGGGCACGGACGAGTCGCAGAGGGCGATGACGAAGCCCTCGCCCCGGAGCACCTGGTCGACGGGCGCGTACGGGCGGGTCGCCGTCTCCTCGGGAAGCAGGGCCTTCCGGAAGGCGGCGCGGTCGTCGTGGTTGCCGGGGCAGACGAGCAGCGGGTGACGGGAGCTCAGCAGCTCGCGCGCCTCCGCGTACTCGTCGGGCGTCCCGTGGTCGGCGACGTCCCCGGTGACGAGCACGGCCGCCAGGTCGTACGGCAGCTCCTCCAGGTACCGCAGGGCGGCGCGGGTGCGGTCCGCGCCGCGCTGCCCGCCGTCGAGGTGGATGTCGCTGACGTGAGCGATGACGATCATGCGGCCGGGTCCTCCGTCGGGTGCGCGCGAACGGGCGTTCACCGCGACCGTACGGTGCCCGGGACCGTACCGGAAAGGGCCGCTCCGGGGCCGGTGGACCGCTTCCCGCGCCCCTACTCGAAGCGGGCCGTGTCCCCCGCCCCGCGACGGACGATCTCGGGCT
The DNA here is from genome assembly GCF_042716635.1 of Streptomyces sp. NPDC058664. NCBI lineage: Bacteria > Bacillati > Actinomycetota > Actinomycetes > Kitasatosporales > Streptomycetaceae > Streptomyces > Streptomyces sp. NPDC058664. The sequence continues at coordinate 41,131 of NZ_JBHXRW010000059.1, read as the reverse complement.
CGCCGCTGGAGAAGTCGACGACGGTGGTGGGTTCGGTGCCGCATTCGCCGGAGTCGAGCACCGCGTCCACCTGGTGGTCGAGCCGCTCCTTGATCTCCCAGCCCTGGGTCAGCGGCTCTGCCTCCTCGGGCAGCAGCAGGGTGCTGGAGAGCAGCGGCTCGCCGAGTTCGGCGAGGAGCGCCTGGGTGACGACGTGGTCGGGGATCCGGACGCCGACCGTCTTCTTCTTGGGGTGCAGCAGTTGGCGCGGCACCTCCTTCGTCCCCGGCAGGATGAAGGTGTACGCCCCGGGGGTGGCCGCCTTGACCGCGCGGAAGACGTCGTTGTCGATGTGCACGAGCTGGCCCAGCTGGGCGAAGTTCTGGCACATCAGCGTGAAGTGGTGCCGGTCGTCGAGGTCGCGGATCGCCCGGATGCGGCTGATGCCGTCACGGCTGCCGAGCCGGCTGCCGAGGGCGTAGCAGGAGTCGGTCGGGTACGCGACGAGCGCCCCGTTCCGGATGGAGTCGGCCACCGCGCCGATGGTGCGGGGCTGGGGGTTGTCGGGGTGGACGTCGAAGTACTTGGCCATGGGGGCAGTCTATTTATCCGCCCCGGGTCCGCAGGCTCATCCGCTCTGGGTCCGCAGGCGCCGCCAGACAGCCTTCGCCGCGTTGTGGCCGGACATTCCGTGGACTCCGGGGCCGGGCGGGGTCGCGGAGGAGCAGAGGAAGACCGCCGGGTGCGGGGTGGCGTAGGGGCGGAGCGAGAGGGTGGGACGCAGCAGGAGCTGGAGGCCGCGGGCGGCGCCGCAGGCGATGTCGCCGCCGACGTAGTTGGCGTTGTGGGCGGCGAGTTCGGCCGGGCCCGCGGTGGCCCGGGCGAGGACGCGGTCGCGGAAGCCGGGGGCGAAGCGCTCGATCTGGCGCTCGATCGCCTCGGTGAGGTCGCCGCGCCAGCCGTTCGGCACGTGGCCGTACGCCCAGAACACGTGCTTGCCCTCGGGTGCGCGGGAGGGGTCGACGAGGCTGGGCTGGGCGGTGATGAGGAAGGGGGCGTCGGGAGCGGTGCCGGAGGAGGCCTGGCGCAGCGCGGTGCCGATCTCCCCCGCGGTGGGGCCGATCTGGACGGTGCCGGCGCGCCGGGGTTCCTCGGCGGTCCACGGCACGGGCCCGTCCAGGGCGTAGTCGATCTTGAAGACGCTCGCGCCGTACCGGTAGTGGTCGTAGTGGCCGCCGAAACCGGCGATCCGTGCGAGGGCGGTGGGCGAGGTGTCGAAGACGTAGGCGCGGGCCGGCGGCAGGTCGTCGAGGCGCTTGACCTCGAAGTCGGTGTGGACGGCGCCGCCGAGTTCCTTGAGGTACGCGGTGAGGGCGTCGGAGATCGACTGCGAGCCGCCCCGGGGCAGGGGCCAGCCGCCGGCGTGCGCGGCGAGCGCGAAGACCAGGCCGACGGCGCCGGTGGCGAAGCCGCCGAGCGGGGCCATCACATGGCCGACGAGACCGGCGAAGAGGGCGGGGGCCTTCTCGTCCTGGAAGCGGCGCATCAGCCAGGTGGAGGGCGGCAGTCCGGCGAGGCCGAAACGGGCGAGGGTCACCGGGTCGCGGGGCAGCGCGGTGAGCGGCAGCTGCATGAAGTCCCGTGCGAGGGTGTCCCACCTGCCGAGGAAGGGGTCGACGAGCCTGCGGTACGCCCCCGCGTCGCGCGGGCCGAAGGAGGCGGCGGTCTCCGCGACGGAGCGGGCGAGGACGGCGGCGGTGCCGTCGTCCCAGGGGTGGGCCATGGGCAGATCGGGGTGGAGCCACTCCAGGCCGTACCGGTCCAGCGGCATCGTTTTGAAGACCGGCGAGCCGGCCCCGAGCGGGTGCACGGCGGAACACGGGTCGTGCCGGAAGCCGGGAAGGGTGAGCTCCTCGGTCCTGGCGCCGCCGCCGACGGTGGCCTTGGCCTCGAAGACGGCCACGGAGAAGCCGCGGCGGGCCAGTTCGACCGCGGCGGTCAGTCCGTTGGGACCCGCGCCCACGACGACGGCATCGAGCATCGACGTCACCTTCGACACCTTCGGACTCCTTCGTCAGCCGATGACCAGGACACTCAGGATATTCCTGTGGTCCCGGCGGCTCCTAACGGCCCCTCAGCAGGGTCCGGATCCGGTCGGCGGTGGCCGCGTCCCTGGCCGCCGTGAAGGGCAGCGCGTTGCCGCCGGTGATACGGAAGGGCTCCCCCGCGACGGTTGTCTGCGCGCCGCCGGCCTCCGCGACGAGGAGCAGTCCGGCCGCGTGGTCCCAGGCGTACTCCCACGAGAAGGCGGTGGCGTCGAGCGCGCCGCGCGCCACGGCCAGGTACTCCAGTCCTGCCGAGCCGCAGGGCCGGGGGGCGACGCCCTCGGCGGTCAGGCCGAGCAGGGCCCGCTTCTGCTCCGGGGTGCTGTAGTCGGGGTGCGAGGTGGCCACCGTGAGGACGGCGCCGGGCGCGGGCGAACCGGAGTGCAACGGCTGCCCGTTGAGGGTGGCGCCCCTGCCGCGCACGGCGACGGCGAACTCCTCGAGAGCGGGGGCGTACGTCCAGGAGGCGAGCAGCTCGCCCTTCCGGGCGAGGGCGACGAGGGTGCAGAACGCGGGGTCGCCGTGGACGAACTGCCGGGTGCCGTCGACGGGGTCGACGATCCACACGGGGGCGTCGCCGCGCAGCGCCTCGTAGACCGTGGGGTCGGCGTGGACGGCCTCCTCGCCGACGACCACCGAGCCGGGCAGCAGGGCGGTCAGGGAGGTGGTGAGATGGGCCTCGGCGGCCCGGTCGGCGACGGTGACCAGGTCGTGCGGCCCGTTCTTCTCGACGATGTCGTCGGCGGCGAGCTGCCGGAAACGCGGCATGATCTCGACGGCGGCGGCCTTGCGGACGGCCTCCTCCACCTCGGTCGTACGGCCGCCGAGGACGTGCTCGATGAAGTCTTCGGTCATGTGTCCAGCTAAGCACGCGGCACTGACAGCCGGACCGGCGCACTCGTCGTCCCCCGTTCTCCCTGGGGAAACCCTTTGGTCCAGTTCACCTCTTACGTACGCGGGGAGGGTCCGTGCGCGGCGAGCGCGAGGAGGCGACCGGGCACTTCGAGGCGGCCCTGCGGAAGGCCGCCGCCCCGCCCCGTCGACAGCGAACCGGGCGACGACCTGGGCGGCACCGGCTTCTGAAGGACGGAGACAGGGGCGGGCGGGGGCGGCGGGCCGGACGTCCGGAGGCCGGAGGTGGCGCCGGGTTCCGCCGTCGGGGTCAGGAGAAGACGACCGACCGGACGAGGAGGCGGTCCGATGCGCCGCCGCCGTCCTGCCGCGTCGGACGCGGCCGGGTCGAGGAGCGCCCCGGTGGTCAGGGTGGTGGCGATCACCCGCACCACGGCCGCCGACTGCCCGTCGGGGTAGAAGTGGCCGCCCGGGAAGCTGCGGTGGGCCTTCGGCCACGGCCGTGGCGATGTCCTCGGTACGGCCCGGGTGGGCTGCGGCACCGTTGACGTGGGTGGCGTCCCATTTCATGGACGTTGTCTCCTCGATGCGCCTCAGACGGCTCCGGTGACCTGAGCGGCAGGCTGGTCCCGGGTGAGCTCCTCGGCCCCGTCGGCGGGCTCGGCCGCCGGCTCGGGGGCGGGAGGCTGGAACAGGAGGGCGAGGGCGGCCGCCGCGATCGTGATGACGGCGGCGAGGTAGCCGGTGAGCTGGAGTCCGTCGACGACGGCACCGGCCGCGGGGGGCGCGCCCTTGCTCACGTCGAGGCCGGCGTTGGCGACCGCGACCAGGGCCGCAAGGCCCACGGCACCGCCGATCTGCTGCGCGGTCGAGGCGAGCGCGGAGGCGACGCCCTGCTCACCGGGCCTGGCGCCCACCGCGGCGGCGACGAACAGGGACGGGAAGGCGATGCCGCCGCCCAGTCCCCAGACGACGATCCCGGGGACCAGGGACCAGAAGGAGCCGCCCGTCGACATGCCGATGGCGAGGATGCCCATGCCGAGGCCGGTGAAGAAGGAGCCGAAGGCGAGGGTCTTGCCCACGCCCCACTTGCCCATCAGGGGACCCACGAACTTCGTGGACGAGCCCATCGAGATGAGGGTGAGGGGCAGGAAGGCGAGGCCGGCGGAGAGCGGGCTGTAGCCGCGGGCTGTAGCCGATGACGTTCTGGAGGTACGTCGTGAACAGGTAGTAGCCGGTGGCGAGGGTGCCCTGGAAGAGGAAGAACACCAGCATCGTCACGGCCAGGCCCCGGCCCGTCAGCATCCGCAGCGGGACGAGCGGGTTGCGGGCCTTGTTCTCGACGGCCAGGAAGACCAGGAGGAGGACGCCGCCGGCGGCCAGCGCGCCGACGGTGCGGGACGAGTCCCAGCCGCTCTCCGGGCCGGTCGCCAGGCCGAAGACCAGCAGGGTGGAACCGACGGGGGCGATGAGCGCGCCCGGCAGGTCGAAGGAGGTCTTCGGGCCGGTGGCGCGGGCGTCGGCGCCCAGCAGGCGCGGCGCGGCGAGGACCGCGATCAGGGCGAGCGGCACGTTGACGTAGAACACCCAGGTCTAGCCCAGGCAGTTGGTCAGCAGGCCGCCCAGCAGGGCGCCACGAAGCCACCACGGTGGGGTGTCACTGAAACCGAAGGTGTGCTTCGTGTACGCCCCGGCATTTGCTGTGACCACAAGAAATATGCCTTCGCGAAGGCATTGGGTAAGGGGGTCCTACCGGCTAGTGGCCCCGCGCCTGTCTGGCGTGCACGATATGTACCGGAAAGGCTTGACCCTCCAGATGCCCTCCTCGTCGCCCTCCGGCTCCGGCGAACCGCGAGCCCTCAAGCAGGACCGGGCCTATCGCACCCGTCGCCATGTGCTGCGTGCCGCAGCCGAGATGTTTGCCGAGCACGGCTACGCGAACACGTCCATCACCGGCATCGCGGAACACATCGGCATGACCAAGGGAGCCGTGTACTTCCACTACAGGAACAAGGACGCGATGGCGGTCGAAGTCGTGCAGGACGCCTACCGGATCTGGGGCGCCCTGACGGAGGAGGTCACGGCGGAGAGCCGTGATCCCGCCGCCTCGATCATGACCTTGCCCGACCGGACCGTCCGGACCTTCCTGGACGACGTCATCGTCCAGGCGGGGTCCCCGCTGCAGGCCGAACGCTCCCTGATCGACGCCCGGCTCCCCGAGCCGTACGTCGGCTGGACGAACCGGCTGGCCCAGCTGTTCGACCAGGCGGCGGAAGCGGGCAACCTCAGGACGGGCGTCACTCCTCGCGCCGCGGCCACCGTCGTCGTCGCCGCGGTGTTCGGGATGCAGCACATCTCCGATGTCCCGCACCAGCGTCGGGACCTGTCGGAGCGGTGGGGCGAGGTCCGCGCGGTGCTCGTGGAGACACTCCTGACCGCGCGGTGACCGAGGCTCCACCCACCCCGGGCCGAGGGCCGCGACGGAACCCGGCCCTGGTGCCGTAGGGGGCAGGCGCTTCCGCCCGGGGCCCGACCCGAAGGACAGGCCCCGAGGACAGGCCCTAGGGTCGTGGCATGCGTGTCGAGGGGCCGGTGAAGCCCGGTCTGCGGATGGAGAGCGCCGACGGGCGCCGGCTGGTGCTGCTGCAAGGGGCGGTCCCCGTGCTCTTCGCCCGGCAGCGGGCCACGTATCACGGCCTGCACTACGCGCGCACGGGCCGGTACGCGTCCCCGCTGCCACCGCTCCGGGCCGAACGGGCGCGCGTGGCGGCGGAGTTCGCGGCTCCGGGATCGGCGGAGTGGTCGGAGCGCTGGGCCGCGTACGCGGAGGCGGGGCTCCGTGCGGCGGCCGACGGCCCGCTCCACGCGGGCGAGTGGCTGCTGGCCCCGGACGTCCACCGGTGGTTCGTGGCCGCCAACTGGCCCAAGCTCCTTGCCCACGACCCGGACCGGGGCCACCTGACGTGGTTCGGGTACGGCGATCCGGTGGAGGACGCGCGCGATCTGCTGCCGTTGCGGGCGCTGTCGCACCCGGAGGCGCCGCGGGTGAAGGCGTACCGCCGGCAGTACCGGGAGGGGGTGCTGCCACCGGTGTTCGCCTGGTGGATCAGCGGGCTCAACTCCCCGGTGGTGCTCGACGGCCACGACCGGCTGACGGCGGCGCTCGCCGAAGGGGGCAGGCCGGAGGTGCTCCTCCTCTCGCGGGCGGCCGACGCCGCGTGGGTGGCGCGCTGCGCGGAGCGTCCCGTACTCGAGTACGAGAAGCGGGTGGCCGCCGTACCGGAGGGGCCGCTCGCCCCGACGCGGATCGCGAACGCGGGCCGGGACCTGGCCTCCCGGCTCACCGACATCGTCCACTCCGCCGACCTCACCCGCGCCTGGCCGTTCCCGGGCGGCGCCCCCGCCTGGGACGCGGCCGCCGCCGCGCACGTCCCCGGCTGGGCCCCGGACGCCGATCGCTGATCGCCGATCAGGGCATCGGTCACCAGTCCGGCCCCGTGATCGAGTGACCCCGTCCGGTCCCCCTCGTTGATGCCGACGCGGGCCGGTACGGACGTGCGGAAACGTCTCCGCACGATCGGGCGGCCCCGGAAGACACGGTGCCGACAGTACGGAGTCCAGGTGGGACGGGTGGCGAAGAGGCTTGTGGCGACGGTCGCGGGGGCGGTGATGGGCGTCTGCCCGCTCGGCATCGCGCCGCCCGCGCAGGCGGTCGTCGGCGGCCAGGAGGCACGGCCCCACCAGTACCCCTTCATGGCGGGACTCGTGGACGTGGTGGAGCGCCGGGTGATGTGCGGCGGGGCGCTGATCGGCGACCGGTACGTCCTCACCGCGGCCCACTGCCTGACGGGCTCGTACAGCAGCCCCTCGCGGGTGGGTGTGCTCCTCGGCGACCACGACCTGACGACCGGCGCCGACAGCCCGCACGCGGTCCTGGTGACCCCCGACCTGTTCCTCCCGCACCCGGAGTACGACCCGGTCACCCAGCGGAACGACATCGCTCTCGTCCGGCTCGCCGAGCCGGTCGCCCTCAACCGTGACGTACGCCCGGTCGGCCTGCCCGCGCCGTACGCCCACGGCGCCTTCGACCACACCCAGGTCGAGGTGCCCGGCTGGGGCACCACCTCGTTCGGCGGCCGCACCTCCGACGTCCTGCGGACCGTGGTCCTCGGCACCATGAGCAACGCGGCCTGCGCGAGCCGGGGCATGGAGCAGATCGCCCCCACCCAGATCTGCACCCACGCCCCCGGCCGCGACACCTGCCAGTACGACTCCGGCGGCCCCCTGGTCCGCGCGGTCGGGGGGCGGCCGTACGTCGTCGGTCTGGTGTCCTACGGCAGGGAGTGCGCCACCGACACCCCCGCCGTGAACACCCGTGTCGGGTCGTACCTCCGCTGGATCGAGCGGACGGCCGGACGGCTCCCCCGCGCTTCATGAGCGCGGTGCGGAGGAGCGGGAGGCGGCCCGTCCGCAGTCGGCGAGCGGCTCGGGGAAGGGGACCGGGCCGTCCTGGGGCAACGGGCGGAACGGGCCGGTGCCGGGGCCGAGCGGGAGCCGCCGGCGGCGAGGACGCCGCCGACCGCGCCCTGCGTGGCTCAGACGTCCACGCCCGCCGGCTTCCAGCCGCGCCGCGGGACGGAGTCGAGCAGCAGCCGGGTGTACGGGTGTTCCGGTGCGTCGAGCACCCGCCGCACCGGTCCGTGCTCCATCACCGCGCCCGACCTGAGCACGAGCACCTCGTCCGCGATGTGCCGGACGACCGCCAGGTCGTGGGTCACGAACAGACAGCCGATCCCCGCCTCGCGGCGGATCTCGCGCAGCAGGTCGAGGATCTGCGCCTGGATCGACACGTCGAGCGCGGCGACCGCCTCGTCCAGGACCAGGACCCGCGGCTCCACCGCGAGGGCCCGTGCGATCGCCACCCGCTGGCGCTGCCCGCCGGACAGCCCGCGCGGCAGCGCCGCCGCCTCGCGGGCCCCGAGGCCGACCCGGTCGAGGAGTTCGGCGGCCCTGGCCCGCCGCCCGACCGCGTCCAGGCCGCCGTGCAGGCGCAGCACCTCGTCGAGGCAGCCGTTCACCGTCACCCGCGGGTCGAGGGACAGGTACGGGTCCTGGAAGACCATCTGGACCTCCCGGGCCCGCGCGAGCCGTTCGGCCCGGCCGCGCGGGCGGGCCGAACGGTCCCGGCCACCGAGGCGAACCGTTCCCGCGTCCGCGCGCTCCAGGCCGACGAGCATCCGGACCGTCGTCGTCTTGCCGCTGCCGGACTCCCCCACGATCGCCAGCGAACCACCCGGCGGCAGCGTGAACGAGACCCCGTCGACGGCCGTGTGGGTCCCGTACCGCTTGCGCAGTCCCTCGACCACCAGTTCCTGCGTCATGGCGTGATTCCTTCCTCGGCGCGGAGGCATGCGGTCAGGCCGTCGCCGTGCGGTGCCAGTTCGGGTCTCTCCTCCGTGCAGCGCGCCACGGCGTGGGCGCAGCGGGCGGCGAAGGCGCAGCCGGGTGGAGCCTCGGCGAGGGAGACCGGCCGGCCCGGGACGGACCGGGGCGGCGGCGCGCCCGCGTCGACGCGCGGGGTGCAGGCGAGGAGGCCGGCGGTGTAGGGGTGGCGGGGCCGGTCGAAGAGTTCGTCCGTGGACCGGGTCTCGACGATCCGGCCCGCGTACATCACGTACACCCGGTCGCAGACGGCCGCGGCGAGCTCCAGGTCGTGGGTGACGAACAGCATGCCGGTGCCGTGTTCGGCGCGCAGCCGGGCCAGGATCGCGAGGATCTCGGCCTGGGTGGTGACGTCGAGGGCGGTGGTCGGCTCGTCCGCGACGAGCAGCGCCGGTTCGGCGGCGAGGGCGGCCGCGATGACGACGCGCTGGAGCATGCCGCCGGAGAACTGGTGCGGGTGGCGCCTCAGGGCCCCGCGCGGGTCGCGGATGCCGACCGCGTCGAGGAGTTCCTCGGCCCGGACGAGGGCCTTTCCGGCGGGCGTGCCAGCGGCTCGCAGTCCTTCGGTGAGGAAGTCTCCGACGCGGCGCAGCGGATTGACGGAGGCGCGCGGGTCCTGGAAGACCATGGAGACCTCGCGGGCCCGCAGCGCGGTCAGCTCGGCGCGGTTCATGGTCAGTACGTCCCGGCCGTTGACGCGTACGGCGCCGCTGGTGCGGGCGCCCGCGGGGAACAGGCCGAGGACGCTGCGGCAGGCCACGGACTTGCCGGAGCCGGACTCGCCCACGAGGCCCACGGTCTCCCCCGGCCGTACGGTGAGGCTCACCCCGTCCAGGACGGGCCGGGCGGCCCTGTCGTCGGGGAGTCGTACTCCGAGTCCGTCGATCCGGAGGACGGGCGTGGTCGAAGCCTGGGTCATGCCGTTCACCGTTCCCGCTTCGCGATCCGGTCGGCGAGGCCCTCGCCGACGATGCCGAACGCCACCACGGCGAGCACGACGCACGCGGAGGGCGCGAGGGCCGGCAGCATCGCGCCCTGGAGCACGGCTGCCTGGCCTTCGTTGATCATGGCTCCCCAGTCGGCGGTGGGCGGCTGCACCCCGAAGCCGAGGAAGGACAGCGCCGCCAGGTCCATCAGGGCGTAACCGAAGTTCATCGCGGACTGGGCGAGCACGGTCGGCGCGATGTTCGGCAGCAGATGGCGCACGCAGACGGTCCAGCCGGACCAGCCCTGCACGACGTACGCCTCGATGTAGGGCCGGGCCTTCTCCTGCCGTGCGATGCCGCGGACGAGCCGGCCCACGTACGGGGTGTAGGCGACGGCCATCGCGATCACGGGCGCGGTCATGCCGGTCCCGACGACCGACACCAGCAGGATCGCGAGCATCAGGCCGGGGATCGCGAGGACGAGGTCCATCGAGCGGGACAGGATCGCGTCCGCCCAGCCGCCGCGCCAGGCGGCGGCCACGCCGAGCAGGGTGCCGAGCAGGGTGGAGACGGCGACGACGAGCAGCGGCCCGAGCAGTCCGGTGCGGGCGCCGTGGATCAGCCGGGACAGGATGTCGCGCCCGGACTGGTCGGTGCCGAGGAGGTGGTCGCCGGTGGTGCCGACGAGGCTCGCGGACAGGTCGAGCGCCTCGGGGTCGTACGGAGCGAGGAGGGGCGCGAGCAGGGCGGCCAGGACGAGCGCGGCGAGCACCGTGACCGAGACCGCGGGCAGCGGCCCCCGGCCGAACAGCCGCAGTCCGCGCAGGCCCGGCCGCCGGTGGTACGGCGCCGTGGTGAGCGTGGTGGTCATGACGGATCCTCCCCGGGGGAGAGACGGGGGTCGATCAGCGGGGTGAGCAGGTCGACCGCGAGGTTGACGAGGACGAAGGCCGCCACGCTGAGCAGCGTGACCGCCTGGACCACGGCGAAGTCCTGCGCGGTGACGGACTGGACGAGCAGCGAGCCGAGCCCGGGCACGTCGAAGGCGGTCTCCACGATCGCGGTGCTGACGAGCAGGCCGGCGAGCATGGTGCCGCCGACGGTGACGACCGGGCCGAGGGCGTTGCGCAGGACGTGCCGGCGGACCACGGCAGCCTCGGCGACGCCGCGGGCGCGGGCCACCTCGACGTGCTCGCGGCCGAGTTCGTCGAGCATCGCGGAGCGGGTGACCCGGGCGAGCAGGCCCGCGAAGGTGAGCGCGAGGGCGAGGGCCGGCAGCGTCAGCTGGTACAGCCGGGCGCCGAGGCCCTCGGCGACTCCGCCGCCGGGTCCGGGGAACCAGCCGAGCCGCACCGAGAAGAGCGAGACGAGGGCGATGGCGGTGACGAAGGACGGGGTGGCGGTGGCCACGCCGGTACCGATGAGCACGGCACGGTCGAGCGGTCCGGGGCGCAGGGCGGCGAGGACGCCCGTGCCCACCCCGAGGACGGCGACGAGCAGGGCCGCGTAGCCGACGAGCAGGGCGGTGCCGGGCAGCCTCGAGCCGAGGAGCGCGGTGACGTCCTGGTGGTACTGGGCGGAGCGCCCGAGGTCGCCGCCGAGGACGCCGCCGAGCCACGTGCCGTACTGCACGACGAACGGATCGTCGAGGTGGTGTTCGGCGCGCAGGGCGGCCACGGCCTCGGGGGTCGCGGGCCGGCCGTGGAGCAGGAAGGTCACGGGGTCGCCGGGGGCCAGGTGGACCGTGCCGAAGACGACGACCGAGGTCACGAACAGCACGGCCGCCAGGCCGAGGAGCCGGCCGACGAGGTAGCGGGTCATTTCTGCGCGGCCCCGATCGTCGCGGCCCAGGGGTAGTAGAGCTGGGCGATGCCGGTGGGGGCGCCGGTGATCCGCTTGCCGAGGAAGACCGAGTACGGCGCCTCGTACACGGGGATGACGGGCAGTTCGGCGAGGGCGATCCGCTGGAGCTCGGCGGTGAGGTCGGCGCGCTTGCCGGCGTCCGGTTCGGCGTTGGCGCGGTCGAAGGCGGCGTCGAACGCCGCGTTCGACCAGTCGCCGTAGTTCCCGAAGTCGCCGGTGCGCAGGTACTGGTAGAACTCCAGCGGGTCGGGGGTGTTGTCGTAGCCGTTGGTGATGACCAGGTCGAGGCCCTCGCGGGCGTTCGGGTCGACGAAGATGCCGCTGTACGCGTCGGGAGAGACGGGCTTGAGCTTCACGTCGAGCCCGATCTGGCGGCCGGCTGCCTGCACCGCGTTGGCGACGACGCTGATCTCGGGGGCGAGGGTGCTGGTCGCGAGGGTGATCACGCGGCCGGTGGCGCCGGCTTCCTCGACGAGTTCCTTCGCCCGCGCGATGTCGTGGACCGGGTCCGGCAGCGTGTCGTACAGGGCGGCGGTCTTCTCCGGGGCGAGGGCCCAGGCGCCGCGTGCGGTGGGGGCCTTGGCGGGCACGCCGACCCCGCCCGCCGCGGCCTTGACGATGTTCTTCCTGTCGAGCGCCAGGGACAGGGCCCTGCGGACCCTGAGGTCGCCGAGCGTGCCGTGGAAGTCGAGGACGGCGAGGTTGGCCGCCGCGGTGTTCGGGCCGAAGAGGACCGTGCCCTTGCCGCTGCCGCGCAGTTGGGCGAGGGAGGAGGACGGCACCAGGTAGCCGCCGTCGGCGGTGCCGGACAGGAAGGCGTTGGAGCGGGCGGCCGGGTCCTCGACGAAGGTGAACTTCACGGTGTCCGACTTCGGGGCGAGCTTCGCGTCCCAGTGGCCGGGGTGCTTCTTCAGGGTGATGCTGTCGCCCTGCGCCCAGGTGTCGAGGGCGAAGGGGCCGGTGCAGTTCAGCTTGCCCTGGGGGGTGCCGTAGTCCTTTCCGGCCTTCCTGAGGGAGGCGGCGCTCACGACGGTGCCGGGGGAAGCGGCGAGGAGTTCGTGGAAGAGGACGTCGGGCTTGCCGAGCCTGATCGTCACCTCCAGCGGGCCGGTCCTCTCGACGGCGGTGACGTTCTTGAAGGCCGAGGCCCAGGGGGAGCCCGTGGCCGGGTCCCTCTGCCGGTCGAGCGAGGCCACGACGTCGTCGGCGGTCATCGTGGAGCCGTCGTGGAAGGTCACGCCGGGGCGCAGGGTGTACACGAGGGTCCGGGGGTCGGGCCGCGCCCACTTCGTCGCGAGACCGGGTTCGATCCTCAGGTCGGGGGTGACCCGCAGCAGCTGCTCGCAGACGTTGGCGAGGACGGTGTTGGGCGGGTAGTCGTACGCGAGGGCGTAGTCGAGGGTGTACGGCTCGGCGTACAGGGACCAGGTGAAGGAGTCCAGGGAACCCTTCGCGGCGGGCGAGAGCGGGACGACGGCGACGCCGGAGGCGCCGGCCCGGGGGTTGGTGGCGCCGGAGCAGGCGCTGAGGGAGACCGCGAGTGCGGCGACACAGGCGAAGGCGCCGAATCTGGGCACGGACATGCAGACCCACCCCTTTACGGGTGTTGTGACGGGTGCTGGGGGATGGAGCGAGTATTGATGCGGGAACGTTCCCGCACAAGACGTGCGCGGAGTTTTGCGGGAACGGTTCTGCGCAGGTCACGGAGGTGGCAACATCAGCGCCATGACCGCTTCAGAGCAGGACGGAGCGCCCTCCGTGCCGACCGCCGGCAGGCCCGTCGCGCGGCGCGGGCGGCCCTCGCCGCCCGCCCCCCGGGTGCGCCTCGTCGACGTGGCCCGCGAGGCGGGCCTGTCCAAGACCACCGTCTCGGCCGCGCTCAACGGCACCGGCCGGCTCTCCCCCGAGGTACGGGAGAGGGCCCGCGAGACGGCGCGCCGCATGGGCTACCGGCCCAACGCCACCGCCCGCCAACTGCGCGCCGGACGGGCCCGGCTGATCGGCTACGTGCTCGGCGAACTGGCCGACGCCCCCTGGACCTTCCTGGAGTCGCCGTATTTCGCCCGGCTCACCGGCGCCACCGCCGCCACCTCGCTCGCCCGCGGCTACGCGGTGGTGCTGCTGCCCGCCGGCTCCCTGCAGGACGAGTGGGGCGCGCTGCCCCTCGACGCGGTGATCGTCACCGACCCCGTCCCCGACGACCGGATCGTCGAGGACGTGCTGGCCGCCCGCATCCCGCTCTTCAGCGACCGGTCCGTGGAGGGACGGCCCGGGGCGCACTGGGTGGACGTCGACGCGGCCGCCGCCGTCCGGCTGGCCCTGGACCACTTCCTGGACCAGGGCGCCCGGCGGCCCGCGCTGGTCGTGCCCGACAGCACCACCCGCTTCCACCGCGAGGTGTTCGCCGCGCACCGGGACTGGTGCGCCGCACACGGGCTGCCCGAGCTGGCCGTACGAGCCTCCGAACCCGGCAACGGGCCGGTCGTCCGGGCCGTCGAGACCGCTCTGACCGCCGGACCCGAGCGCCCCGACGCCCTGCTGGTGGTCGCCGAGGCCAGCCCGCCCCTCGTCCTGGACGCGGCCCGCCGCCACGGCTACCGCGTCCCCGGCGATCTGCTCCTCGTCTGCGTCAGCGAGGACGAGACCGCCGTGCACACCGATCCGCCGGTGTCGACGCTGAGCCTGCGCCCGGACGCGGTCGCCGAGGCCGGGATCGATCTGCTGATGGCCGTGCTCGAACACGGACGGCAGCAGACCGACGGGGTACTCGTACCGGTCCGCCTTCACGTCCGCGCCTCGTCCCGGCGACCCGCGTAGGACGCGCTCAGGCCTGGTGGACGAGTGCGCCGCCCACATAGGTGCGCTCCACGCGGGCCTCGGCTATCTCCTCCGGCGGCGCGGCGAGGATGTCACGGTCGAGCACCACCAGGTCGGCCAGGTGGCCCGGGCGCAGGCTGCCGGCGTCGTCGTGGCCGTTCACGTGCGCCGCGCCCGCGGTGTAGGCGGCCAGGGCCGTCGGCAGGTCGAGGCGCTGTTCCGGCAGGAACACCCGCTCGTCCTCGGCCCCCGGCTCCCGGCGGTTGACGGCGACGTGGAGGCCGGCGAGCGGATCGGGGCTGGAGACCGGCCAGTCGCTGCCGGCGGCGAGGGTCGCGCCGGCGCGCAGCAGGCCGCCGAACGGGTACTGCCAGGCGGCGCGTTCGGACCCCAGGAACGGGATGGTCAGCTCGTCCATCTGCGGCTCGTGCGCCGCCCAGAGCGGCTGGATGTTCGCGATGGCGCCGAGCGCCGCGAAGCGCGGCAGGTCGTCGGGGTGGACCACCTGGAGATGGGCCAGGTGATGACGGTTGCCGCGCCGCCCGTTGGCGGCCACGGCGGCCTCGACCGCGTCCAGGGCCTCGCGCACCGCCCGGTCCCCGAGGGCGTGGAAGTGGACCTGGAAGTCCCGCGCGTCGAGTTCGGTGACGTAGCCGCGCAGCGCGTCCGGATCGACGAAGCTGAGGCCGGAGTTGGCCGTGGCGCAGCCGCAGCCGTCGAGGTACGGGGTGGTCATCGCGGCCGTGAAGTTCTCCGCGATCCCGTCCTGCATGATCTTGACCGAGGTCGCCCCGAACCTCCCGAAGCTCAACTCGTCGCGCAGCGCCACGAGTTCGTGAATCTGCTCGGCACCCCGCTCCCGGTCCCACCACAGCGCGCCGGTCACCCGGGCGGTGAGCGAACCGTCCTTCGCCGCGGTCAGGTAGGCGCCGGAGGGGTCGGGCATTCCGTTGAACGAGCCGAGCAGCGCGTCCTGCCAGCCCGTGATGCCCAGCGAGTGCAGCAGCTTCTGCGCCCGCAGCAGGCCCGCGAGCCGGTCCTCCGGCGTGCTCGGCGGCACGAGGCGGGACACCAGGCCGGTCGCGCCCTCCTGGAGCATGCCGCTCGGGGTGCCGTCGGCCTCCCGCTCGATGCGCCCGTCGGCCGGGTCCGGGGTATCGGCGGTGAGCCCGGCCAGTTCCAGGGCCCTGGTGTTCGCCCAAGCGCCGTGGTGGTCCCGGTTCACGAGCAGCACCGGACGGTCCGGCACGACCGAGTCGAGCAGCCGACGGGTCGGCAGGCCGCCCGCGAAGCTCTCCATCGACCAGCCGCCGCCGGTGATCCACTCCCGGTCCGGGTGCGCCTCGGCGTAGGCGCGGACCCGCGCCAGGTACTCCGCGGCGTCGACGCTCCCGGTCAGATCGCACTCCGCGAGCTCGACGCCGCCGCCCACCGCGTGGATGTGGGCGTCCTGGAAGCCGGGCAGCAGCAGCTTGCCGGTCAGGTCCACCACCTCGGTACCGGGACCGACAAGGTCGCGCACCTCGTCGTGACCGACGGCCGTGATCCGCTCCCCGGTGACCGCGAGCGAACTCGCCCGTGTCCGGGCGGAGTCCATGGTGAGGACGGGCCCTCGGGTGAAGACCAGGTCGGCGTGGGGCATACGGCGGTTCCCCTGCATACGGCGGCTCCCTTGCGTGCGGCGCGCCGGGCGGGCGCGGGACGGCGGACAGGGCGCCATGGAAGCCCGTCGGCCGTTTACACGTCAATGGTGTTGACGTAAGGTCCCGGCCATGTCCGATCGCGTGGTCCCCGAAGGAAGCCGGCGCCGTCGCCGGCCGACCAAGCAGGGCGCCGTCCTCTCCGAACGCCTCATCGTCGACACCGCGCTGCGGCTGATCGCCGAGCACGGCGGCGACGCCCTGTCGGTACGGAGACTGGGCGCCGCCCTCGGCGCCGACCCCAGCGCCCTGTACCGCTACTTCCGCAACACCGACGCCCTGCTCCTCTCCCTCGCCGACGAGATGATCGGACGCGCGCAGGAGGGCTGGAAAGCCACCGGCGACTGGCGGGATGACCTCCGCGCGCTGGGCCTGCGCATCCACGCCTCGTACCTCACCCAGCCCCAGGCGGCACTGCTCGCGGCGCACCGCACCACCGGCCGTCCGCACGAGACGCGGGCCGTCGAGAGGATCCTCGGCGTCCTCCGTGACGGCGGCTTCCCCGACCCCCTGGCCGTGCGGATCTACCACGCCTTCGTCGACCAGGCCCTGGCCTTCGCCGCCCAGGACGCCGCGACGGCGGCCCTGCCCCGGGCGGCGGCGGACGCGGACGCGGAGGTCTGGCACGCCACCTACAGCCGCCTCCCCGCGGAGACCCATCCGAACATCGCGGCCACGTACCCGCTGCTCGCCGCCGACATGCGGCACAGCGGCTATCCGTTCGCGCTGGAGCTGACGCTCACGGCGGCGGCGGCCCTGCACCCGGGCGCGACGGGACGGTAGGCGGGCCGGTGTCGGGGGAAGCGGTCAGCCGAACGCCGGAATGATGTCGGAGCCGTACGCGTCGATGGTGCCCTCGCGGTTGTCGTGCATCGCGTACACGGCGAACTGGTCGACGCCGAGGTCGCGCAGGTGCCGCAGCTTCTCGATGTGGGCCTCGGCGGGGCCGAGGAGGCAGAAGCGGTCGACGATGTCGTCGGGGACGAAGGCGGTGTCGGGGTTGTCGGCGCGGCCGTGGTGGGAGTAGTCGTAGCCCTGGCGGTTCTTGATGTAGGCCGTCAGCTCCTCCGGGACCATGGACGAGTGCTCGCCGTACTTGGCGACCAGGTCGGCGACGTGGTTGCCGACCATGCCGCCGAACCAGCGGCACTGGTCCCGGGCGTGGGCCAGGGCGTCGGCCGAGTCGTCGGCGGTCACGTAGGCGGGTGCGGCGACGCAGACGGTGATCGCGGACGGGTCCCGGCCCGCGTCGGTGGCGGCCTGGCGCACCGCCTTGACCATCCACTCGGTGAGGAACGGGTCGGCGAGCTGGAGGATGAAGCCGTCGGCCTTCTGCCCGGCCAGCGCGAGCGCCTTGGGCCCGTACGCCGCCATCCAGACCGGCAGCCTGCCGTTCTTGATCCACGGGATGCGGATCGGGCTGCCGTCGACCGTCGCCTCCCGGCCCTCCGCCAGGTCGCGGATGACGTCGATGGCCTCGCCGAGCCGGGCGAGGGTGTTCGGCCTGCGGCCGGCGACCCGCATGGCGGAGTCGCCGCGGCCGATGCCGCAGACGGTCCGGTTGCCGAACATGTCGTTGAGGGTGGCGAAGGTGGAGGCGGTCACCTCCCACGTGCGAGTGCCCGGGTTGGTCACCATCGTGCCCACGTGGAGCTTGGTGGTGTGTTCGAGGATCTGGCTGTAGATGACGAAGGGTTCCTGCCACAGCACGGCGGAGTCGAAGGTCCAGCCGTAGCGGAAGCCGTTGCGCTCCGCCCTCCGCATCAGGCCGACGACCTGCGAGGCGGGCGGGTCGGTCTGCAGGACGAGTCCGAAGTCCAACGTCGTTCTCCTAGTTCAGGTACTGGCAGGTGGATCGCGGCACGAAGGTGCCGTGGCCGGCACGGCCGACGTACTCCCGTCGGTCGATGACGACCTCGCCCCGGGACAGCACCGTCTCGACCTGCCCGGTGACGGTCCTCCCCTCGTACGCCGAGTAGTCGACGTTCATGTGATGGGTGGCCGCCGACAGGGTCTGCGTGGCGTGCGGGTCGTAGATCACGATGTCCGCGTCCGCGCCCGGCGCGACCGTCCCCTTCTGGGGGTAGAGGCCGAACATCCGGGCCGGTGTCGCGCAGGCGATCTCGATCCAGCGGCGCCGGGAGATGTGGCCGTCGACGACCGCCTGGTGGAGGAGGTCCATGCGGTTCTCCACCCCCGGGAGCCCGTTGGGGATCTTGGAGAAGTCCCCGAGCCCGAGCTCCTTCTGCCCCTTGAAGCAGAAGGGGCAGTGGTCGGTGGAGACCACCTGGAGGTCGTTGGTGCGCAGCCCGCGCCAGAGCGCCGCCTGGTGCTCCTTCGGCCGCAGGGGCGTGGAGCACACGTACTTGGCGCCCTCGAAGTCCGGCTCGGCGAGGTTGTCGGTGGAGAGGAAGAGGTACTGCGGGCAGGTCTCGCCGAAGACGGGCAGCCCCTTGTCGCGGGCGGTGGCGATCTCGGCGACGGCCTCCTCCGCCGACACGTGGACGACGTACAGCGGCGCTCCGGCGACCCGGGCGAGCTGGATCGCCCGGTGGGTGGCCTCGGCCTCCAACAGGGCCTTGCGGACCTCCCCGTGGTAGCGGGGATCGGTCTCGCCGCGCGCGAGGGCCTGTTCGACGAGGACGTCGATCGCGATGCCGTTCTCGGCGTGCATCATGATCAGCCCGCCGTTGTCGGCGGAGCGCTGCATGGCGCGCAGGATCCGGCCGTCGTCGCTGTAGAAGACGCCCGGGTAGGCCATGAAGAGCTTGAAGGAGGTGACGCCCTCCTGGATGAGCCGGTCCATCTCCTTCAGCGTGTGTTCGTTGACGTCGGAGAGGATCATGTGGAAGGCGTAGTCGACCGCGCAGTTGCCGTCGGCCTTGGCGTACCAGGTGTCGAGCCCTTCGCGCAGGCTGTGGCCGACGGTCTGGACGGCGAAGTCGACGATGGTGGTGGTGCCGCCCCAGGCCGCGGCGCGGGTGCCGGTCTCGAAGGTGTCCGAGGCGGCGGTGCCGCCGAAGGGCAGCTCCATGTGGGTGTGGGCGTCGACACCGCCCGGCAGCACGTAGCGGTCGGTGGCGTCGACGGTCCGGCCGGCGGTCCAGCCGGCCGCCACGTCCGATCCGTGGGCCGCGAGGGCGACGACACGGCCGTCCTCGATCAGCACGTCGGCGTGGAGTTCGTCGGCGGCGGTGACGACGAGGCCGCCCCGGATGACGGTACGGGTGCTCACGGGGACTCTCCCTGCTTGATGAGGGTAACTACAGGGCCCTGACGGCCTGTTCGAGGATCGCCGCGCCCTCTTCGGCCTCACTCACGGTGAGCGAGAGCGGCGGTGCGACGCGCAGGGTGCTGGTGTTGTGGCCGCCGCCCTTGCCGATCAGCAGGCCGTTCTCGCGGGCGGCCTCCAGGACGGTGGCGGCCGCGTCCGGGTCCGCCCGGTCGGTGCCCGGCTCGGTGAGTTCGATGCCGATCATGAGACCGCGGCCCCGGACCTCCCGTACCGCCGCCACTCCGGCGCAGGCGGCCCGGACGCGCTCGATGAGGAGGCCGCCGACGCGGCGCGCGTTGCCCTGGAGGTCGTGGTCGAGGAGGTACGTGAGGTTGGCGAGGCCCGCCGCCATGGTGATCGGCGAACCGCCGAAGGTGGAGATGGAGTTGGCGTCGAGACAGTTCATGATCTCGGCGCGGGCGACGACCCCGCCGACGGACATGCCGTTGCCGATGCCCTTGGCGAAGGTGAGGATGTCGGGCGGTCCGGCCTGGCCGTGGGCCTGCCAGCCCCAGAAGTTGTCGCCGGTACGGCCCCAGCCGGTCTGCACCTCGTCGGAGATCCACAGGATGCCGTGCCGGTCGAGGACGCGGCGGAAGGCGGCGTACAGGCCGTCGGGCGGGGAGGTGAAGCCGCCGACGCCCTGGACGGGTTCGGCGATGAGGGCGGCGACGTCCCGGGTGTGGCCGAGGAGGTCTTCGAGGTCGGCGACGCAGGCCTCGGTGAACCGCTCGTCGGTGTACTGGGCGTACGGGCCGCGGGTGCGGACGCCGCCGTGCACGTACAGGGTCTGCAGCGGGGAGAGGCCGGTCGGCGACCAGGAGCGGTTGCCGGTGATGCCGACGGTGGAGAAGGAGCGGCCGTGGTAGCTGTTCCGCATGGCCAGGATCTGGTTCGAACGGCGGTACGCGGTGGCGAGGAGGAGCGCCGTGTCGTTGGCCTCGGTGCCGGAGGTGGTGAAGAAGACGCGGGCGTCGGGGATGCCGGAGAGTCCGGCGATCCGCTCGGCGAGCTCCACCATCGGGCGGTTGAGGTAGAGCGTGGAGGAGTGGATGATCCGCCCGGCCTGTTCGGCGACGGCCTTGGTGACCTCGGGCAGGGCGTGGGCGGTCATGGTGGTGAGGATGCCGCCGAAGAAGTCGAGGTACCTGCGTCCCTCGGCGTCCCAGACGTGACGGCCCTCGCCGTGGGTGATCTCGATGGGGTCCCGGTAGTAGAGGGCGAGCCAGTCGGGGAGGACCGCCTTGTGCCGGTCGTGGAGGCCGCTCACGGCTGCACCAGCCCGTCGTACGCGTCGGGGCGGCGGTCACGGTAGAAGGCCCACGTCTGGCGCACCTGCTCGATGAGGCCGAAGTCGAGGTCGCGGACGACGAGTTCCTCGGTCTTGTCGGAGGCGACGTCGCCCACGAACTTGCCGCGCGGGTCGACGAAGTAGCTGGTGCCGTAGAAGTCGTTGTCGCCGTACTCCTCGACGCCGACGCGGTTGATGGCGGCGACGAAGTACTCGTTGGCGACGGCCGCGGCGGGCTGTTCCAGCTGCCAGAGATGGGAGGAGAGGCCGCGGTGGGTGGCGGACGGGTTGTAGACCAACTGGGCTCCGTTGAGGCCGAGTTGACGCCAGCCCTCCGGGAAGTGCCGGTCGTAGCAGATGTAGACGCCGACCTTGCCGACGGCCGTGTCGAAGACCGGCCAGCCGATGTTGCCCGGGCGGAAGTAGTACTTCTCCCAGAAGCCCTTGACCTGCGGGATGTGGTGCTTGCGGTACTTGCCGAGGTAGCTGCCGTCGGCGTCGATCACGGCGGCGGTGTTGTAGTAGAAGCCCTCGCTCTCGATCTCGAAGACGGGCACCACGATCACCATGCCGGTCTCCCGGGCGAGGTCCCGCATCCGGCGCACGGTCGGGCCGTCGGGGACGGGCTCGGCCCAGCGGTAGTGCTCGGGCTCCTGGACCTGGCAGAAGTAGGGGGCGTTGAACACCTCCTGGAAGCCGATCACCTTGGCGCCCTGGCGGGCCGCCTCCCGGGCGTGCTCCTCGTGTTTGGCGATCATGGATTCGGTGTCGCCGGTCCAGGTGGCCTGGACGAGCGCGGCGCGTACGACGTCGGTCATGAGCTGCTCCTTCGGCACGGCGTCAGAGAGCCTCTACGCACGTAGACGCGGTGCGTAGGAGGAGAACGTAAGCCCCGTCACACCCCGGAGCAAGACCGCCGCCGCGAAGCGGCCGGGTCGATCATGTTTCATACCCGAGTGGTCCACGTCGGACACGTACCGACACGTACGGGCAAGGACCGACACGTACGGATCCTGCCCCACCGGCCTCCCGGTCACCCCTGCCGGTCAGACTCCGGCGAGACCCGCCACCCGCAGGGCGTGGAGCAGGTCGCGCTCACGGGCCGCCGACACCGCCCGAGCGGCTTCGAGGAGTCGGGGTACGAGCCCGCGCGGGTCCTCGCCCGCCAGCCGGGCCGCGTCCTCGGGCGTACGGACCCGGACGAACGCGGTGAGCAGCGCGTGGGCCTCACGCTGGTGGCCCTCGGCACGCAGGGCGTCGCACGCACCCGCGAGCTCCTCGACCGGGCGCGCCACGCCCTGGCGGAGGAGCTGCTCGCAGTCGGCGGCCCGGCCCGCGTCCGCGAGCGCTCCCGCGACGGCGGCGAGACGGCCGGGCGGCAGCGAGGCGGCCTCCCAGAGCAGGATCGACCAGTCGGCGCCGAGTCCGGCCCGGTGGAGCTCCCCGGCGAGGGCGGGCAGCCGGGCGGTCGGTCCGCCGAGCGCCTCGCAGAGCAGGGCGTGGGCCTCGCCGCTACGGCCCTGGGCGCGGAGCCGCCGAAGGGCGTAGACCGCGTTGGCCGCGGCGCGAGCGGCCTCGGCGGGGTCCGTCTCGGGGGCCCGGACCGGGCCGGCCGCCCGGTCGGGCACGGCGGCACCACCGAACCGGGCCCCACGGGGCACCGCTGCCCCGGCAGGCGGTACGGCCTCGGGCACGGGCGCGGCCACCGGCCCCTGATCCTCGGCCTCCTCCAGCCAGGCGTACCGCGCCCCCCGGGGCCGCCGCTTGGCTTTGACGGGGCGGGGCGAGGGACCTGCGGCGGGCTCGGACTCGGGGACCGGTGTGGGCGTGGGTGTGGGTGCGAGGGCCGGGGCGAGGGCGGATGCGGGGACCGAGCCCGGGGCCGTGTGGTCCGGGGCCGCGGTGCCCTGGCTCGTCCCGGTCGGGTTCCGCTCCTCCAGGCGCGCCAGGCGAGTCGTCAGGTCCGTGACGCGGGCCGTCGCCCTCGCGTGGTCGTCGCGGGTCCAGGCGAGGTCGTGTTCCAGGCGGGCGGTCTCCTCCGGGCCCGGGGCCGGGTTCGCGCGGAGCCGGTCGTACAGCTCGCGGGCGCGGGAGCCGGCGTACCGGCGTTCGCGTTCCATGAGTTCCCTGCGCTCGGTGAGCGCCGCCGCTCCCCCGGGCCGGCGGTCGTGGACGGCGGTGGCGGCCGCGTACAGCGTCCTGCCCCGGACGGCGAGCGGTCCGTCGGCGGGTTCCCCGGCGTCCTGGAGCAGGGACTCGACGACGTCCCACGGCAGGATCTCCGTCCCGTCGAAGCAGGCGCGCAGCCCTTCGGGGTCGCGTTCGGCGAAGACGCCGTACCAGCCGCCGCCCGGCGTGATGCGGCCGGCGAGCTCCGCCAGCCAGTGGGTGAACGCCGCAGACTCGCTCGGAAGTCGATGTACCGTCACGCTTCACGCACCTGCCCCGCGGTCGACTGGAACCTTCCGGTCCGCGGGTATTGGACCGCAGTCGTGTTACGGGACGACTACGGACCGTTTTCCTGCAGGCGCCTCTCCGTACGATTCACCCGAAGCGCACGACGATTCCGGCGTGCGGGCGCTTCCCGAGCCGGACGAGCATGGCCGGCACGTCGGTCAGCCAGAACTGCCAGGTGTACTTGCGCGAGAGCAGGCGCCGGATCCGGCGCAGCTCCTCCCCCTCCACCAGCCGGCCCTCGCCGGTGACGCGCCGCGCGCCCTCGGCGACGTTCCCGCGCACGTCGCACACGGCGACCACGACCCGCGGGTCGTTCCGCAGGCGCTTGACCTTCCAGGAGTCGGCACGGGTCCAGACGTACAGTTCGGCGCCGTCCACCGCGTACCAGACGGGCGTCGCCACTCCCGTGCCGTTCTTCCGGTACGTGGTCAGGCTGACGTAGCGGCCGCGTCGCAGCTCTTCGGGCATCATGCCCGGGAGCCTATGCCGGGGTCGGAGCGGAGGCCGGGTCAGGGTCGGCGCTCCCGTAGGCCGTCCTGGCCTCGGTGATCTCCGGGAGGTGGGCGCGGGCCCAGGCGCACGCGGTGTCGAGCGGATCGATCAGCGCGCGGCCGAGGGCGGTCAGCGCGTACTCGACGCGCGGCGGGTTCTCGTCGTAAGCGGTGCGGGTGAGGAATCCGTCGCGTTCCATGGCGCGCAGGGTCTCGGTGAGCACCTTGGGGGTGATCCAGTGGAGCGGGACACGCAGCTCCGAGAAGCGGCGGGGCCGCCCGTCCTCCAGGCAGCGGAGCACCACGGCGGTCCACTTGCCGCCGACGCGGATGGGTTGCGCGCGGTCGGAGCAGTCCGGGTCGTGGAACAGGTCGGCGGGCAGCGGCTGGGGCATGCCCCCGAAGCTAACCCAGTACCGTTGAAGTAACCAGGTGCTCCGGTTCTACGGTCCCGCCATGAGCAACGACACGAACAACGGCATGAGCAACGACATCATCGTCTTCGGGGCGGGCGGCCGGGTCGGCCGCGCGGTCGTGGCGGAGGCGGTGGCCCGCGGCCACCGGGTGACGGCGGTGGTGCGCGACCCCTCGAAGTACCGTGACCTGGAGGGTGGTTCGGTCACTCTCGTGCGGGGTGACGTCACCGATCCCGCGTCGGTGGCCGCGCTTGCCGCCGGCCACGACGCGGCCGTGAACGCCTCGGCCCGCCTCGACGTCCCCTCGGAGGAGTACTTCACGGCGGCGGCGAAGGCCCTGGTCGGCGGACTCGAAGAGGCGGGCGTACGACGCCTGTTGACCTTGGGGATCGCCACGACGCTGGAGACCGGGCCGGGGGTGCGGATCATGGACGCGCCCGAGTTCCCGGCGGAGTGGCGGGCGTTCGCGCAGGGACACGTGGCCGAGTTCGCGCTGCTCTCGGCCGAGGCGGGTCCGGGGCTCGACTGGCTGATGGTCGTGCCGCCGCTGGACCTGAACGCGGAGGCGGAGCCGACCGGCGGCTACCGGACGGCCGTGGGCTCGGTGATCGAGGGCCCGGGCCGGATCGCGCACGCGGACCTCGCCCTGGCCCTGCTCGACGAGATCGAGCGCCCGCGCCACAGCCGCGTACAGCTGGCGGTCTCCGCATAGGTCTCCATACAGGCCTCCACACAGGCCTCCGCACAGGTCTCCGTGGGGGGAGACACGCCCCTCAGGCGGGCACGAGCGCGCACCGGACGACCAGGTCGTCCATGGAGAGGCCGAGGACCCGGGCGAGGGCCGCGACGGTGAAGAACGCCGGGGTCGGGGCCCGGCCGGTCTCGATCTTGCGGAGGGTCTCGGCGGACAGGCCGGCCGCCGCGGCGATCTCGGCCATGGACCGCTCGCCGCGCGCCTCGCGCAGGAACAGGCCGAGGCGTTCGCCGCGCTCGCGCTCTTCTGGGGTCAGGGGTGTGCGCACCATGCCACCATTCTAATACCGGTATAGTAATTGGCATGGTGGAGATCAAGACGAACGAGAACCTGGCGTCCATGCGCGAGTCCGGGCGGGTGGTGGCACGCGCCCTCGCGGCCGTACGGGAGAAGGCGGCGCCCGGGGTCGCCCTGGCCGAGCTCGACCGGGCCGCGCGGGAGGTCCTGGCCGAGGCGGGGGCGGGCTCGCCCTTCCTCGACTACCACCCGGAGTGGGCGCCGGTCCCGTTCCCCGCGGTCGTGTGCGTATCGGTCAACGACGCCATCGTGCACGGCATCCCGGACGGCACCGTGCTGGCCCCGGGAGACCTGGTCTCTGCGGACTGCGGGGCCCTGCTCGGCGGTTGGGCGGGCGACTCGGCCGTCAGCTTCACGGTCGGCCCCGCCCGGCCGGAGGACACGCGGCTGATCGCCACCGCCGAGGAGGCCCTGGCGGCGGGCATCGCGGCGGCCGTCGTCGGCAACCGCATCGGCGACATCGCGCACGCGATCGGCCGGGTCTGCCGTGACGCCGGATACGGCATCCCGGACGGCTTCGGCGGCCACGGGATCGGCCGCACGATGCACGAGGACCCGGGCGTCCCCAACGAGGGACGCCCGGGCCGGGGCATGAAGCTGCGCCACGGGATGGTGCTCGCGATCGAGCCGATGCTCATCGGGGGCGGGACGGACGACCACTACACGGCACGCGACGGCTGGACGATGCGCACGCTCGACGGCTCGCGCGCCGCGCACGCGGAGCACACGGTGGCGATCACCGACGAGGGCCCGCGCGTGCTGACGGCACTGTAGGACGTCCCCCTCCTGGGGGCGGCCGGTCGGCTACCTTCCCGCCGGCCGGACCACCATCGCCGAACCGCCGCCCCTGCGGACCGTCTCCGCGGCGGCCACCCAGCGGCCGTCCGGCAGGCGCTGGACGCCGGTCGCCGCGCCGATCTCCGGGTTCTGCCGGAAGCCGTGCCCGATCGCTTCGAGCTCCGCCCGGAGCGGGCTGTTCCACAGGGCGGGTTCGAGTTCGGTGGTCGCCTGGTTGCGCTGGCTGGCACGCGGCGCGGCGATCGCGGCGACGAGCGGCAGGCCCCGGTCGACGACTCCGGTGAGGGTCTGCAGGACCGTCGTGATGATGGTCGCGCCGCCCGGGGACCCGAGGGCGAGCACGGGCCGGTCGTGCGGGTCGAGGACGATCGTCGGGGACATCGAGGAGCGCGGCCGCTTGCCGGGTCCTGGCAGGTTCGGGTCGTGCACGGCCGGGTTCGCCGGGGCGAAGGAGAAGTCGGTCAGCTCGTTGTTGAGCAGGAAACCCCGGCCGGGCACGGTGATGCCGCTGCCGCCGGTGGACTCGATGGTGAGCGTGTAGGCGACGACGTTGCCCCACTTGTCCGCCACCGTGAGGTGGGTGGTGTTCTCCCCCTCGTACGTGGTCGGGGCCGCCGTGCCGCCGCTCGCGCACGGCACCGGGTCGCGGGGGTCGCCGGGCGCCAGGGGGCTGGTCAGGACGGCGTCGTCGCGGATCAGGCAGGCGCGGGAGTCGGCGTACCGCTGGGAGTGCAGTCCGCGCGTCGGCACCGGCTCGAAGGCCGGGTCGCCGACCCAGCGGCCCCGGTCGGCGAAGGCGATGCGGCTGGCCTCGATGAACCGGTGCAGGTAGCGGGCCGGGGAGGCGCCCGCGAGGTCGGTGCCCTCCAGGATGTTGAGCGCCTCGCCGACGCTCGTACCGCCGGAGGAGGAGGGGGCCATGCCGTACACGTCGAGCCCCCGGTACGAGACCTTCGTGGGACGGCGGGACTCCGTCTCGTACGCGGCGAGGTCACGTGTCGTCAGGTCGCCGGGGCGTACCTTCCGGGTGGCGTCCGCGCGGACCGGGGGCGTACGGACGGTGTTGACGATGTCCCGGGCGAGCGGGCCCCGGTAGAGGGCGCCGACGCCCTCGCGGCCGAGCGTGTCGTACGTACGGGCCAGGTCGGGGTTCTTGAAGACGGAGCCGACCACCGGCAGCTGCCCGCCGGGCAGGAAGAGGTCCGAGGAGGCGGGGAAGTCACGGAACCGTGCCTCGTTGGCCGCGGTCTGGGCGCGGAACGTGGGGTCGACGGTGAAGCCCTCCCGGGCCAGCCGCTCGGCCGGTTCGAGGAGTGCCCCGAGCCGCTTGCTGCCCCAGGCGTCGAGGGCTGCCCTCCAGGTCGCCGGGGTGCCGGGGGTGCCGACGCCGAGGCCGCTGGTCATGCCCTCCTCGAAGGGGATGGGCCTGCCGTTCTCCACGAAGAGGTTCGCGTCGGCGGAGAGGGGCGCGGTCTCGCGCCCGTCGACGGTGTGCACGGTCCGGCTCTTCGCGTCGTAGTACACGAAGTAGCCGCCGCCTCCGATCCCCGCCGAATAGGGCTCGGTGACGCCGAGGGCGGCCGCGACGGCGACGGCGGCGTCCACCGCGTTGCCGCCCTTGCGGAGCACCTCGACACCGACGGCGGAGGCGTCGGCGTCGACACTGGAGACGGCGCCGCCGTATCCGACGGCGACGGGCACCTTGACCGGTGCGGGCGGGGCTCCTGGAGGCGCGGCGGCACCCATCGAGAGGACCGTCGCCGCGACAGCGAGAACGGAGACCTTCCGAGCGGCGGAACGACGCATGCGCAACCTCCAGTCAACGACCGTCCGCGCAGCGTAACTTCCCTCGGCCCGTTCCGTCAGGACCGCCTCGAACAAGGGGCCGGTTCGCCGCTACCATGCGCGCCCATGAACGAAGACGTGCGCAACATCGTGCTCGGGGTGCTCGCGACGGGGGTCAGCGCGTCCCTCGGCTGGCTGGCCCGCACGTACCTCTGGCGGCGCAGGCTCCGCCGGAAGCAGGCGTTCTTCGGCCTTCCGGGGGGCTCGGAGTGCCTGCTCGTGGTAACCGGGAGGCGGGCGGCGACAACGTCGTGCACCGCTTCGACGTCTTCGCGATGCTCGAGCTCTCGGCGCTCATCAAGGACTGCGGGGCACAGGCCCGGATCCTCGCGCACGACGTGGCCCACCAGGGCTTCGGCGACAGGACCGAGTTCTGTGTCGGCGGGCCGTACTCGAATCGCAGGACGGCCGCCCACCTGGCCACCCTGCTCCCCGGGGTGACCATGAACGTGGACGTGCAGCCCTCCGAGGTCAGGGGATCGATCACGGTCGGCGGTGAGCGGCACCTCATGGAGAAGGGGGTCACCGAGTACGTGATCCTCGCCCGGCTCACGGCGGGGGACGGCGGCCGGCCCGTCTTCCTCTTCTGCGGGCAGCGGGCCATCACCAACCAGGCGGCGACCCGCTACCTGGCGCGCCACCACGAGTCGCTTGCGCGCACCCACCGCTCGGGTTCCTTCGTCCTGCTCCTCAAGGTGGTCAACACGCAGGCGTACGGCCCCGACGTGGTGGAGGTGGTGGCCGATGTCACGCGCGCGGCGCTGACGGCCCCCGCGGCCGCACCGGCAGCGACGTGACGCCGTTGATGAAGTTGGAGACGAGGCGGCGGGGCGGCCCGGCGGGTTCCAGGCCGTCGCAGGCCCGGCGCACCTCCTCGTAGAACACCCGGAGCTGGAGCCGGGCGAAGTGGGCGCCCAGGCAGACGTGCGGGCCGTCGCCGAAGGAGACGTGCGGGTTCGGGGTCCGGCCGAGGTCGAGGCGGTGCGGGTCGGGGAAGACGCGCTCGTCGTGGTTGGCGGAGGCGTGGAAGACGACGACCTTGTCGCCGCGCCGGACCGTCCGCCCCGCGAGCTCGGCGTCGCGGGCCGCGGTGCGCCGGAAGGAGAGCACGGGCGGGTGGACGCGCAGGAGTTCGTCGACCGCCGTGTCCATGGCGACCTCCCCGCCCCACAGCCTCCGCTGCTCGCCGGGGTTCCGGGCGAGGGCGAGGAGTCCGCCGGGGGCGGCGCTGCGGACCGTGTCGTTGCCGGCGACGGTCAGCAGGAAGAAGAACATCTCCAGTTCGGCGTCGGCGAGTTCGGAGGTGGCGAGCGAGGTCATGACGTCGTCGGCGGGGTGCGCGCGCTTGTACGCGGCGAGCTCCTGGGCGTAGGAGAACATGTCGGCGAGCATGGCGGGCGAACGGGGGTTGACCGGCTGGCCTTCGGCGTCGAGGACCGGGGGCTCATCGGGGTCCTGGTAGGCGATGACCCGCTCGGTCCAGGTGTGCAGGAGCCCCCGGTCGCTCGCGGGCACGCCGAGCAGGTCGGTCAGGTTGAGCAGGGCGTACTCGTCGGTGACGGTCCGGACGAGGTCCACCTCGCCGCCGTCCGCGACCGCCGCACCGATCAGGGTCCGGGCCCGTTCCCGCGCGGTGGTTCCGAAGCGCTCGATCCGCCTCGGGGTGAAGGCCCGGCTGACGAGTCGCCGCAACCGCCCGTGCCCCGGGGGATCCTGATTGAGCATCATGCGCCGGATGAACGGCAGGTCGGCGGGGTCGGGGTCCCGGATCTGGGTGGCGCCGAGGCACGAGGAGTACGTCCCCGCGTCCTTGAGCACCCGGACGACGTCGGCGTGCCGGGTGACGGCCCAGAAACCGGGTCCGGCCGGCCACCCCAGGACCTCCGGCTCCTCCTGCCACGCGACGGGCGCCCGGTCGCGCAGCGCGCGGAAGCGGTCGTGCGGGATGCCTGCGGCGTAGATCCGCGGATCGAAGACGTCGGGTACGTCGCTCGCGTCCCCCACCGTGCCTCCCGCCGACCGTCGTCCAGAGGTGAAGACGTTTCCATCTTGACAGGTCAGGGGCGGTTTTCGTAGGACTGATCGCACAGTTCGAGAGCCTTGTCCGGCCCGGTCGGCGACTCCCGGAATCACCGTCATGAATCACTCCGAGAACGTCGATCACGATGCGGTGCTGCGGGCGCGGACGATGCTCCTCGGATCGGGACGACCGAGCCCGTCCCAGGAGGTCCAGGCGTACCGGGTGCTCGCGCGGGTGAGCCCGGCGGCCTATCTGCCGAAACTGGTCAGGCACTCGTCTCGTACGGGTACGAGGTCGGGAACCGGGGCGGGCGGGAACTGCGGCTCGCGCTGCACGCCGAGGCCGCCCGGCGCGTCGACGCCGGTGAACCGAACAGGACCGAGGTGCTCTGCGGCGCCCTGGACACCTGTCGGCACACCCTGCTCTCCGCCGGGCGTCGGACCGAGGGGTTCGCGGCGTGCGAGGAGATGGCGGCGGCCGGGCGGCTCGGCTACGAGCGGGGCAGGTAGCGAGTCCCGCGTACGGGCAGGGGCAACTGGCGAAGGTCCTCGCCGAGGAGGGGCGTCACGCGGAGGCGGCGGAGATCTGCGGAAGGTACGGGGGATCGGGGCAGCCCGAGGTCTCCTTCTGGAGCACGGTGGAGTGGTCGGCGGAGCTGGACGCCGCCGGGCGGCGCGACGAGGCCCTCGGCGCCTTCACGGTGCTCGTGGACGACACCCGGCGCACGGCGGAGGCCGCCACCTCCTCCCTCGCCGTCCTCGTGTGGGAGCTCGTCCACCGCTCCCGGATGTTCGACGCCGCCGGCCGCCGGGAGGAGGCGGGCGCGGACCGGCAGGAAGCCCTGCTGCCGCTCGTCCGCCTGGCGGAGACGGGCGAGCCCAAGGTCTGGGGCAACGTCCTCTCCCGGTGGAGCACCCTGTTCGCCCTGTCGGGCCGGGCGGCGGAGCCCGCCGGGTCCAGGGAGGCGCCGGCGCCGCCTTTCGGGGCCGACCCCCTTCACTGGTCGCCCGACACGAGGAAGTCCTACTTCGCCGCCGCCCCCGCCCTGGAGGCGGAGGTCGCCCGGCCGGTCGAGGCGGGGCGGCTCTCCGAGGCGCCGGCGGCCCATCAGCGGCCGGCCCGGCGGGCTGCCCTGCTCGAAGGGAAGCGCACCTACCGGATCGAGGAGCGTCTGCGCCCCGTCTTCGACGAAGGTGTAGCGCTCGCCCGGCGCCTCCCCGCCTCGTCGGAGGCGCTCGCCCACGCCCTGACGGACCGCGCCATGTTCCTCGTCGCCGTCCAGCGGTACGGCGAGGCCCACGCGGACTTCGGGGAGGCGGTGGGGATCCTGGGCGGCGCCACACCGCAGCCAATCGTTACTCTCGCGTAACATACCGACCGGTTACCACGGGTAAGCCGCCCCGGTTACCGTCGGGTCACTTTCACTGCCCCCCCACCACCCCCAGCAGTGTCCCCAGTGAGGAGTGACCCGTGCGCACATCCCTGGCCCTCGCCGTCTCGGCCGCTCTCGTGGCCGGGACGGCCCTCGGGCTCGCGCCCGCCGCCCAGGCCGGAGAGACCGGAGCGAGCACCGACACCGGCATCCGCTTCGTCGACATCGCCGGGGAGGGCGGCACCGTCCTCAAGGCGAACGTCGTCGCCCCCGCCGGTTCCGGCCGCCATCCCCTGATCGTGCTTCCCACCAGCTGGGCCATGCCCCAGATCGAGTACCTCGCCCAGGCCAAGAAGCTCGCCGACTCCGGTTACGTCGTGGTGAGCTACAACTCACGCGGCTTCTGGCAGTCCGGCGGGGAGATCGAGACCGCCGGGCCGAAGGACGTCGCCGACGCCTCGAAGGTGATCGACTGGGCCCTCGCGAACACCCCCTCCGACCCCGAGCACGTGGGCATGGCGGGTGTCTCGTACGGCGCCGGGATCAGCCTCCTCGCCGCCGCCCACGACCCCCGCGTCAAGGCCGTCGCCGCGCTCAGCGGCTGGGCCGACCTCATCGAGTCCATCTACAGCGGCCGCACCCAGCACCTCCAGGCCGCCGCCCTGCTCGGCGGCGCCGGCTACCTCACGGGCCGCCCCGGACCCGAACTCAAGGAAGTGCTGGGCGACTTCCTCTCGTCGAACCTCGACAAGGAGGACGAGATGATCGCCTGGGGGCGCACCCGGTCCCCCGCCGCCCACCTCGACCGGATCAATGCCAACGGCGCCGCGATCATGCTCGGCAACGCCTGGGGCGACACCATCTTCCCGCCCAACCAGTACGCGAGCTTCTTCGAGAAGCTCACCGGCCCCAAGCGGCTCGAGTTCCGCCCCGGCGACCACGCCACCGCCGAGGCCACCGGCCTGTTCGGGCTCCCCAACGACACCTGGACCAGCGCCCACCGCTGGTTCGACCGCCACCTCAAGGGCGTCGACAACGGCATCGACCGCGAGCAGCCCGTCCAGCTCACGTCCCGGTCGGCCGGCGGCTACGAGGGCTACCCCGACTGGAAGTCCGTCCACGCGAACCAGCGGAAGTTCGACCTCGACGGTACGCAGCGGGTCTGGGCGAACGTCGACTCCGGCGCCAACGGCGGCATCACCCTGCTCACCAACGCCCTGGACCAGTTCCTCCGCACCCCGCCCGTCGTCTCCGTCCCCCTGCTGCCCCGCGCCTTCGCCGGCGTCTGGCACTCGGAGCGGTACGACACCCCGCAGCGGGTGCGCGGCACGGTGAAGGTGCACACCACCGTCACCCCCGCCGAAACGAGCGGCACCCTCGTCGCGTACCTCTACGACGTCGGCCCGCTCGGCGTCGGCAAGCTGGTCAGCAACGCCCCGTACACCTTCCACGACCGGACGCCGGGCACGCCGTTCGCCGTCGACCTGGAGCTGTTCTCCACGGCGTACGACGTACCGGCCGGGCACCGGCTCGCGCTGGTCGTCGACACCGTCGACCCGCTCTACATCGAGCACAACCCGACCGGCGCGCAGCTGACCTTCTCCTCCCCGGCGACCGACCCGTCGTACGTGTCGGTACCGCTGCGGAAGGAGTGATCACCGGCTGCTGCCGGGCGGGTGCGGCTCCTCGCCGCTACTGCCGTCCCGGCAGCAGCGTCTCCGGTTCGGCCGGAGCGACGTCCACGGCCTTCGTCTTCGGGCTGCGGCGCTCCTTGCGGGCCACCCAGGTGGCGAACCAGGAGAGCAGCATGCACATCCCGATGTAGATCGGCGAGATGACCAGCACGACGGGGATGAACGGCAGGTCGTAGTCGAGGTTCGACGCGATCAGCTTGCCCGCGTGCAGGAACTCCTCGTAGGTGATGAGGAAGCCGAGCGAGGTGTCCTTGAGGGCGACCACGAGCTGGCTGATGATGGCCGGCAGCATCGCGCGGACGGCCTGGGGCGCCAGGACGTAGGTCATGACCTGCGTCTTGCGCATGCCGAGCGCGTACGCGGCCTCCCCCTGGCCGCGTGCGACGGAGTGGATCCCGGTCCGGAAGACCTCCGCGAGCACCGAGCCGTTGTAGAGGGTCAGTCCGGCGACGAGCGCGGGCAGCGCCTGCACCTTGAGCGCCACGAAGATGAAGAAGATCATCACGAGGACGGGCATGGCGCGGAAGAACTCGACGAACAGGGTGGAGATCCAGCGCGGCACCCGGTGTTCGGAGAGGCGCCCGGTGGCGAGGACCGCGCCGAGGACGAGCGAGAGCACCGAGGCGTAGGCGAAGGCCTTGAGGGTGTTGCCGAGGCCTTCGAGGAGCAGCTCCTGGATGCCCGTGTAGAGGAAGGGGGACCACTTGGTGGAGGTGAACTGGTCGTTGTCGAAGAGGAGGTAGAGGATCCAGCCGGCCAGGGCGAGGATCAGCACGGTGGACGCCAGGCCGTAGAGGAGGTGGCGTCGCCGGGCGTGCGGTCCGGGGATGTCGTAGAGGGCGGTGGACTCGGTCATCGGGCGACTCCCCAGCGCTTCTCCAGGACGTGGAAGAAGGCGCTGATGGTGAGGGTGATGATCAGGTATCCGACGGCGATCCAGACGAAGGTCCAGACGATGTTGTAGCCGAGTTCGCTCAACGTCTTGTAGGTGCCGAGGAGTTCGGTGACGCTGAACGCCCCGGCGATGGCCGAGTTCTTGGCGAGGGCGATCAGGGTGGAGCCGATCGGCGGGATGACCGTGCGGAAGGCCTGCGGGAGGACGACCGTGCCGAGGGTCTGGGTGAAGGTCATGCCGAGGCTGCGGGCGGCCTCGCCCTGGCCGCGCGGCACGGTGTTGATGCCGGAGCGGAGCACCTCGCAGATGAAGGCCGAGGTGTAGCAGCCGAGGGCGAGGACCGCGAACAGCTCGAAGGGCAGCACGAGCCCGAACCGGGGCAGGCCCAGCATGACCGCGAAGAAGAGCAGCGTCAGCGGGGTGTTGCGCAGGACGGTGACCCAGACCGTGCCGAAGACCCGGAAGGATCCGACGGGCGCGACCCGGAAGGAGGCCATGACGAAGCCCAGGACGAGGGCGAGCGCCGAGGCGTAGACGGTGAGTTCGACGGTGCCGAGGAATCCTTTGCCGTAGAGCGAGAAGTTGTCGGTCAGGACGTCCATGCCGGTGACTCCATGTGGGGCTCCTCCGGGTCAGCTCGCCGGGTAGCGGTCGATGGCGGGCGGCTTCGGGGCGGGGACCCCGGAGAGGCCGAGGGTGGCGTCGTACGCCTTCTTCCAGTCGCCGTTCTTCTCGTGGGCGGCGATGGCGTCGTCGAGGGCGAAGCGCAGGGCGTTGTCGCCGCGCGGGACGCCGATGCCGTACGGCTCCTTCGAGAACGGCTTCCCGACGACCTTGAGTTCGTCGGGGACCTTCGCGGCGTAGCCCATGAGGATCGTGTCGTCGGTGGTGACGGCGTCGACCTGGTAGGTGAGCAGGTTGTCCACGCAGGCGGAGTACGTGTCGTAGGCCACGAGTTCCGCCTTCGGGTAGTCCTTCTCGATCCGCTGGTACGGGGTGGAGCCGGCGGCCGAGCAGACGCGCTTGCCCGCCAGGCCCTGCGGGCCCTCGATGTCGTTCTCGTCGGTGCGGACCAGGAGGGACTGGCCGGCCTGGTAGTAGGGCCCGGCGAAGCCGACGAGCTTCTTGCGGTTGTCGTTGATGGTGTAGGTGCCGACGTAGTAGTCGATCTGGCCGTTCTGCAGGGCGGTCTCGCGGTTGGCCGAGGCGATCGTGCGGAAGTCGATGCCGGCCGGGTCGAAGCCGAGGGAGGCCGCCATCATCTTGGCGATCTCGATGTCGAAGCCCGAGTAGCGGCCGGTGGCCGGGTCCTTCTCGCCCATGTAGGGCTGGTCCTCCTTGGCGCCGACGACGAGCCGGCCGCGCTTCTTCGCCCGGTTCCAGGTGGCGGAGTCGGGCAGGGAGAAGCCCGAGTCGACCCGGTAGACCGGGAGTTGGTCGGGTTGGGGGCCCTTGACGGGCGGGCTGCCCTCCCGGCCGCAGCCGCCGAGCGCCGCCGTCACGGCGAGCAGCAGGGCGAGGGCGAGCGGGGTCCGGTGCGTACGCTGCATGGTTCCCGTCCCGCTCAGTGCTTGAGGATCTTGGAGAGGAAGTCCTTGGCGCGCTCGCTGCGCGGGGCGGTGAAGAACTCCTCCGGCGCGCGGTCCTCGACGATCTTCCCGTCGGCCATGAAGACGACCCGGTTGGCGGCGGAGCGGGCGAAGCCCATCTCGTGGGTGACGACCACCATCGTCATGCCCTCCTGGGCGAGTTGCCGCATGACCTCGAGGACCTCGTTGATCATCTCCGGGTCGAGGGCGGAGGTCGGCTCGTCGAAGAGGAGCGCCTTGGGGTCCATGGCGAGGGCGCGGGCGATCGCCACGCGCTGCTGCTGGCCGCCGGAGAGCTGCGCCGGGTACTTGTCGGCGTGCGCGGCGAGTCCGACCCGGTCGAGGAGCTCGCGGGAACGCCGGTCGGCCTCGTCCTTCCTTCGCTTGCGGACCTTGACCTGTGCGAGGGAGACGTTCGCGAGGACGGTCTTGTGCGCGAAGAGGTTGAACGACTGGAAGACCATGCCGACCTCGGCCCGCAGCCGGGCGAGTGCCTTGCCCTCCTCCGGGAGGGGCTGTCCGTCGATCATGATCTCGCCCGACTCGACGCGCTCCAGCCGGTTCATCGCCCGGCAGAGGGTGGACTTGCCGGAGCCGGACGGGCCGATGACGACGACCACCTCCCCCCGGCCGACGGTGAGATCGATGGACTGGAGGACGTGCAACGTGCCGTAGTGCTTGTTGACGCCACGCAGTTCGATCAGCGGATCGACGACGGCCATACGCTGCCCTGCCCCATTTCTCAGCGGTGACGAGTCAGCGCAAACTATCCACGGGGAAAGGGACTTAACACCCGACACGCATGAAAACGGGAAAAGCCGTATTTACTGCGGAAGGGTGGTTCGGGGGCACCGCGGAGTCAGTACTCGGCGGCCTCCGCGTACACCTGGGAGAGCTCGGGCGAGCCCGTCACCGCCCAGTCGAGGCCGGCCTCGACGACCTGGATCTCCCGGCCGGAGGCGAGCCGCACCACCGGGCCGCCACCCGGCATGACCTGCCAGCGGGCGCCCGGTACGTTCCGGACGATGACGGTGCCGAGGTAGAGCCCGGCGTCGTTCCCGACCCAGGGCAGCTCCTCCGGATCGTCACGCCAGCGCGGCGGCAGCTGGTCGAGCTCCTGGAGGGAGCGGGGCGTGTCGTCGAGAGCCACCCCTGCCTCCGCGACACGGGCACGCAGCAGCTCGCATTCGGCAAGCAGCTCGCCGACTCCCTCGGGGTCGCGGTCGAAGGCCGCGACCAGCGGGGAGTCGGCCGGCTCGGGTTCATGCCGCTTGCGCCAGTTGTCGAGAAACGGGATGTTCATCAGAACAGCGTCGCACTGCCGCCTCCCGGTCGACCACCCGGCGCGCGGAGATCGTTACCGCCGCCGGGTGGCGGCGACCGCCGTACACCGAGGTCACAGGCCGTCGTGCGTCGGGGTCACACGTCGAGGTCGACCACGACGGGCGCGTGGTCCGACGCGCCCTTCCCCTTGCGCTCCTCACGGTCCACATAGCTGTCCGTGACCGCCTCGGCGAAGGGCTTGTTGCCGTAGACCAGGTCGATGCGCATGCCCTTGTTCTTGGGGAAGCAGAGCTGGCGGTAGTCCCAGTACGTGAAGGGGTGGTCGTACTTGAGGGGGCGCGGGACCACGTCGGAGAGACCGGTCTCGCGGAGACCGGCGAGCGCGGCCCGCTCCGGCTCCGTCACGTGGGTGGCGCCCTCGAAGACCGCGATGTCCCAGACGTCGTCGTCGGTCGGCGCGATGTTGTAGTCGCCGAGGACCGCGAAGGGACGCCCCGCCGCCGCGTCGTCCGCGACGGCCGCCTTCAGTGCCTCCAGCCAGCGCAGCTTGTACGCGTAGTGCTCGTGGGTCACCTCCCGGCCGTTCGGCACGTACACCGACCAGACGCGGACCGGGCCGCAGGTCGCGGAGACCGCCCGGGGCTCCTCCACGCCGTCGTACTCGGGGCCGCCGGGCAGGCCCGTGACCACGTCCGCGAGGCCGACGCGGGAGATCAGTGCCACGCCGTTCCACCGGCCCGTGGCGTTGACCGCGGACTCGTATCCCAGGGCGCGCAGCTCCTCGGTGGGGAACTGCTCGGCCGTGCACTTGGTCTCCTGGACGCACAGCACGTCCGTGCCGCTGCTCTCCAGCCAGGCCAGGAGCCGGGGCAGCCGGGCGGTGATCGAATTGACGTTCCAGGTGGCGATGCGCATGTGCGCAAGCCTACGTGCGGGGTCCGACAATCGGCGTCCCGCCCGGCTCAGAGGTCGGTGGAGGCGCCGGGGGCGAGCCGGTCGTGGTCGGTGCCGCCGAGGGCGCCGATCTGGCGGTCGTAGATGGGCCGGGCGAGATCGGTGAGCAGGGCGTCGTGGATGTCGTAGGCCCGGCGCGGCTTGACCTCGCGGACGTAGTCGATGACCTCGGAGATCTTGTTCCACGGGGCCATGACGGGGAGCAGCAGGGTGTCCACGGGCCGGTCGGGCACGGTGAGCGCGTCGCCGGGGTGGAAGACGGCGCCGTCGACGAAGTACCCGACGTTGGTGACGCGCGGGATGTCCGGGTGGATCACCGCGTGCAGTTCGCCGTGCACCTGGACGTCGAACCCGGCCGCCGTGAAGGTGTCGCCGTTCCCGACGGTGTGCACCCTCCCGGGGAAGGCCGCCGAGAGCTGTTCGGCGACGCTCCGCAGCGTCCAGATCTCGGCGGCCGGGTTGGCGTCGAGGGCCGCCCGCAGGCGGCCCTCGTCGAAGTGGTCGGGGTGCTCGTGCGTGACGAGGAGGGCGTCGGCCCCGTGGACCGCGTCCTCCTCGGTGAACGCGCCGGGGTCGAGGACGAGCGTCCGCCCGTCCTTCTCGAGACGCACGCACGCGTGGGACTTCTTCGTCAGCTTCACGCCGCCAGGCTACGCCGGAGGCGTCGTCTCCTCCTCGACGACGCGGGCCACCACGCGGAGCGCGGTCTCGGCGGCGGGGAAGCCGCAGTACACGCCCGCGTGGAGCACGATCTCCCGCAGTTCCCCGGCCGAGAGGCCGTTGCGGAGGGCCGCCCTGGTGTGGTCCGCGAGGGCCTCCCGGTGGCCCCCGGCGATGAGCGCGGTGAGGGTGACGACGCTGCGGGTGCGCCGGTCGATGCCCTCACGGCTCCAGACCTCGCCCCAGGCGTAGCGGGTGACGAGGTCCTGGAACGCTCCGTCGGGATCGTCGGCGAGGGCCTGGTCCACATGGGCGTCGCCGAGGACCTCGCGGCGCAGCCCGAGCCCCTTCTCGTACGGGTCGGGGCGGCCGGCCTCGGTGACCTCGGCGGCCGGGGCGGGCTCGGCCACGGGCACCGGGGTCGCGGGCAGGGGCGGCACGGTCAGGATGCCGCTGGTGTCCGGGGCGGTGCCCGCGAAGTGGTCGAGGAGCAGATCGGTGACGGCGGCCGGCTGCTCGACGGGCGCGAGGTGCGAGGCGCCGGGGACGACGGCGAGCCGGGCGTCGGCGATCCCGGCGACCAGGGTCCTGGCCTCGGCGGGGCCGGTGACCTGGTCCTCGGAGCCGACGAGGACGAGCGCGGGGATGGCGATCCGGTCGAGGGCCTCGCGTACGTCGAAGACGGCGAGGGCCTCACAGGCGGCGGTGTAGCAGACGGGGTCGGTCGTCCGGACCATCTGGACGGCCCAGTCCACGATGGCGGGCTGCGCGCCGGCGAACACCGAGGTGAACCACTGTTCGGGGGCGGCGCGGGCCATCGGCTCCAGACCGTTGGCCCGGACGATGACACCGCGCTGGCGGAACTCGTCGGCGCTGCCGAACCGCGGTGAGGCGGCGACCAGGGCGAGGGAGGCGACCCGGTGGGGGGCGCGCAGCGCGAGGTCGAGGCCGACGGCGCCGCCGAGGGAGCACCCGGCGTAGCCGAAGCGCTGGACGCCGATCGAGTCGAGGGTGGCGAGGAGCCGGTCGCCGAGCTCGGCGACGGACGTGAAGGGGAGGGCGGGCGCGCCACCGTGCCCGGGAAGGTCGAAACGGACGACCCGCCAGTCCCGGGTGAGCTCGGGTATCTGCCGGTCCCACATGTGCCATGTGGTGCCCAGGGAGGGCCCCATGACCAGGACCGGGGCATCGTCCGGACCGTCAACGCGGTATTGCAGGGTGTTCGTCGATGTCTCACTCACCCGCCAGACCCTCTCATCTCTCACGGAACCCCCCATGGCCGGGGGTACGCGGGGAGCGGATCACGTCGTGCCGTCGAGGTCGCAGAGGTGCGGATGCCCTGGTCGGCCTCGCGGGGGGCAGCCGGGAGATCTCCGGACGCGTTCCGGGGCCGAGGGGGCACACGAGCCCGTGCCCGGGGTGACCACGGCCGGTCGGCCCGGCGCGGGTTCGCCGTCCCCGCCACGGCGGCCGGCACGGGGGCACAACATGGACCATGACTCCCGTGCCCCTCCGCACGACGGGAACGCGTCTCCGTGACACTCGACCTGCACCGCTTGTGGATCTTCCTGCACGTCATCGCACGGCAGGGATTCTCCGCCGCCGCCCAGAAGCTCTGCATGAGCCGGTCCTCGGTCTCTCCCGGCCCTCGGGTGAGCTTCGAGCACAGCACCTTCGTCCGCGACCTCTCCCACGCGGTCGGCAGCCACGACTACACCGCCGACGACCTGGCCGAGGCGGTCCGGTTCCTGACGCGGACTCCGGCGCGGAGCCTCTTCGCCGGCCTCGTCCCCGAGTCCCTGCCGCTCACGGACGCGGCACCTCCATGGCCGCCCCGCCCAGGGGGCGGCCGGGTGCACCGACCGGCATCACCGCCGGTGTGCCACTGCCGGCTCGATGAGGGATCGCTTGGTCACCCGGCCGCCGTACCGCCCGTCGATCAGGCCCGCGACGCATTCCGGCAGTCCGTTCCTGGCTGCTTCCGGAAGAGCTCGGGGGCCGGAGTAGGCGCGCAGCAGTTCCAGGTACTCCGACGTGGTGTACGTGAGGTCCTGCTCGCAGCGGGAGAAGACCGTGGAGCCGAACCGACCGCTTCGCGCGACCTCCCGCGCATAATCCGAGCCCTCGACGTCGGCGGCCTTCGCCACCCTTACCGCGGGGTCGGTCCAGTGGAACGCGGTCGCCGCGAAGACCACATCGAACGACTCATCCGGCAGCGGCCACGTCTCGGCACCCGCCGGGATTCCTCAGGCCGGTACGGCACAGCGGGTGTGGGGGGGGTGGCGAGCCGGGCCCCCCGCAGACAACCCCCCCCCCTAAAATAGAAAAAAGAGGGGGGAGCAGACGGAAGCACCCCCGAGGAGGGGA
>NZ_JBHXRW010000059.1:0-979 GCF_042716635.1 Streptomyces sp. NPDC058664 | reverse complement strand
TCCGGCCCCCGCCCTGTTCCCCCCCCCCGCGTTTTTCCTCCCGCGGGTACCGCCAGGGGGGGTTGGGGGGGTTGGGGGGCGGGGCCCCCCCCCAACCCCCCCCACCCTTTCGTTTCTACGCGGTGGGCTCCAGGAGCGGGAGCGCCAGGCGGCAGTGGATCAGGGTTCTGCGAGGTGCGGGCCGGGGAGGCCGGGCGGGACCGTGGCGGCGGGGTACGCGGAGTTCGCGGGGTTCCCAGTGGACGAGGAGGACCGCCGCGAGCATCGGGCCGCAGGTCAGGAGGATGAACGTCATGACGTGGCCGCTGCCGTCAGCAGATCTGCCCGGGCCGTCCGCCGCCCTGTGGCGGCAGCCGCGTTCAGGAGGTGGTGAACGGCCCGGGAGCGGTTCACGAGTCCGAGGCGGCGTCCGTGCCGGGGCCACCAGTCGAGGACGGCCAGGAAGCCGGAGTCGCAGAAGGTGATCCCGGAGGTGTCGAGCACGAGACCGGTACAGCCGTGGTCGGCCGCCGAGGACAGGAGCGCCCGCAACGGCGTGACGCTGAAGTGGTCGATCTCCCCGGCGAGGTGAACGACCAGCGTGGTGCCGAGCGTGGTGCAGGAGTCGATGACTATGACGCCGGGCGCGGTGTCCGCGCCCGAGTCGTGCACGACGGACGGGGCGGGAACGGAGAGAGGGGCGGGCAGTATCGGGGCGGTGCTCGAGGTACTCACATCCCCATCAACCCTCTCCCGCCACCTCCGGGAACGAGCCACGCAGCCCTTTCACCCCATGTGACCAGCACCGATCCCCAGTAAGAGGGAAAGATTCCACCCGGATGAGGCAGACGGGCGACGGTCACACCGGCGGCGCGAGGACGCGGCACGAGCGGTCCGCCCGTCAACCGGTCCGTCATCGGTGGCCTCCGTCGGGTCATCTCTCTTGTGACGAAATGGCATAGGGGGCATCCGGGTGGATGTCCGCCCGTACCGCAACCGC
>NZ_JBHXRW010000058.1:0-45541 GCF_042716635.1 Streptomyces sp. NPDC058664 | reverse complement strand
GCTTCTGCCTCCGATCGAGATGCGGGGTCGGCTTGACCCCAGGGCGCTCATTGGTCACATGGCGGCACCCGGGGACAGTGTCCCCGTCGAACCGCTCTGGGGGCCGCGGGGCTTCGACATGGCGTCCCTCGACCACGCGATGTGGTTCCACCGGCCGTTCCGCGCGGACGAGTGGTTCCTGTACGACCAGGAGTCCCCGATCGCGACGGGCGGCCGGGGCCTGGCCCGGGGCAGGATCTACGACCGCGAGGGCCGGCTCCTGGTGTCGGTGGTCCAGGAGGGCCTGTTCAGGAAGATCTGAACGGGCCCGGTCACTCGTACTCGGTGCCGCCCTTGCGGGTCAGGTAGGCCGGGCTGACCGCCTTGGCGATGGCCCGGCCGCCGACGACCGGGCTGTACCGCTCGGTCGCGGACCGGATCACGACGCCCTCCCGCAGGTGCGTCTCCCGTCCGGAGACGGTCTCCCGGCCGCTCGCGTGCGCGAGGACGGTGTCCAGGTCGTACGGGCCGGAGTACAGCCGCGGTACGAGCGGGACCTCGCCGGCCTCCAGGACCTCCGCCGGGTCCAGCCAGCGGATCTGCCCGTCGATCTCGGCCGACACGTCGAACAGCGCGAACCCGACCGTCCCGCCACGGCCGTCGGCGCCGTACGCCAGGTCCTGCACCCCGGCCCCGTACACCTCGCCGAAGAGGCCGACGCGTCGGGCGCCGAGCCGCTTCGCGAGCCGCTCGGCGACGGCGGGCAGGCCGTGGCCGT
The DNA here is from genome assembly GCF_042716635.1 of Streptomyces sp. NPDC058664. Taxonomy (NCBI): domain Bacteria; kingdom Bacillati; phylum Actinomycetota; class Actinomycetes; order Kitasatosporales; family Streptomycetaceae; genus Streptomyces; species Streptomyces sp. NPDC058664. Next base: position 44,784 of record NZ_JBHXRW010000058.1, on the reverse strand, counting down.
GGACGGCCCGCCAGTACAGGTTGCGCGGGTCCTCCTTGAGGGCGAGGCCCTTGGCCCCGTACCCCTTGGAGGAGACCTGCACCCGCCCCTCCTCGGCGTGCAGCGTCAGCAGGCAGGCCGTGCCGTGGAGCTTCTCCGTCAGGACGACGGGCTCACCGGGCTCGAAGACGTCCGGATAGCGCTGGAGGTTCTCGATGTCGACCCAGGGCAGCAGGTCGGGCGCGGACTCGACGTCGCCGTCCATGGTCGTGGGAACCGGCGGCGCCCACTTGGTGATGCCCAGGATCTCCGCGAAGTCGGTGCCGTCGGCCGCCGCCCGTGTCAGGTCGGTGTCCGCGAGCGCGCCGGGCCGGCACACGATGCCCTGGGACAGCTCCCCGCGCAGCCGGACCGCCTTGACCCGGTCCGACTGCTTCCCGGCGAGCCGCCCGGTCAGCCCGAGCTCGTCGACGAGGGCGGCGGGCAGCACCGCCTGCTCCGGGATGTAGACGGCGGCGTCGCCGGTCCGGTAGGCCCCCTTGGCGACGACGGCCCGGTAGAGGCCGACCTGGGCCAGTTCCAGGGCGTCGGCGTTGGGGTGGGGATGGACGGTCAGGACTTCGGCGGTGACGCGCAGGGTCGACATGGTCAGGACTCCGGTCGCTCGGGTTTCGGTCTCATCGCACCCCACCCTGCCGGGCCACAATTCCCCTGGGCCACCGCGTTCTTGGCTGGTAATGTCGATCTCTTCGTCCGGACGCACCGCGTCGGCGGAGTCCCGACAGGACACCCCATGACCCCTTCCCCGCCGGCCTCCGCGCTCCGTCGGATCGACGCCGTCTTCGGCGGCATGACGGCACCCGCCGAGGGATGCCTCCACTGCTACGGCGCCGGGGAACTTGCGCTGCTCGCGGTGCCGCGCGCTCCGCTCGGCGACGACCTGGTGCGGATACTGATGCACGAGGTCCCCTCCCACTTCACTGATCATCCGGCGGTGGTACGGCGCCTGTTGCCGGAGTTCTTCTCCTTCGTCGCGCACGGGCGGTTCTCCGGGATGGCCTACCTGCCCACCGGGCTGGGCCGTACCGCCTGGCGGGAGTGGCCCGCCGAGCAGGCAGCGGCGATCGAGGGGTTCCTCGACGCGTGGTGGCGGGAGACCCTGGCCGACCCCGAGCCGGTGTACGGGGTACAGGCCGTCTGGGAGCTGTGCGCCGACATCCACGGCTCGGTGACCCCGCTGCTCGACGCCTGGGATTCGGCGCCCGGGGGCGGGGCCGAGGACCGGCATCTGGCCGGGCGCGCGGAGCACTGGCTCGACGATCTGCTCCAGGACGACGTGTCCCTCGTCGTGCCCTGGGGGTCCGAGCCGCTCGCCGAGCTCCAGGAGTGGCTCGTCACCCGGGCCGTGCCCCGGCTCGCCGGACAGGCCGATCCGCTGCTCGTGGCGAAGATCGGCCTGCTCGCCCTCGGCCCGGAGGAGCGGTGGCCGGCGTACGCGGAGCTGGTCGCCTCAGCCGGCTGACGGGTCCAGACCCGGCAGGGTGTCCTGCTCCACCTCGTGGCGGCGGGTGCGGATGTCGGGGGCCGGGGGGTGGAGTTTGGCGTCGCAGGTCGGGCCGAGGCCCGTGCGGCGGGAGTCGGCTCCGGTGAGGGGCCGGCCGCAGAGGCGGCAGCGGACCCGGCGCGGTCCTCCGTCCGGCGCGGAATCGATCGAGATTGCCAGTGGTTCGTCTCCCATGTTGAGATCAAACCTCATTTCGAAGAGGAGCTGTCCATGAGCCTGTACGACATTCCGCTGAAGACCCTGACCGGTGATCCGGTCTCCCTCGCCGACTACGGGGACCGTGCGGTCCTCGTGGTGAACGTGGCCTCCAAGTGCGGTCTCACCCCGCAGTACGCGGGCCTCGAGCGGCTGCAGAAGGAGTACGGGGAGCGTGGCTTCACCGTGCTCGGTGTCCCCTGCAACCAGTTCGCGGGCCAGGAGCCGGGCAGCGCCGAGGAGATCCAGACCTTCTGTTCGGCGACGTACGGCGTCTCGTTCCCGCTCCTGGAGAAGACGGACGTCAACGGCGAGGGCCGCCACCCGCTCTACGCGGAGCTGGTGAAGGTCGCCGACGCCGAGGGCGAGGCCGGTGACGTGCAGTGGAACTTCGAGAAGTTCCTGATCGGCCGCGACGGCCGGGTCACCCGCTTCCGTCCGCGCACCGAGCCGGACGCCCCCGAGGTCGTCACCGCGATCGAGGCGCAGCTTGTCTGACGCGCGTGTCGTCGAGCGGTTGCGGGCCGCGGGCTGTGTCTTCGCCGAGGAGGAGGCCGAGATGCTGCTCGCGGCGGCGGCCGGACCGGGCGAGCTCGACCTGATGGTCGAGCGGCGGGCCGCGGGCCTGCCGCTGGAACACATCGTGGGCTGGGCCGAGTTCGGCGGCCTGCGGATCGAGGTGGACGGCGGGGTGTTCGTACCCCGGCGGCGTACGGAGTTCCTGGTCGGGCACGCGGTGGGCCTCGCGCGGCCGGGGGCCGTCTGCGTCGACCTGTGCTGCGGGTCCGGCGCGGCGGGCGCGGTGCTGCTCGACCGGGTCGGGGGCGCGGAGGTGCACGCCTCGGACATCGAGCCGGCGGCGGTGCGCTGCGCCCGGCGGAACGTCGAGCCGCGCGGCGGCCGGGTGTACGAGGGCGACCTGTTCGCGCCGCTGCCGTCCGGGCTGCGGGGCCGGGTCGAGATCCTGGTCGCGAACGTGCCGTACGTACCGACCGAGGAGATCGGGCTGCTGCCGCCGGAGGCCCGGGACCACGAGCCGCACGTCACGCTCGACGGCGGCCCGGACGGTCTGGACGTGCTGCGCCGGGTGGCCGCCGAGGCGCCGGAGTGGCTGGCGCCGGGCGGGCGCCTTCTGGTGGAGACGAGCGAGCGGCAGGCCGAGCGGGCCGTGTCGGCCGTGACGGAGGTCTCGGGCGGCCGGCTGGCCCCCGAGGTGATCACCTCCGACGAGTGGTGGGCGACGGTCGTCGTCGCGACCCTGCGGTAGGGGCCGGGCGGCCCCTAGTCCGTCGTCCTGGGGGTGAGGCGGCAGCGGGCCGGGCCCGCTGCCTGGAGGGTGATCGCGGGGGTGACGGGCACCTCGGTGTCGACGGCCTCGAAGCCGTACCGCTGGAGGATCATCGACAGGGCGATCACCGACTCCAGCATCGAGAAGTGCTGGCCTATGCAGGCGCGCGGGCCGCCGCCGAAGGGGAACCACGCGTACCGGGGGCGGGCGGCCTCCGCCTCGGGCGTGAAGCGGTCGGGGTCGAAGCGCTCCGCGTCCTCCCAGTAGTCGGGGTGGCGGTGGGTGACCCACGGGGCGACGATGACGTCCGCGCCCGCGGGGATGGTGACGCCGCCGATCTCGGTGGCGGCGACGGCGCGGCGTCCGATGAGCGCGGCGGCCGGGAAGAGCCGCATGGCTTCCTTGAGGACCTGGGTGACGTACGGCAGTGCGTCGAGGTCGGCGGCGCCGGGGGTACGGCCGGCGAGAACCCGGTCGACCTCCTCGTGGGCGCGCTTCTGCGCCTCCGGGTGGAGGGCGAGGAGGTGGAGGGCGAAGCCGAGGGAGGTGGCGGTCGTCTCGTGACCGGCGAGCAGGAAGACGAGGACCTGCTCGCGCAGTTCGGTCGCGTCGAAGCTGCCGTCCTCGGCGCTCTCGGCCTCGGCGAGCAGGGTGAGGAGGTCGTCGCCCTCGCCGGGGGTCCGGTCGGAGGTCCGGCGTTCGGCGATGATGCGGTCGCAGACCTGGTAGAGCGCCTCGTGGACGGCGGCCGCCCTGCGGTTGCCGGGGGTGGGCCAGTCGCGGGGGATGCTGACCGGGGAGAAACCGCGGCGCAGCACGTAGGCGCCCAGTTCGGGGAAGCTGCGCTCGACGATCTCGACGGCGGTGTCCACGTCCGTGCCGAAGAGGATGCGGGCGACGGCACGCATGGCGAGGCGGGTCATCTCCTGGAGGACGTCGACCGATTCGGCGCCGCCGTTCTCCCACTCGCCGGTGAGGGTGGCCACCTCGGCGGCGACGGCCGAGGCGTAGCCGTCGACGCGACGACGGGTGAAGAGGGGCTGGACGAGCCGGCGCTGGCGGAGGTAGTCCTCGTCCTGGCTGGTGAGCAGGCCGTTGCCGAAGGACTCGCGGACCTCCTGGTAGAAGCGGTTGTCCTTGCGGAAGTTGGCCGACTCCCCGGCGAGGACCTGCTGTGCGCCTTCGGCGGAGAAGACGCCGTAGACGACGGCGCGGATCCCGGGTGGTCCCGCGGTGATCCGTACGACGTCGCCGTGCTCGCGCCGGGCCCTCAGGAAGGTGCCCAGGGAGTCGTTCTTGAGGTCGAACATGGAGCCGAGCAGCGGAAGTCCCGCGAGTTCGGGCGCCTCGGTCCGGGTGGTGCTGGCCATGGTCGGTTCCCCCTTGATCGTCACCGGCGTGGTGATTGTCCTCCACGAAGTAACCCACAGGTAGCAAGCCTCGAACAGCCGTCTCTATCTGGACGGTTGGCCGGAAACGTCCGTCCGTCTTCCGGATCCGGCCGTTGTCAGTGGCGTCTGGGAGGCTCGTCCCCATGGAGCGACCCGGACTGACCCTGCAACTGACGATCGACTGCGCCGACCCCCAGCGTCTGGTGCCCTTCTGGCTGGAGGCCCTGCGGTACGTGCCCGACCCGCCGCCCGAGGGGCACGCCAGCTGGCGGGAGTACTGGGAGGCGATCGGCGTGCCCGAGGAGGAGCTGGGCGAGGACGCAGGGGAGCTGCCGGAGTCCATCGTGGACCCCCGGGGCGTCGGCCCCCGGGTCTGGTTCCAGCGGGTCCCGGAGCCCAAGACCGTCAAGAACCGGATCCACCTCGACCTCAAGGTGGGCGGCGGCCGTGACGTTCCTCTCACCCTGCGTCGCGAGCGGGTGGACGGCGAGGTGTCCCGGCTGACGGCGATCGGCGCGACGATCCTGTACGCGATGGACGAGCCGAACGGCATGGACTACTACGCGGTCGTCCTCCAGGACCCCGAGGGCAACGAGTTCTGTGTGGTGTGACCGGGACGGGAGCGGGAGCGGCGTGGCGGACCCCACGTCCGTCGGAGGCCGGATCTGTCCGACCCAGCGCCTAGGCTGGACACCATGTCCGATACCGACCCGAACAGAGGCACCCCCGGCCCCACCGCTCTGAACGACGCGATCCGCACCCTGTGGGTACGCGCCGGAGAGGAGCGCCGCCCGCTGACGGCGGACGAGCAGCGGATCTACCGGGTGCTCGTGGCCGCCTGGACCGAGGCGGTACAGACGGAGCAGGAACTCGCCGCCTGAGTCCTGGGCCCGGGCCGCCACGAGCGCCGACAGGCCCCACCGGCCCGCACCGAGCCGGTGCGGGCCGGTTTCCCGTCCGGTCGGCTACTTCGCGAGCGCGCGGCTGATGACCATGCGCTGGATCTCGCTGGTGCCCTCGAAGATCGTGTAGATGGCCGTTCCATGGTGCCCGCCCGCTGACAGGGATGCCGCAGGGCCGGGAAAGACCTGCCAATACAGCCCACTCCCCCGTGTTGAGTAGGCGTTCCTCCGGGTAGCTCCGGCTTCCGTAGCCATGATCATCTCCCAGAAATCTCCCAGGGAGGCAGTGCGGCCATCCTGTGCGCGCGACAGAATGAGAACGACCCCCCTCCATCAGTCGGAGGGGGGTCGCCTTGCGTCGAGGCCGCCAACGAGCGGGCCACTGTCGGACAGCCTCGACGCGTCTATGGGTGACGCCGATCGCCTTACCGGCGGATCCGGGTTCAAGCCAAGCTTCACTCGAAGGAGTGAACGCCTGTTCGATATGTGCAACGTACTGCTAACCCTGCGGCGCGGACAACGCGAGACCGCAAGGCTGCTCCCAGGAAGCACGAGGTTATCTGCCACGTAGCAGATCAACCACCCCAGCTTACGGTGACTCTCCAAGATCGTCGCAGGGGTCACACATGGCAGAAGCGCTGCAGCAGAGGCTCGCCGCCCTGCTGCTGCAACGCATCCAAGAAGGCACTTACCCACCCGGTAGCGTCTTTCCCTCCTACCGGTCCCTTGCCGAGGAACTCGATGCCGGCCGGGGAGCCACCTACAGAGCCGTGCAGACGCTTCGCACGGCGGGGCATCTCGAGGGACAGCCGCGCGGACGCCTCATCGTCCGCGATGCTCCCGGTGTGCGTACCCTTTCCGACCCCGATGCAGAGTGGCCTTACGGCCGCGGCGAGACCGAGCGCTCCCGCCCCCGCGCCAACAACGACCTGGCGATCCGCCTCCGCTGCGAGCCGGGAGCGCAGGTGTCCCGGGAGAGAGTCGAGCTCCTCGACCCTGACGGCCGCCCCTCCATGCTTGTCACGACCTGGTGGCGCGGCCGACGCAGAGCGCACGTTGCGGTCAGGATCTCGGTGGGCCTGCACCAGGCCACGCAGGACGAAGCGCATCTGCTAGGCATGCTGACGGGGGCGGCGACGCTGCTGGTCGACCGGACCCGGCTGGACGCGGCCGGCGCGGTCACCGAAGTGGCCGACCTGATCCTCCCCGCCGATAAGTGGACGGTCGGAGGCTGAGCGTCAGGCCTGTCACACCCACGCCGTAGCCTTGCCGCATGACCTCGACGCCTGAGCAGCAGCCGGCGGACCGACTCGACGCCGCCGCGATCAACGACCGCATCCGCGCGCTGTGGGTCGGCGACACGCTGCCGGTCGAGCGGCGCGAGGAGTACGCCCGGCTCCTGGTCGCATGGGAGGCGGCGGTGCGCGCCGAGCAGGAGCTCGCCGCTTAGGATTCCGCTGTGCCAATCGAACTCACCGACGAACTCATCCGGCTGCAGCAGGCCGCAGTCGAAGCCGAGGTGAAGCTCGCCGTGCTCAACCCTGAGGGGTACGCGGAGAAGAAGCGCAAGGAAGCCGAGAAGGCCGCCAAGGCGAAGAAGTAGGGCTACGGCCGCCACTTGTCGCGGTAGTCGGGATGCGGCCCGTAGGGCAGGGCTAGCAGGCGAAGGGTCGGGCACGGGTACGGCAGCGGCCCGCCCTGGTCGCAGGTAAGGCAGACCGGCCCGTCCGCGTATTCGTAGTCGGCGGCTTGGTGCAGTTCGGCTAGGCGCCGTTTGGCGTCGACCTCGGCCAGTACCCGCGCGGGATCGTGGCGGACGATGTGTGCGCGGTCTCCCTCGAGCGGGGCGGACGCCACGTGGTGGTCAGAGCCTGGCGGCTGCCACTCGCGAGACGGCACGGCCTTGGTGTGGATCCAGCCTGAAACCGGGAGCACCATCCACTGTCCACCGGCCTCGCGGGCGGTCTGCTCGTCCTCGTCAAGGCGGGCGTCGAGGAACGCGTCGAAGTCGTCCATGGGGTCTCCAGGAAGTGCCCCGCCCCGGTGCATCACGCCGGGGCGGGTCCGAGTGCGTCTGCCAGAAGACGCGGATGGATTCCCCAACTGTACGAGCAGGCGCTGACAGTCGGGCGGGGAACGCCGGGACAGCGCGCGGCCCCGCCTGCATCGCAGCAGCAGGCGGGGCCGTGGCGGATCCCCCGATGGGGGTGGCGGGGAGGCCGTGCCGACAGCATGCACCCGGAATCAGCCACGGGGTAGAGGTGTGGCGGGAAAACGTCTGAACGGCGAAGGGCTACTTCTGCCATTCATCAGCTGCGTCAGCGCCGACATCGACGATGCTCTCCAGCAGCTCTTGCTGCTCGTCGGTGATGATGCCGTGCGCGCACGCTCCTTTGAGGAGTAGCGAGACGACCTTTATCGCCACGCGCAGCGACGCGGCAGTCTTCGGATCGGTTAGCGACTGACCATGACTGAGATACATGGCCTGCCACGTCTCGATCATGGGCTGGAGTTCCTCAGAGCTCGCGTTTGCCTTGAAGAGCGGGATCACGTTGTCGCTGTTGTCCATGCCGCAGTCTCGCCGACAGGGCACCGCATCCGCCAGGCTCAAGGCGGCCGCTGTCAGGCACAGCAAAATGCCCCCTCCCGCGCCGCATGGGCGCGAGAGGGGGCGTCGTCAGTTCTCAGGTCGGGGCTCGGGCTCGGGTTGCGGTTCGAGGACGCCCATCTCGACGAGGGTGTCCGCGTCCGCCGCGGTCAGGTCGACGACCGGCCGCATCGGCCGGTCGGGCGGGGGGTCGGTCACATCACACTCCGGTCCGGTTGTACTCGTCGACGAGCGGATGCACCGGCTCCGGCTCGATCCCCGCCTTGTGCATCTGGTCGGCCCACCGGTTGACCGTCCACGAGAAGGCCCGCAGCAGAGACTCGCACCGGGCCTGCCTGCTGCGGAGGCTGCCGTTCTCCTCGTCGACCCGCTTCACCGTCGCCTGCAGGACAGCCAGATCAGCGGCCTGCTGCTGCGGGGCAGCCGACGCCTTCGCCGCCTTGACCGTGGCCCGCGCCACGAACACGCCACCCCCACCAAGGATGCCGCCGGCAGCCCCCACCAGGGCCGCCCAGTCACCCACGTTCATCCGACCTCGGCTTTCCGAGCACGGCACGGAGCTGGGGGACCGATGTCTCGGGCACCGTGCTGGCCCACAAGATGACCCCCACATGGGAGGTCAGGTACCAGACCGCGACCCAAACGGCGCGGGAGTAGTCGCCGGCCAGGACCGCCGCCAGATAGGCGATGGCCCAGACCGATGGGGGGATCAGCGCCGCATAGAAGCCGTACCTGTCACGGCCGATACGGAGGAAAGCAGAGAAGCACGTCACGAGACCGCAGACGATCCACAGCCAAGCCCAATGCTGCAGAGAGCAGACCTGGGTGAGGAGCTCCAGGCCCAACGGCTGCGGAGGATCCACGAGGAAGGACACACCCCAGCACGTCTTGCCGGTGCCGAGGATCAGGAGGAACGCGCCGCGGCGGCCCAGGTGCTTACGGGCCCGCCGCAGCACCGCGGACCGCACCTACACCCCAGACAGCGGGCGGCCCGAGGTGGTCGGGCTGACCTGGACTCGGGTCAGCAGCGTGAGCGCAGTCAGGACCACGGTGTTGATCGCGCCGATCGTCTCCTGCGACACCTCGTACCCGAACGCCCCGACGAGGACCGCGCCAGCGCCGACGATCGCGGTGAACGCCTGCGGGGCGACCGGCCGAGTCAGGGCCGCGGCGATCCCGCCGAGGACCGCGGTGGCGACGCCGACGATCGCGCCGGCCTGGGTCGCGGTGAGGCTGGTGATGCCGAGGGAGACGACGAGGCCGAGGACGGCCGCCAGGGTGTTGAGGATGACGACCGGTTCGCGTCCGAAGAGCTTCATGATGGGGTCCGTTCAGTTGGTGAGTCGGGCGGCGAGCTGATCCGCCAGCTTCTTGGAGAGGGCGTCGATCTGGGTCGGGGTGAGGCCGGTTCCGCCCAGGCCCTTCACGGTCTTGTCGACGTCGCGGAGGAGCTGGTTCATGTCGCGCTGGTCTGCGATCCCGGGCTGCTTGTACGTCCACGGGGCGACTGCGAGCTTGGCCTCGATCCGCCGCACGGCGGCCGCGGTGTCGACGAGGAGCTTGCGCTCTTCGGGGGTCATGTCGTCCTCCTGCTCGGGGGGTGCGGTGTCGCCCTTGGCGACCGCGAGGATGCGGGCGAACGGCAGGGCGCCGGGGTCGCCGTGGTCGTTCTCCGGAACGTGCTGGTGACCGCACCACCCCGTGAAGCTGGTCCAGTCGGCGAAGCTCATGCGGACGGGGCTGTCGCCGTAGCTCGCCGGGTAGGCCAGCCACACAGAGCGCCCAGTCAGCGGGATGCCGTGGTTGTCGTGCAGCCACCGCATCAGCGCCGCCACGTCACGCACAGCCCAGTCCGGCGGCTCCGGCCAGTAGATGTGGGCGATGCCCTTGCTGGTCCACGAGCGGTGGGTGGCCGGGTCGCACGTGCCGACGAGCTCCCACTGGAACGCGTTGGCCTGGTTCGTCTGCACGCCGCCGGCCTTGTTGACGAGGGCGCGGGCCGACTCGTCGACGTCGAAGTGCTGGTGGTGGACCAGCCGCCGGTTCTTGAAGTCCGGCACCGATGTCACGGTCGGAGCGCTGGCGCCCCCGCCGTAGTTGTAGAGCGTCGGGCCCTCCGTGGTGTGGATGACACCGCAGTTGACCTCCATGTCGGAGCCGCTGTAGCGACCGTCACCGAAGAACAGATCGAAGACGGCGCCTGGGATGCGCTGCGGCCCGGTTCTGGCCATGAGGCCTCCAGATATGACGAAAGCCCCGGCCGGCGGCTCGGGGCGAGGCGGGGAAGCGGCAGGTCAGGCGATCTCGTACACGAGCTGGCCCTGCAGGTAGTTGGTCGAGGCTCCGACCCAGCTGTGGGGCACGGTCGCGTTCCACTCGGTGCCGCGCTCGTGTGCGTAGAGCCTGGAGATCGAAGAGTTCTTCAGCACGCCAACGGTTCCGGTGACCCACTGGGTCGCGTTGTGGCCGCGAGCGGCGCCCAGGTAGTTGAAATTCACTGACGAGGTGGCCGGATTGGCGGCCGTGAACGGGAGGCTGAAGCCCCATGCGCCAGTGCCGAAGGTACTGGTCGTGCCGAACACGAACTCGAAGTTCGCGGTGCAGATCTTCCCGACGAGCTTGTACCGGCCGAAGCGAGTGCCGTTGCCGAGGGCGGGCGCGGTGCCGGTGCTCGTCCAGTCTGGGGTGTAGCTGGTCCAGCCGGAGATCAGGTCGGTCCACTGGTCGCGGATCTCCGCGTTCAGCATGGCCGCGGTGACGACCTCGCCGACGACCCAGGTGCGGGGGGTAGCGATGGTCATCAGGCCTCCAGGGTGGGACGGGCCGGATCGGTCGGGTCGGTGGCGGCCCACCAGTTCCGTTCGGCGACGGGCAGGTCGGCGAGCTGCTGCTCGACCGCGGCGACGTCCGAGGGGAAGGCGAGCTGCCACCAGCCGGTGCCGCATTCCACGCACCACATGCGAGGGTCGGCCGGGGTGACGATCTGTGCCGACATGCAGGTGCAGTCCGCGACCCACCGACCATGATTTACGCGGGCGTACAGAGGATGGTCGAGGACAATGCCGTCGCCGATGGGGATGCGACGCTGGTGCTTCTCCTCCCACCAACGGACCGCGCGCATCGCCGGCGGTTCGGCGTCCCACTTGCCGGGGGGCAGGTGGGGCGGCGGCAGGTAGAAGTCCTCCGCCCGTGTGATCACTCCCATGGAACTCCGATCAGTAAGCGAGGCGGGTGGTGGTGCCCAAGACGCTGTACGTAGGGTCATCGAGAACCCAGACAGCGCCGATGTCGGCGCGCGAGGTGTGGAAGTTCAGCGTGTGCTGAGCTTCCCTGATCTCCTCGGTGTAGCCCTCCACGAGCACCGTGGAGCTGGGGGAGATCGCCTCGTCAGGCAGGTCCGTAACGGTGAAGACGGTGGAGACGTCGGCGTCGAGGAGCGCCCGGTACGTGGCTGTCGACAGGGTCGCGGCCTGGACGGGGAGCTGCCGGATCTCCGGCTGCGGGTCGGCGTACCGGATGACCAGCCACGTCGCCGCGTCGAGGACCTCGTTGTCGGTCGTCTTCAGGACATCGAGCTGCTGCTCGACGATCCCGTCGAGAGCGATCGACGTCGCGTCCTGCACCCGCTGCGTCGCCCCGCCCGGGCGCGTGGCTCGGACCAGGTTGACCTGCTTCTGGTCGTCGTCGCTGACCTCGACGTCGGGGGTCTCCAGGTCGGCGTAGGGGATCGTCAGCGCCGACGTCGGGTTGTAGCGGACGCTGCGGCTCTGGAAAACCATCTGCGCGCTCGCCCGGTCGGCGAAGAGCCTGCCGTTCTCGGTCCGTTCCACGTCCCGCATGTGCGTGAGCGGCGACGAGCCGAGCTGCCCCTGCGACGCCACCGCGCTGAACGACCCCTGCGGGATGACCGCGGGGATTTTGGCGTAACCGCCGAGCCGGTACATCCGGATCCACGACGACTCGCCCGCATGCCCGGTCATGCCCGCCGTGTAGTGCTCGACGAGCTCCGAGATCGCGGGGAAGCCGCCGGTCCTCACGTAGGCGGCGACGTGGCTGATCGTGCCCGACCACAGGCCGGTGCCGAGTTCGTTGGCGCCGACTTTCAGGGTGATCCGGTCCGTCCACGTGCCGGTCGCGACGGCGTACTGCACGCCGTCGACCCACACGTCATGGCCGGCCTCGTCCCACACCAGGTGGTGCGAGGCTCCGTCCGCCAGGTTCGGGGTAGCGACCGTGTGCGTGGTCGGCCCGAAGCTGAAGTACTCGACGATCTGGAGCTTCCCGGTCCCGGACTCCAGCTGGAAGCGGATGCCGGAGTCGAAGGCGGCTGCCGCGCCGGACGACCAGGTCATGATCGTGCGGCCGGAGGTGGACGTGGAGAACCACGCCTCGAACGCCTGGTCCCCCGGGATCGGGCTGCCGGTGCTGCCGTCCGAGGTGAGCAGCGGCGAGACCGTGCACTGCAGGTACTTCCCGGCCGAGGCCGACGACGGGGTGAACGTCGGCGTGGGCAGGTCGTCCGACGGCGGGCCGGTGCCGGTGCCGAACTCCAGGGTGCCGCCGACGCTGGTCTGCTGGATCGTGAGCGACGGCCGGGCGTAGCCGGACTGGTCCCCGCCGGACATGCTGCCTTCCGGCTCGGACAGCGGGTAGTACAGCCGGGCCTCGTCGCCCTGGACCTCCTCGACCAGCATCGGGCCGAGGGCCGGGCGCCGGCTGAGCCACTTCATCATGTCGCTCGCGGTGATCGTCACCGTAGAGTGCAGACCCGCCCAGCCCATCGGCCAGCTGGTGACCATGCCGTAGAAGCGGTGGTGGTGGGTCGCGGCCGTCGACGACCAGGCGGTCGCCGACGAGCCTTCCTCGACCTGCCCCTCGTCCAGCCAGACGGCATCCCCGGTGGTCGGGGATGTGGTGGTCGTGGTGATCCGCAGGGTGTGTGAGGCGGCGGTCGTCGTCCAGGTGACCGTGATCCGCTGCCATGTTCCGGTGAGGGTGGACGCGGTTCCGATCGTGGTGCCGTCGATGTCGAGCCGGACGGCGGGGTCCCCGGCCGGCACCCACACGTAGACGGACGCCGTGTACGGCACGCCGATCGTGAGCCCATACAGCGGGCACTGGAGGACTCCGCCAGTGCCCGAAGTCGACCAGCTGATCTTATGGGCGAACGAGCCGCTCTTGACGTGCCCCGTGTCGACACCCGCGCCGCTCGGCTCCTGCCCGTCAGGAGCCGACCAGCTCCCGTCGTCGACCTCGAAGCCGGGCTGGACCAGGTAGTTCTTCCCGCCGAGGACCGTGCTGATAACCCGGATGGGACAGTTGCGGCGCACGTTCGGGTAGTACGGCCCGGCCCGCCCCGGGGTGAAGCGGCCGTCGGAGTTGTCCAGATCCAGGGTCATCGTGCCGGTCTGGGTGTCCGCGCGTTCATCGGACGCCCCGCGGGTGATGGAGATCCCCTCGGTGGCCGAGAGCTTCACGAACTGGGTGATGTCCGTCCACGCCAGATCCGGCGCCACCGCCGAGTACCCGAACCCCGCCTGCACTGTCACTCGCGTCATCCGAGACCCAGCCCTCCCCCGCCGTTGGTGCGCTTCAGCTTGATGAGCACCTTCTGAACCTCCTGGCCGACGCGCACCGGATCCATGGCGCCCTCGATGTGGAAGTGGTTGACGACCGTAGCCGCCCCTGAGGCGCCGACGCCGAGCCCGGCAGAAGGCCGCCCGGGCATCGGCCGCATGCCCGCCATGCGGGCGGCGACAGTGTCGACTGCCCGGCCCACGCTCGGCAGCGAGGCGATCGTGCCGCCGGAGAGGCCCTGGCCGAAGTTCACGCCGATCGCGTGCGCCACTCGGCTCGGGCTCTTGATGCCGAGGGCCTTCTTGATCGCGGCCTGCATGCCCAGGGCGATCGCGATCATCTGCTGCTCGATGGCCTTCTGCTGGGACTTGAGCCCGTCGACCAACCCCTTGGCCGAGTTGACCCCGGCGTCGTACAGGGTGCTCGCGCCGTGCCTGGCGAGGCTGTCGGCCTCCGTGTCGAGCTGCGCCTGAATCGAGTTGACCTGCTTGAAGTCGGCGTTCGTCATCCCGGCGAGCGCCGCCGCATAGGCGAAGCCTTCCTCCGGCCCCATGGCGAGGAGCTGGCGGAGCAAGTTTTTGCTCAGCCCGCGCTTGGTCAGGGCGGTGATGTAGCGAGTGAACTGCCGGAGCTTCGCCAGCTTCTGCTGGAGGCCCGCGCGGATCGAGCCTGGGGTGACCTGCGCCTGTTCGAGGCCGAGGCTCGACAGCGACGCGGCTCCCTGGGCCGTTGACTTGACGCCGGCCCGGTAGTTCGCCTGCTCCTCGATGCGCGACTTCAGGAGGTTCTGCGCGCTCACGATGCGGGCCGTGAGGGCGTCCCGCTTCGTCGCGAGCGTCTGGAGCTTGGCGTGCTCGCGGTTGACCATCGTGACCAGACCGGAATCCTTGTTGGTCTTCTGGCCCTCCCACGCCTTCCAGATGTCCTTGACCAGGTCCATCGCCGTCGCCCTGATCGCGGCCTTCGACCCGGTCAGGCCGCGGACGATGCCCGCCTTCACGTCGGCCATCAGGGCCTGCATCTTCTTCGACGGTGACGCGATCTGCAGCTCGGCCCGGACACCGGCCTCCACGCCGGCCGCCATGCCGCGGGCGGCCTGCTCGACCCCGGCTCGGGACTGCGACATGCCGGCCATCAGACCGGCGCCCACATCCTGACCGGCGCCAACCTGCCCAGCCATGCCCATCGAAGTGCGGTGGTCGTAGACCCTGGCGCCGGAGCCCTTGAACTGCACCAGTTCAGGGCCCTCTTCACCAACCCACGCCCACTCGCCCGCGCGCGGGGTACCGCCGCCGGCGTAACCGCCGATGGACTTGGTGAAGTCGCTGGCCGACGAGTGCGAGGCCCGGTACTGCACCATGATCGACACGGTCTTGCCCTGGACGCTGGCGATCGATCCTTTGGCCCGCGCGACCTGTGCCTGAAGCTGCGAAATCTCCGCCCGGATCGCGGCCTTCTTACTGTCCGGGACCGATGCCAGGCGGCGTTTCGCGTCAGCCAGCTTTGCCTGCAAGTCCTCCAAGTTGCCCTTGAGGCGGGCCGTCTTGTCCGGCGTCTTCAGGATCTGGTCCGCCAGACGCCGTGCGGCCCCCTCGTTCAAGCCCATCTGCTGGGCGTTCGCGATGAGCCGCTGCCGTCCACGGTCATAGATCCCGTTGACCGTGGACCACGACGCCCCGGACTCCCGCGCCGCCGACGCGGCAGCATCCGTCTTCGCGGCCAGGTCGTTCAGCGCGGTTGCTGCGGTCCGGCCCTTCTCCGTGGACAAGTCGAGCCTGCCACCGTTCGCCGCCCAGACGCCGGCGTTCTTCTTTGCCGCTTCCGACGTCGAGTCCACCGCCTGCTCGAACGCGATCTGCGCCGAAATGCCTGCGCGATTGGTGTCATTGAGCGCTTGAATGGCCTGCCGCAACCCGTCCGCACTGACCTTCTGTGCGTCGAGCTTCGCCTTCGTCGCCTGAGCCTGCTGCCCGAACAGCCCCATGCTCTGAGCTGCGAGATCCTGCTCGAACTTCGCGTCAGCCAGCGCCGACTGATACGCGTCCATGGCGCCGGTGAACGCGGCCGTGTCGCGACCACCCTGACCGTACTCGGCCGACAGCCGCTCCAGCGCCGCCGCAGCCTGCTCCGCCCGACCACCGGACACCAGGCCCGCGAGAGCCTGGTCGATGGCGTCGATGTGCTCCTTGGACTCCTTGACCGGAGTGGAGTCCCAGTTACCCAGGCCACCAAGAGTCACGATGAACTGCTGGACCTCGTCGGTCGTCGTCGGGTCGGTCAGCGAGCGGACCTTGTCATACAGACCGCCCAGGTCAGAGCCGAAGAGGCGGGCCGCCTCGCCAGTCGCCGAGCCCGTCGCGGACAGCTGCTTCAGCGACGTCGTCAGCTGATCCACGTCCGGCGGCGCCTGCCGGCCTATCTGCGTCAGCTCGGACATCGCGATCACGAACAACCCGATACCGGTGCCCGCCAGTGCGAGCTTCGCCCCGCGGGACAACGCGCCGAAGCTCGCAGTCAGCGCAGCCATCGGGCCAGTAGACCCGGCCGCCGCAGTCCGCATCGCGAGGATCGTGGTAGCGAACCCGGCCAGGGCCACCTTGCCTGCCGCCAGGCCGACGGCAGCGAGACGGACCGCTTTGATGGCGATGGCCAGCTGCAAAAGCGCGGTGATCGCCCCCGGCGGGACCGCGGCCACCAGCCCAGCCAAAGCATTGACGACCGTCAGCATCCCGACGCCGACATCAGACCCGGCCTGCAGAACGTGGAGAAGCGCCGTCGCCAGCGACTTCAGAGTGTCGGCGACGATCGGACCCTGCGCGCGAGCGAAGTCCATGAACTCGGCAAACCCGCCACTCACCTGGCCATTGGACGTCCGCATCAGATGGACAAGCGCGTCGTTCGCGCGCCGGATCGCACCCGTCGTGAACCCCTCGAGACGGGTCGCAAACGCGTCGAAGCCCGGCGAGGAGACCGCCCCGCCCGCGATCGTCATCAGCCGGTCCAGCTCCGACGACGCCCCCTGCACTATCGGAGTCAGCCGCGGCAGAAGGGCGCCCAGGACGGCGAACCCCTTCGTGACGGGCGCCATCGTGTGCTCGGCCAGCGAGTCGGACCAGCCCTTGTACTCGTCCTTCAGCACCGACAGCGCAGCCGCCGCCTGCCGAGTCGCCGGCGGCAGCTTCGACACCTGGCGCAGGTAGTCGGTCTGAGCCTTGACAGCCTCCTCCGACCGGGCGCCAGACTCTTCGACCGCCTCGGCGTACTTCTTCTCCGCTTCCGCCGCGTCGCCGAGTGGTCCGAGCTGCCCACCCAGTGCCGCGCCGAACGCGGCGAGCGCAATCCCCGCAGCGCCAGCCCCAGCTGCGATCGGCGCGAACGCCGCCGCCATAGGGATCGCCGCCGGCGCCAGACTGACTGCAGCGCCCTTCAGCGCGGCCATGGCCTTCGCGCTGTCGTGCGACGACCGGTCCAGCTCCGACAGGGAGCGGACCGAGTTGTTCGCGAACCGGCGCACGGCCGCATCGCTGTTGATGGACGCGGTCAGGACCCGGCGTGACATCCGCGTCGCAGAATCCCCGGCCCGGTCGAAGACCCGAGACAGCTGGTCACGGCCCTCGAGGACAAAGTTGAGCCGGGTCGACGCCATCAGTCACTCCCTGCGGTCTGGGCTGCGAGATGCCGATCGATCCACGCCACCAGCCGCTCGAAGTCCTCGATCAGGAGGTCGTCGACCGCCGGCGGCGGGATGTGGAGGAGGTGGGCGAAGAGGCCGAGGTACTGATCTCGCTGCTCGACGACGTCGGGTCGCTGCTCGACGACCTGAGCGCCTCCGGCTCGTCTTTTGGGGGCTCGGCGAGAGCCTTGTCGATCGTGAGCTGGGCATGCTCCTGGTCGAGCGCGGCCGGAAGGACATAGCCCTCGACGAGCGCGCGGACCTTGTCCTCGGTGGCCTCCTTCTGCTCCCAGGCGGCCAGCACCGCAGCCGCGACATAGGACTCGATCTCAGACCTGTCCATTCGCGTGCTGAGCTCAGTGACAGCCGGGTCGAAGTCCCCGAAGCGAAGAGACGGGTTGGCGCGCTTGGCGATGACCCAGGCCACCCCGCGCATCGCGTCCAGATCCTCATCGCCGAGGCCCTGAAGGATCTGCGGCCACTTCTGGTCGATCGTTCGAGCCACGATCGACACCTCCGACACCCGCAGCGAGCGAGCGTCGAAGTGCTGCTCCTCCCCGCCAGCCGGGGCATATACGACGATCAAGGGAGCTCCTAGGTGATGGTGCGGCGGACGTCGTCGAGGACGCGGGCCACCTCGGCCTGCATGCGGGGGGTGTGGCGCTGGACGGTCTTGTCCCACCACAAGGGGGTGGTCCACTGATTTGCCCAGCGCTTCTTGTTGCCGAAGACTGGGTGCCGGATACGGCCGTTCGCGCTGTTCATGACGGCCGGCATCTTCTGCAGATCAGACGGCAGCGACCAGCGGTCCACCCAGACCCGGGCACCTACAGGCCGGGTAGTGCGGACGGAGATCCGGACAGCCTCGGCGACGGTCGCGCGCAGCGGCCGGGTAGTAGAAGTCGGCCCTCCGCGCTTGCCAGGCTTACGAGCTTCAGACCGGATAGGGAGGGTTCGGATCGTGTTCTTGAGGTCGTCCCGTAGCGGCTCAGCCGCCCGCCGAATCCGGCGGGTCATCAGGGCCGCGATCCGGGTCTCGTCGGCACGGCGCAGGCGGCTGTGCAAGGCCAGCAGCTGGTCCGTGCCGAGGATGCGAACGCTGTCGGTCACGGCCAGGCCTAGATCGTGACGTCCGTCGAGATGTACTCGATGGCGACCGGATTGGTGCCGTCGAAGAGCGCAGTGAAGTTGAACGTGGGGCGCACGACCGCAGGGCCGTCGACGGTCGGCGGCGCGTCGTCCACCTTGATCGCGGGCAGCTTGATCCGGAACGTCTCGTCGTAGGTGCTGGCGATGTTCGGGCCGATGAACTCCCAGACCAGGGACGTCGCCCCGTCGCTGGTGTGCAGGTCGTCGACCGTGGTCGCGACGTAGTCCATCTCCAGCGAGCCGGTGACCTTGACCAGGTCGTTCGAGATCGGCTGAGCCTTGAGGGCGGACTGGTTGGCGTAGAAGCGGTCGACCGCCTGCGGCCGCTCAATCTTCACACTGACCTTCCGGACACCGTCGAGTGCGGTCTCGGCACCGAAGGACCCCGTCTTCAGGCCCATCTGCCCGAAGTGGAACGGGGCCGCCGGCGTGTACGAGGCGACAGCCAGGGTCTGAGTCTCAGAGCAGTCCCGACCATCGATCTCGAACGTTGAGGTCAGCATGCCGCCGACCTCACAGGAGAACTCTGCCGAGACGACCTTGCAGCCCACGAACGACTTGTCCGTGACCGTGCCTGTGGTCAGCGGGATGCCGGCCTGGATCGCCAGGCTCTTGCCCCACGTGTCCGCCAGGGTGTGGGTCTGCAGATAGGCCGACGTCGCACCCTGCTGGACCGGGGTCACCGTGGTGCCCATGAGCGCTTGGAGTAGCAGGCCCATGCCCTTGTTGGCGACCTCCAGCTCGATCGAGCCGGACACCTCCCGCTGCGTAACGACGCGCCGCGACGACAGTGCCATCAGCCGGCCCGCCGCGATGCCCGCGCTCTGAGCAGTGGTCTTCTTGAGCACGATGGACTGCTTCGTGAACTCCGGGAAAACGGTAGGCGCCACGAACGTTCCGTAAGTCACCTCAGCCGCGATGCCGATCTGTGCACCGAGACCGGATCCGATAGCCATCGGTCAGCCCTCCTTCGCTGCGGACTTGGCCGCGGTCTTCTTCGCGGCACCCGGTTCCTCGACCGGCTCCCACGCAGTGGTCTGGCAGACGTAGCCTTCGAATCGCTCGTCAGGAACCTCGACAATCTGGTCGGGCTGGATCTCACGGCCGCCGAGCTCCGGCACGGTGACCGGCTCCGGGCCGATGAAGCGCACACGCGCCATCGCTATCTCCTTCGGTGGGGTGAGTGATCAGATGCGGGCGAAGTACGTAACGGTGAAACCGACGCCTGCGCGGGTGCCCTGGTCGGTGTTGTTCTGGCGGAGGGAAGCGCCTGCAACCTGCGACCACTGGACGACACCGTTCAAGGTCGGGGCCTCAGGGAAGGCGTCGCTGGCGCGAAGGGCGTCCTCGACGACGGCCAGAAGCTCAAAGGCCCGCTGCCGCCGCGGCCGGATGTCCGAGTCTCCGGACCAGCAGTCGATCCAGCAGGGGATGACTCCGTTCTCGTCGCGCCGCCGCGCACCGATGTACGCGAAGTCCTGGAGCATCGAAGCGCTCTCACCCTCACCCGGCTGGTAGCCGATGCACAGCTGGTCGGCATCGGACTGATCGTCGACCGGCGGCCCGTCGACAATCTGCACCCCGGACAGCGCGGGTGCGGCCCGCAGAATCTCCAGGAGCGCGTCGATCGCCGCAGGTACGGCGGAGGTCGCCATCAGCCCACCCCCGGCGGCAGTCGGTGCGGCTCCATCAACTGCAGCGCCCTGTTCGGGACCGCATATCCGAAGCCCTGCACGGGTTCGTTGACGTCAAAGTCGCCCGTGCCGAGCTGTGGCCGCTGGGGACCCTGCTTCGTCTGCCACAGGTGCCTGAGGATGATCCGGGCCGCCGACGTGAGCGCGGCTGGAACGATCCGGCGGCCAGCCGTGTACGTCACGACCATCGGGCCCGTGAGCATCCCGCCATCAAGGCGCCGGACGATCCCGGTACCCGGGTCAAGGTCGAGATCGGCCGTGGCGTACCCAGTCCCGCCGGTGTACAGCGCGGTCACCGAGACGAGCTCGATGGCCGGGATCGCGCGGAGGGCAACCGAGGGCGCGCGACGGAGATCGACTCGCTCGGTGACGGTCCTGACGACGACCGGGCCGCACAATCCCTCGATTCCTGCGGTGATCGATTCGATCCAGGACCGCAGCTCGTCATCGTCGGATGACGACGACTTGCTGAGGTGAGTCTTGGCGTCGGCGAGCGACAGAATCCCTGGCGGAGCCGCCTCTCGCACGTCGAAGCTGTCGGTGTACGCATCGGCCGGGCCGGTGAATACCCAGCGGATCACGTGCCGTCCGGCTTGCACCGTCGGGTAGTCGACCCGGTACTGGCCTGTCCCCGACTCGGAGGCGATCGGGTTGGCGCTCGTGCCGTCCGGCAGGGTCACGGTCACCGTGACCCCCGTGGCGGTGGTGAGGGTGCCGCTAGGGTCCCGGCACTCGGCGGTCAGGCGCGCAGTCGCGCCAAGGTCGAACGGCACCGCTCACCTCCGATCGCTACTGGCCAGGTCCGTCCTGGCCCGTCTCCGGACTCTTCGCGGCCGCCTTCTTGACGGGAGGCCGGCCGACCGAGCGCCTCTCGCCCGGCCCCGCCGTGGCCTGCTCGACACTCCGGCCCATTCCTGCGACGTGGTCCTCGATGCTGCCGAACAGCGCTTCCCGCCCGGTCACTACCGGGTCGGAGTCGTCGATCAGGTCGCCGGCGTTCACCAGACGGGGCGCCCCGTCGATGTAGGCGACGAATGACGACTTGGCCCTCTTGATGGCCATGCCTGCTCCTCTCAGACCTTGTCGGCGGTGTCGCCCAGACCGTGCGGTCCCGGGCTCTTCGCGCCCTTGCGCGTGCCGTGATCGGCAGAAGCGCGTCCACGCTTGGCGGGCCGCTCCTGCTCCTCGCCGACCTCGGGGCCGTCGATCTGCTGCGGCTTTGCCGGGAAGTCCTCCAGCTTCGGCCGCTGGTCCCCGGTCCGGTTGTCCAGCCGGGGGTCGATCTTCGGATTGTCGGCATCGACGGCGAGAGCACCGGTATTCAGCTGCCCGTCCGCCTCCTTGGCGCGGACGGAGGGCCCGGTCGAGGCCTCCGGAGCCGTCTTCGCGGGGGTCTTGGTCTCGTCCTTCTCGGGCATGACTTGCCTCCTTGGCAGCAGGGGCCCCGCCCAAAGGCTGGGCGGGGCCCTCGCACGGCTGGATCAGACGGTGGTCTCGAGGTTGAGCATCCGGAACGCGCCGTCGTTGACGCTGTCGGCGCCCACGCGGTAGTAGGCGTACCAGCCGCGCTGGCCGGTCGGACGGCGGTTCGCGCCCACGAGATGCGGGATGAACTCCACCGTCATACCGACACGGTCGGCGATGACGTAGTTGGAGAAGTCGCCGTAGACGGCGATGTAGTTGTCGCCCGCCGCGGCGGTGTTCCAGCTGGCGTCCATGTCCTCGGACTCCAGGGCGGGACGGCCCAGAAGCATGGGCGGCACGTCGGCGCTGATCCGCTCCCACATCTGGGCGCCGCCGTTGGTGTCGAACTGGCGGACCAGGTTGTAGATGCCGCGGTTCGCCAGCCAGGAGGCGTTGGAGCGGTACCGGGCGGGCAGCGCACCGTCCAGCTTGTAGATGTCGGCGGCCGCGAAGGTCTCAGCCGTGGTGGTGGTGACCTCCGAGGAGGTGCCGGCCAGGGCGGTGACGATGCCGGTCGGCTGGCCCGAACCGGTACCCGTGACGAACGCGGCCGACTCCAGCACGTCCCGGCCGAAGGCCAGCAGGCGGGCGACTTCCTGGGTGACGTTGGCCTCGTCCTCCAGTGCCTCGATGGAGATGGGCACGAAGCCGGCCGCCTTGTACACCGGGATGGTGGGCTGGGCGAACGTGGTGGCGTCGTCGGAGACCTCGGTGGCCTCCGCGTCCCACGACCAGGCGACGGCGCCGGAGGACACGCCGTTCCACACGTCGCCGGTGGCGACGACCTGTCGGGCGACCTGGCGGATCTGGTTGCGGGATCCGTTGGCGGTGATGATGACCGTCGGGTCGAGCTGGAAGGGCACCAGGTAGCCGCCCGCGCTGTCCGTGAGGGACATGGCGCGCTCGAGGGCCTTCTGCTCGTCCGGGGAGATCATGTGGCCTCGGCCGGCCGCGACCTTGGACCAGGCGCGCAGGTACTCGGGGCTGGACGTGGCCAGGCAGAGCCGCGCGATGCGCGAGTCGCCGTCGTCCCACTGCTCGAGGATGTGCGTGGCGGTGGCGCGGACAGCGTCGTTGGCGCCGCCCATCTTCTCCACTGCGGACTTGGCGCGGGCCGACAGCTCGCGGGCGACCTGCGCCTTGCTCTGGCCGAAGGTGCGGACCTCGGACAGGTCCCACGGGTTGCGGAAGCGGCAGTCCTCGACGCTGTCGGGGTTGAGGATCGGGTCGGTGTCGTAGTCGCCCACAGAGCTGCCGCCGATCGCGCGGACCTGCGTGGCCGCGGGCCGGCGTTCGGTGGTCTTGGTGGCCGACCGCACCCGCTCGAGGGCCGACTTGCGCTCGAGCTGACGGCGGTGGCCGTCGACCTCGGCGAACTCGCGGGTGAGCTCGTCGAACGACGTCTCATCCTCAGTGGTGAGGTCGTCCTTCTCGCCGAGCCGCTCGAGCTCAGCCTTGATGTCGTTGAGCCGGATGACGGCCTGCGAGTGGGAGAGCTCCATCAGCTCTTCTCCTTCGAGTTGTCGATGAGCGCCAGCCGTTCGTCCATGAGCCCGGTGATCTCGCGGATCTGGGCCCTGAGCTCGGCGGTGCGCGGGGAAGGCGACGGGTGCCCATCGGCGGGCGGCGCGTCAGCGGGGCTGGGGGTCGGCGGGTGCTCCCGTTCGAGCGGCGCGCCGGAGGGTGTGGCATCGGGAATTGGCTGCTCGGGGAGCGAGCCGGTGGTGCGGTAGAGGAGCGCGGTCGCAACCTCGCGGCGCAGCTCCGGGTCGTCGGGAATCTGGGGGGCTGCGGCGTCCCGCGCGAGTGAGGCACGGATCTGGCGGGTCAGCTGGTCATCTGCGGCCAGCCCATCGGCCATGTCCCGGGCCCGGACGGACACCGAGGTTCCGGCGTAGGCGGGGAAGACGACCGGGCCGAGCTCGCGGCACTTCAGCTCGATCAGCTCGCGCTGGAGCGGTCCGCGGTCGCCCGGCTGCCACAGCAGGGGCCCGATCTCGTCGTCGCGGAGCACCTTGCCGGCGGCGTCGCGCCACTGCTCGCGGACGACCTCGAACCGGAACGACATGCCGTTCACGGACCCTTCGGCGATCGCGTCCCGGATGGGGCCCATCAGCCAGTTGTCCGTGATCCGGGCCTCGACGAACAGGCCCTCGTCGTCCTCGCGGAGGTCGACGATCGAGCCGATCGGGATCGACCCGATCAGCGGGT
The DNA here is from genome assembly GCF_042716635.1 of Streptomyces sp. NPDC058664. Classification (NCBI taxonomy): domain Bacteria; kingdom Bacillati; phylum Actinomycetota; class Actinomycetes; order Kitasatosporales; family Streptomycetaceae; genus Streptomyces; species Streptomyces sp. NPDC058664. The sequence goes on along the minus strand of NZ_JBHXRW010000058.1, from coordinate 21,089 downwards.
GCCGGCCATGGTCGAACTGCAAGACCGGGGTGGACTCGCGGATCGTCTTGCGGAACGCGCCCTTGCGGATCGTCTCCGTGAAAGCGCCCTCCCACGAGTCGATCTCCGTGCCCTGGCCGAACACGGCGGCGTACCCGCGCAGGGTCCGGCCGTCACCGTCCGGCTCGTCGTCGGCGCGCTGGAATGAGAAAGGCGCGGACCTGGTGAGGTCGCGCGCCGTGGGATGCAGCAGGGTGCCCATCAGGTCCCCTCCTCGGGTGGTGTGGGCGCGGTGGACGGCCCGGCTGTACCGGGGGCCTGGAGCTGGACGGAGAAGAGCCCGGTGTGCTCGAGCAGGGACCAGTCCTCGCCCTGCACGGCGCGCTGCACGGACTCCGGGGTGTAGCCGGCGTCCACGAGAGCGCGGATCGTGCGGGACTGGATGCCCTGGATCTCGGCGGCGTCCTTGCGGTCCTCGCGGAGGAAGGGGACGTCGCGGACGTCGTACCAGAGGCGCGTCGCCGGCCCCGGGGAGGCGAGCAGCGGCGCGAAGCTCCCGGCGGCGTTGCCCCACAAGGGATGGATGGTGCCGTCGGCGAACCGGCGGCGGGCCTGCCCATAGTTGGAGTACGTGGCGGCCGCCAGGCCCTCAGAGAAGCCGAGGATGACCGGCGGGACGCCGGCGGCGGAGGCGATGCGGGTCTCACCGGCGCCCTGGACCTTGGCGAAGTCGAGCTGCTGGAAGTCCTTGCCCACGACGCTGACGTCGGCGCCACCGCCCAAGTACAGGGTCTTGTAAGCGTTCTCGATGCCGCGGTGCCCGCTGTCCATCTTGGCCTTGAAGGCGGCGAAGGCGTCCGGGGTGACCTCGCGGTCGAGCTTGACCACCAGGTTCGGCGTCGCGGCGTTCTCCATGAACTTCCGCTTGTGCGCCGACATCAGGTTGTCGTTCTGCGTCTCCCGGAGAACCGGGGTCAGCCACGACATGCCGCGGTACGTCGCCAGCGGGTCCGGGACCGGCGCGAAGTGCGCGACCTCGTCCGGCCACAAGAACACCGGGTCAAAGCCGGGCTCCTGGTACAGGTAGCCGTACCGGCGCCAGCCCAGCTGGCCGCCATGGACGTTCCGGCGCTCCAGGACGATCTGAACCCAGTCCGGGCGCATCCGAACCATCTCAGGGCCGTCACGCGTCCAGTAGCTGTTGCCCGCCAAGTCAGCGTCCTGGACGACTCTCGCCAGCAAGTCCTGGGTGGTTCCGCCTATCCACGGCGTCTCCAGGATCGACAGCTCGGTGTTGCCGAACATCTCGCTGGGACGACCATGGTTCAGGCGCTGCCACGTGAACCGAGACGACGAGAACACGGACTGCCGGGCCACCATGCACGCCCAGACGATCGGGTTCGTCGCAAACAGCGTCGCGTACCCCGGAAGGTCCCCCGGCGCCTTCTCCGCAGCCTGTCCGGGCTGTGTCTGCGTGATCCCAAGTTCGGACCAGCCACCGTAGCCGAGGGACTCCTGAAGAAGCTGGGCGTAGTCGTCGATCGTCGAGATGGACCGGCTGTCGGCGCCGGGGCGAAGAGACCTCCACAGGCTCGTCATGAGCCCTCACCGCCCACGTCCGCCACGAGCATGCAGTAGGCCGAGAGAAGGACCCCGCCGACAACCAGGGCGGCCGCCAGGCCGAGCGCGAGCCCCGCGCCGAGCGCGACCATGCCACCGCCGGCCAGGACGCCGCCACGCGCCCGCGCCCGACGAGTCAGTCGAATGCGATCCACGGCTCCACCTCCTCCGGCTTCTCTTCGATCTCCGCGCTCAGGCCCCAGCGGGCGAGCGTGACGCCCACCAGAGGGCTGATGTCGACCCCGACACCGCGCCGGGCCCACGCCCAGGCCTCGCCCAGGTCGCGCTTCCTGGCACCCGCGAGCGCGACGGACAAGGGCGCCTGACCGATGTGCACCAGCTGCTGTGAGACCACCGCGTCGTAGAACTGGCCGGTCGCCTGGGCCACGTCCCGCGCCTTCGGCGTGACGACCTCGATATCGAGCGTCTCCTCCAGCTCCTTGATGAAGGAGCCGGCCGGACTGGACGGGTCGATGACCCAGCAGCGTGGCGACCAGCGTTCGTGCAGCTCACGAGCCCGGTCGATGACCCACTGGGTGCCGGGCCGGTTCTCGATGACCTCGACGTGCACGACGGCGCCGTTACGGCCGGCCATGCAGATCGAGGTATGCGACCGTTCCGGGGTGGTGTCGATCGAGAAGGTGAGCGGATCCTCGGCCTGACTGTCACCGTCGGTGAGCGCGTCCCAGACGTCCTTACCGATGACCGACCAGGCGTCACCGTCCTCGGACGGGTACTCGCCGACACCGAGCCGCTCTCGGGCGTACAGAGCATCGCCCAACGTCAGGCGTCGGTTCAGGGACTTCTCAACCTCAAGCCGGTAGCCGACAGCCGGATTGGCCTTCAGCAGGGAGTCGACGCTGTCGACCTCGTCATGCTGGTCGCAGCCCTGCGAGCACTCCTTGACGTGGGGATCGATGGACCATTCGAAATATGCAAGGGTCGGGTCCGGCGAACCCGTCTCCAGCGCTTTCAGGGACCGCTTCCTCAGCCGGCCAAGCTGAACCGAGGGAGCGCCGATGCCGGCTGAACCTAGGTACCAGAGCTGGCTGTTGGCGACCGCGTCTGTGGTGGGCGCCAGGGCCGCCATGGCAGCGTCGTCCAAGACCATGCACTCGTCGAAGATGACGCAGTTGGCGGTGAACCCACGTCCCGAGCCGCTGGAGCGGGCGATGTACCGCAACTCGCGGCCGTCGTGCAGGATGACGCCTTCACGACCGACGGTGCGGACATACGCTTTGACGCGTTTGTGCAGGTCAGGGCACCCCTTGATGAGTCCTTCGATGCGGTCTCGCGCGTTCAGGACGGTCTTGAATTCGTGAGCAGAGAGAAGGATCTGCTTCTCACGGCCGATGAACAGACCCCACAGGACCCGGGCCTCGATCAGTGCGCCCTTGCCGTTCTGCCGGGGCAGATTGATCGCGACCTCGGGAGCGACCCAGTCACCTTCCGCGGTCTCACCCATTGCGACCTTGAGGAGGTGCTGCTGCCACGGGTCGAGGCGGAGTCCCGCCCGGGCGGCAAGCTTGATGGCCTCGTCGCCCGCAGTGGAGGCGGCCCCCTCCGGCGCGGTCTCAATGCGAGGCCTCTGGGCGCCGTACAGGGGACGCTCAGCCGTGGAGCTTCCGGACTTCCGCACGGCGCGCTTCTCGTTCGCGAGTGAACTCATCGACGGCGTCCCCCTGCTCCTGGACGGGCGCAAGAGCGCGGAGACGGACCATGAGGGCGTGCAGCTTGTCAGCGAGAACGGCCTGGGCTGTCGGGGCATCGCTGGGTTGGATCTCGTCAAGCGCAGCGGCGAGTTTGAGGGCGAGAGCCGCCAGGCCAGGCGCCTCGACTCTGACCCCGAGTTGATCAAGCTCAGCACTCACCGCATCGGCGATCATGATCGACCCCCGTCACTTTCTGTAATGTTACGGAGAGTCGCTATTTACCCGGTTTGAGATTCCGGGTGATTAGCGTTCAAAAATGGCCGCGCAAAAAACTGGGCGACAAGGGCTTTTGGGTCGCTCACCTGCGGTTTTTCACGATGCCCAAGCACCCCCCTCCCTCAGGGGTCGGTCACCAAGAGCGAGAGGCCTGCCGAGTGGTTCGGTGACTGCTCCGCTTGGCTGCCTCGCGGTACCAGCGGGTTGCCACGGCCGTCATCGCTGGGTCTCGCATGTCGGAGATGCGCTGCATGACGATGTCGCGACCGGGGTCGACCGTGACGATCTGGGCTTGGTGGCGACGGTACTTCGCGAGCGCGCGAGCGCTTGGCATCGTATGGATGAGGTAGATGTCGACGGTCTCGCGGTGCCTCAGAGCCTCGTCGATGGCGGCGAAGCGGGCGCGATGGGCAACCTTGAGGAGGGTGGGGTCGTGGCTCCACTGGGGCGCGCCGGGGCCGGCCAGCGCGGTGGCGATCAGGTCCAGGTCGATGACGATGTCACGCGCTGTGGCGTTGGCACGGATCCAGCTGGACTTACCGGCCGCGGGAGGACCCGTGACTACGAAGAGCATGGCGTCACGCTGCTGCCCAACGCTTGCCGCTGATGATGCGGTTTACCTGTGACCTGCTGATCCCGTATACGGCAGCGAGGGCCTTCTGCTGTTCGCCTGCCTGGTGGCGCTGACGGAGCCTTACTACCTGATCCGTGGTGAGCTTGGCGTTGCCGTTGCGCGTACCGCACATCGGCTTGCTGAGGCCTGTGGCAACCGCATGCTGGGAGTTGCCAGCCGGGGTGACCAGCTCCAGGTTGGTGATGCGGTTGTCGCTCTTCACGCCGTTGATGTGGTTGACCTGCATCCCTTCCGGGATGGGTCCGTTGGCGTGCTCCCAGATGACTCTGTGCGCATACGCGCGTCGCACGCGCTTACCGTCCGCTATGGCGATGTGAAGGTAGCCCGTCGACATGACGTAGCCGATGGGTTCCCCGCGCTCGCCAATGACGTGTCCGCGGTTGAGGTCAACGGACCAGGCTCCTCTGGCGATGCGAATCCGGGCGAGGTCGTACTTGCTCTGCATGAGGCCTCCCGTGGAATGCGAACGGCCCGGCACCACGGGAGCGGTGTCGGGCCGTTCTGTCCGCCGTGATCAGTGGCGGATGCTGATGGCTACCAGCGTCGCGAGGAACGCTGGGCGACGCGGGGGGCTACGCGCGCCCCTTTAGATGAATTGCAGGCGCGGTGTGCCGAGCGGGCGTTGGCGGGATCAAGGAGGTCGCCGCCTTGCGAGAGGGGCTGTACGTGGTCGAGGGTGAACGCCCAGCTGGAGCGCTTGGCCTCCTCGCCAGTGATGCGGTAGTCGATCTCGTATCCGCAGAGCCAGCACGGCAGACCGAGGCTGCGCTGGTAGGCGGTGAGCCGGCGGTAGGGGCGCCCGTTGCGGGGGTTGCCGGCCACGGGCGCCACCTCCTAATCGACCAGGTGCCACTCTTCGCAGCCGCTTGTCTCGAAGACCTCACCCTTGCGTACCGTTACGCGTGCGGGGCCTTCGCCGAGATGGTTGGCGATGATTGAGTCCAGCTCTCCGCTGTCGTCCTTGCTGCGTGCCCAGTAGCAGGCGCCGTCAGTAGCGCCAGGGGTCTTGTACGCGCCGGCTTTGATGTCTTCGCCGACCAGGTACGTGCCGGCAGTGAACGAGGCGACTGGTCCGGTTGACGTTCGCACGGGGTCAGCTTCTGGTTCGGTAGCGGTCGGCGTGTCGTTGAGGGAGTCGAGAAGCTCGTCGGCGTCTTTGTTCGCCTCCTGCAGGTCTTCCAGCAGGGCGTCGGCCTCGGCCTCCGACATGGTCGACTCGGCAGGGCTCGGCACTGCCTTGGGTTTGTCAGACGAGCTGTCGCATGCGGCAAGGGCGGCGATGAGGAGGCTGGCCGCGAGAGCGGCGGTGGCGAGTCTGCGCATCGGGTCAGCGTGCCGGACTGGGCGGCGCTGGGGGGTCGGTGTGGCCGGGCTGTGACCTACGCGGCTTGGGCGTGTACCGGTAGCGGCGGCGGTCCGCCAGCCTCCAGTAGTTCCCCGGTATCGGGGTTGCGCCGGGCTGGGTTGAGTTCGAAGACGTTGAAGCGGACCTGGCCGCGGCCTTTGCCGTATCGCTGTATGCGGCCTTCGTGGGCCCAGCGGCGGATGGTGACGCGGGGTCGGCCGGTGTAGTGGGCGGCGGCTTCTTCGTCGACGAGGGCGAGGGAGGCCATGTTCACCTCCGGGGAATGCGAAAGGCCGCCCAGCGTGGGCGGCCTCAGTGGGCGCAAAGCTCCGATTGAGCACAGCATATGTTCGGTCCGCGATCAGGTCAAGCTATTGATGACCGCCATTGCATAGCGTTCGCCTACCAATCGTCGTCGGTTCCCGTGACGGGCCCGTCGGGGGTGTTGATGATTCCTCTGCCGTCCCAGAGTGCGGCGTCTGGGTCGTCGCCGTGGGTTTCGGTGCTCACTGGTTCTCCTTGGCGTGGGTGATGGCGTTGCGGATGAGGTGGAGCGCGTCGTCGACGGTGCGTTCGGTGCGGTCGTTCCAGCGGTGGTAGGGCTCGTCGATGCCGCGGGCGGTGAGGACGTTCTGGAGGCAAGCACCGGCGGCCTTCGCGGTCTCCTCGTCGCCGTAGCCGAGGCGGTAGAGGACGGCCTGGGCGCCGAGGATGCACCTGCGGCCGGAGCGGGACCGGAGTCCACCGCGGTGGTGTCCGTACTGCTGGAGGACGAGGGCGGTGAGTTCGAGGTGCTGGGTGACGGTGATGTCGCGGCCGGCGCCGTGGAGGCGGCGGGCGGGGGTGATGGCGAGGGCCCAGTCGGGGAGGATGCGCCACCAGCGCGCGGGGGCTGAGAGTTCCGGCGTCGGCTGCTCGGGCTCGACGGCCGGCACCTGGAGGGCTTCGGCGACGAGTTCGGCGGTGGTCTTGGTGACGAGCGGGTGGGCGGTGCGGGGGGCCTGCTGGGCGAGGTAGGCCTCGATGTCGGCGATGAGGGTGGCCGCGTCGATGGCCAGACCGGGCTGGGGCTGGAGGGCGGTGAGGGTTGCGGTGCTGGCCATGACGGGCTCCTTCCGGGGGGTTAGTGGCGGCCGGCGAGGGACCACTTGCTGGACATGGCCGCGGCGGCCTCCTTGGCGTGGCGCTCGGCGACGGCGCGTTCGGCGCGCTGGGCCTTCTCGGTGTAGGCGGAGTGGTCGTCGCGGGCACCGCGGAGCGGGAGGTCGGGGCGCCGGGTGAGGATCTCCCGTTCCTGCGCGAGGAGCTGGTCGACGCTCTGGTAGCCGTTGTGGGTCGGGGACTGGGCGAGGATGTTGCCGACGATGGGGCTGCGCTTGGTGGTGACGATCCACTCGCTGTAGGTGCGTCCGGGGCCGGCGTCGATGCCGGGGTGGTGCTCGTCGTCGGTGATGGGGGCGTGCTCGTTGATGACGAAGAGGCTCATGCCGGGCTCGATGTCGCGGAGGAGGGCCTTCTTGTCGCCTCGGGTGGCGCGGTAGACGGTCTTCATGTCGGGGTCCTTTCGGTGGGTGGCTGGGTGAAGATGGCGCCGCAGTGGGCGAGGAGCTGGTGGAGGGCGATGAGGGGCGCCTGGCCGTCGGTGTCAGCGGGGGTGACCATGGGGGCCTTACTGGTGGCGCTGAGGTGTTCGGTGACGGTCCAGCGGCGGGTGTCGGGGCCGGTCTGGGTGTAGAGGGTGTCGCCGGTCTGGATGCTTTGGGTGAGGGTGGCGAGGTCGCGGGGGGTGGCTTGATAGGCGGTCTGGAGGGTGTCCGTGGCCTGCTCCTTGGGGTGCTTTGTCCTGGATTGATAGGTGCTCGCCGGGTGCGTACTGGGCGTGGAGGCTGCGCGGGGCTGCGCAGCCTCCGAAGGTGACGCGCACCCGGTGCGCAGCCTGTGACCTGCGGATACACAGGCGTGCGCACCCTCTGCGCACCCGTCATACCGGGATCTACTGGGCGTCGGCGCGAGCGGTGTTCAGGTCGCTGAGGCGCCATCCACGGCCCCGCTTGGTGCCGCGCTGCACGTTCGCCACGGGCACCTCCACACCGAGCGCATCGAGGCGGGTCTTGACGAGCGTTCCGGCCCGGGTGGCGTAAGCGGTGTCCCCCTCCTCGTCACCCCTGACGAACTCGGGGTCCACGCCTGCGAGGTAGGCGAACGCTTCGGCGCGGGACAGGTCGCCTTCGCCGGTGGCGGTCGCGGCCTTGATCAGGTGGTCGAGCAGGTCGGGCTCGCTCTCGGCCTGGACAGCGGTGCCCTTGCCGGTGGGTCCGCCGGCGGCCATGGAGATGCCGGTCTCCTTGGCCAGCTGGTCCTCGATCGGGTCGGCGCAGTGGCCGGGGGTCCTGCTGACGGCCTGCCTCAGTTCGAGGCCGGCCTTGGCGGCCTTGCGGAGGTCGCCGTTCTCGACGTCGACGAACAGGCTGCGGGCTTCGATGTAGCCGGTGTCGGGAGTGGTGAGCCAGCCGCGTCCTCGGGTGGACTTGCTGTTCTGGATCTCGCTGGAGTCGTACCCGTCGCCTGCCGCACCGTCGCCGAGGATGGTGTTGGAGGCGGCGGCGGACTCGACGCGCATGGCCCAGCGGCCGGCGCAGTTGCCGCGGAGCCGGGACGGTACGACGTCGACCTTCGGCGTCTGGGTGGCGAGGACGAGGACGATACCGACCGCGGCACCAACGGCGGCGATCTGCGCGAGGAGTTCGACGATCTCTTCGGCGTACTGGCCGTTGAGGCCGCCCTTGACGGTGTAGGTGGCGAGTTCGTCGACGATGACGAGCTCGATCCCGCCAAGCTCCTCCAGGAGCTCCTCGGTGGCCTTGGAGACGCCGAGGTCGACGAGGATCTCGGTGCGGCGCTCCAGTTCGGCGGCGAGGACCTTGAGGAACTGCAGGAGCCGTTCGGGGTTGCGGCGGACGAATGTGTCGAGGGACTGGGCGATGCCGACGTACTCGCCGGTGCCCTTGCCGTCGAAGAGGCGGACGCGGATGCGGGGGTCGAGCATGGCGCCGACGAGGATGTTGGCGATGGCCATGCCCTTGCCGGAGCGGGTGGTGCCGGCGACGAGCAGGCTGTAGTCGGAGATGGTGGCGAGGATGATCGAGCCGCGCTTGTCGAAGCCGAGCGGCAGGCCGTCGCGCCAGGCGTTGACCTTGTCGCTGGTGCCGATGAGCGGGTTAGGGACGGCCCGGCCGAAGGGGTCGCTCATGCTGACCCACAGGCTGAGGTGGTCCTCGCGGCCTTCGTCGCGGATGTCCATCTGGTGGCGGGGGATGCCGAGCGCGGAGGCGAGCTGCTTGGTCTTCTTGCGGACGTCGTCGACGGTGACGCTGCCAGTGACTTCGATGTGGACGAGCCAGGCCTTGCCGTCCTGGATGACGGGGCTGCGGAAAATGACGGCCTGGTCGGCCTTGATGATCCCGGCGTCGCGGAAGGCCCGGTCGATCATGTCGTCGGTCATGCGGTCGCCGTCGCCGATCTTGGCGGTGCGGTCGTTGTAGACCTGCCCATCGTCGGTACGACGGCCCATGAGGGCGAAGGCGACGAGGGCGGAGCCGGTGGCGAGGATCCCGCCGGGCGAGCCCATCAGGTACAGCCCGGCAGTTTCGGCTGCCGCGATCGGGGCGAGGGCGACAGCTCCGCGGAGGGCCCTCTTGGTGCGGGCCTCCTTGCGGGCCTTCTTGTAGCCGGCCATCGCCGAGACGGCTGCGGTCGAGGTCTTGTCCATGTCGGCCTGGCGCTTGTCCTTCTCCTTGCCGGGGATGAGGCGCTTACCGTGGGCCCACTTGGCGGCCTTGTAGGCCTGGTGGACGCGGTTGGCTTCGTGCTTGGCGACCGCGACCTGGGTTCCCTCGACGCCCTGGATCCAGGTAAATGTGCGGCGCAGGCCCCGGTTGATCTGGGAGGCGTGACCGTGTTCGGTGGTCTGCCGGCGGATCCAGCGGCGGAACGCGCGGGTGGAGTTCAGGCGGGCGGCGCTGCCGCGGTGCTTCCAGCCGCTGCTGCTGCGCGTCCAGTCGGGGACGAGCGGGAGGTCCGCCATCGGGTCGGCCGGGGCGGGCTCCTTGTAGGTGGCCGCGTAGTTGGCGATCAGCCGGTCCCAGTCGGGGTCGGGAGTGCTGCCGGGCAGGGTCTCGATCGTCACTTGGTGCCTCCCTCGGAGCGGACCGCGTCGCGGAGTCGGACGGCGTACTCGTTGCGGCAACCGATGGCCTCGCGAACGTTCCGGGCCGAAAGCCGGCCCGTTCCGCCAAGGGCTTCAGCAAGCTTCCGGACGGCCTTCAGGTCGTCCTCGTTGAGAGGCTTAACGGGGGCCCCAGCGGCCGTTCCTGAAACAGGCCCCTTCCCTTTACCCCCAAGGGTTGTACGGGCCTTGGGGGCGCCCCCGCGCGGGCCGCCTTCGGGGGTGCTGGCAGAGGCTCCTCCCAGCCCGCCGTCGCCGCCGTAGCCGAAGATGTCGGCGAGCAGATGCTCGACGGCCAGACGCTCTGGGGTCTGCTCGGCCTGGTCGAGGACGAAGGCCACATCCGCCTCGGCGTCGAGCCGGTCGGCGATCACGTCAGCGGTGACACCGACGGGCGCGCCCTTGGTGTCCCACCACGCCTGCACCCACGCTTGTTCGGGCTTGAGGCTGTCGAACGGGGCTGCGAGGAGGATCCGCTTCTGCCGCTTCGACACGTCCTTGAACTCCTTGGCCCGCTGCTTCTCGTGGCGGGCACGGGCCTTCGCCTTCGGGTCCTTCGGCTTGGCCTTGTGGCGGCCGGCCATGACCATGTGGAAGAGGGTGACAGGCACAATCGACGAGGCGGCCAGGATGAGGCCGAGCCACCAGGCCGTCTCCAGACCGTGGGCGAAGTTGATCGATGCTGCGGCTGCCGTGAACGTCCAGACCGCGGTGCGGTAGGGCCAGACGGCTCGGCCGGTCTTGAGTGCCTTGACTTCACCAGATGTGGCGGCCCAGGCGCCGGCCTCCAGCATGAACGCCAGCAGAGCGGCGAGGCCGGCGAAGACTCCGGCGCCCGTGAGGGCGTCGAGCTGGAAGTAGAAGGCGGGAATCATGCCCGCGACCATGACGGCGAGCGCGGCAGCCAGGTCGGTGTTGGCCGCGATCCATTCGGCTCGCTGCTGCCACGCAGCCTTGCGTTCCCGCTTCTTGCGCCGCTTGTCAGCCTCGGCGGCTGCGCTGGCTTCGCGGCGCTGCTTCCGGGCGGCCTCTTCGGCCTTCAGTCGCCGGTCGAGGGCCGCGTCTGCGTCCTTACGGGCTTCAGCACGGTCGGCCGCGTTGTTCTGGCGGCGCTCTTCGGACCAGCTGCTCATGGTGTTCAGCTCCTTCCAGGTGTCAGAGGGTCAGGCGGTGACGGGCTTGGGCTGGGGCCGGTACTTGAGCCAGGCGATGACGCCGGCGAGGAGGTAGACGGGGCCGGGAATGACGCTGAGGACCGCGGCGAGGCCGGAGGCGGCGAGGGTGACGGGCGCGAGGGCGGCGGGCCACATGCCAACGGCGATGAGGAAGACGACGAGGAGGGAGGCCCAGAGGACGGCGGGGCGGCGCAGCATGAGAGTTCTCCTTCGGGACGGTCCAGGGTTCGGCGGGACCGGATGCGGGTTCGGGTTACCGGGCGGTGGAGGCGGTGATGCCGTCCAGCGCGGGCCAGAGACGGTCGTCGCGTCCCCAGGCGGGGTCGATGATGTGGAGGACGGCGCCGTGCTGCCGTACTTCGCGGAGGGCCTGCCGACCGACGCCCCGCCAGGTGGAGTGGATGTCGTCGCGGCGCATCTTCCAGCCGCCGATCGCCGTGAACAGGCTGCCGTCGACCTCGGTGAGGACGATCTGCCGCTTCGGCCAGCCGCGGACCACCGTGAACCCCTGGTCCTGCAGCTTGAGGAGCTGGCCGAGGAGCGGGCTGCGGTCGTGGACGACACCCTCGACCCAGGCGCGCTGGTTCCAGCGGACGCCATCGACGACCTCGTCGGATCCGGGCTGGGAGCAGGCGGTGACGAACCCGGCCTTGTTCAGGGCGGTCAGGGTCGGCACCAGGTGCCGGGCGCCATCCGTCTCCTCCACGCCGAACTCGTCGGCCAGGTACCCGGGCCAGGACGGGACCTGACCCTGCAACCAGCCAGCCATGCTCCGGCCAAGGTCGGCGATGCTGCGGGCGTCACGCCACACGCTGCCCATCAGGACCACACCCAGGGCTCGTTGCCGCTGCTGGCGGCGCGAAGGGCGGAGTGGCCGATCTGGAGGGCCATGTCGCGCCGCTCGGCAGGAAGGTGTTCGGCGGCCTTGAGGAAGATGTCGCCGACGGCCTTGGCCTCGACCGGAGGGACGCTGAACGGGTCACCCGACCGGCGGTCGATGATGAGCCTGAGCTTGAGGCGCTGACGCCAGTTCGCCTGCTTCTTGATGAGGTCGAGCAGTTCGGCCACGTCGTTGTACGAGTAGCCGTGGCGGGTGCCACCGTGCGAGATGCTCCAGCCCATGGTTGGGGCTCCTTTCGGGATGGTCAGTCCTGCTGGGTGGGGGCGAGCTGGGTGTCGGGGAGCATCGCGACGACCCGGAACGTGGCCCAGGTGATGACGACGCCGGCGATGAGCCCGGCCTGGAGGTCGGTGATGTCGGCGGCCTGAGCGAGTACCGGGGCCAAGTGCAGACCGATCAGGGACAGGCCGAGGACGGTGAAGACGGAGATGGCGAGGCGGACGAGACGCACAGCGAGCTCCTAGCGGTGGTCGGGGGTGTCGCGGACGAGGCGTTCCAGGTCGACGGCCGCGTCGTAGGCGTCGTCGCGGACCGGGTCCCCGCCCTGCCGGTCGGCGTCCGCCTTGTCGGCGACGGTCGCGGCGAGGATCCGCTGGGCGGCGGCGAGGGCTTGGTCGCGGGTGACCATCAGGCGGCGGCGGAGTAGCGGAGGGCGTCGAGCTCGTCGGCGAGCCGCGGCCCGTCCGGGGTGGACGCGTCGATCTGCTCGGCCAGGTACTCGGCGGCCAGCTGACCGAGGCTGTCGCCCTTGCTCTGGGCGGTCAGGAAGTCGGTGACGACACCGGCGCGGACACCGGCCTCGATCTCGGCGAGCTGCTGCTCGGACGGGCCATCGGACGGGATCAGGGCGAGCTTGGACATGGCGAATCTCCTCGTGGCAGAGGTGCGGGAAAGGGGAGGCTGGGCGCCGGGGCCGACAGCAGGGGGTTGGACTGCCGGCCCCGGCAGTAGAGGGGTGACGCTCGACGGCTACTTGCGGCCGGAGCGCTTGTTGACCTCGCGGACCTTGTCCGAGAGCTCCTTACGCTCCTCGTCCGTCAGCGCGGACGGGCTGACGAAGGAAGCCGCGGCGTGGGCGTCGATGTCGGCCTGCGACATCGGGTACGACCAGGCGATACGGCCGGCGCCGAACTTCTTACCGGCAGCGATCAGGCGACGCTGCGGGACGACCGTGGCGGCCTCGACTACGGGGGCGCTCACTTCTCGCCGCCGTAGGTGCGGACCTCGAGCGAGGCGGGAAGCGGCTTCAGGTCGGTGCCGAAGAGCCGGCCGACGAGGGCGCGGGCCATCGTGTCCCGCTCGCGGTCGCTACGACCGGCCGGCAGGTGGAGGCTGATCCGACCGTCGCGGTTCTGGACCGCCGCGCCGAAGAAGCCAGCGTCACGGATCGACGAGTCGATGATCTCGGCACCGGACTCCGCCAGCAGCTCCGGCAGCGGGGCCGAGAGCAGGCGGTCGACGGTGAGGGGGGTGGGGGGGCTGTTCTCGCAGGTGCGAGTGGGTACAGTGGTGCTCACGGTTGTACTCCCTTGTAGTGAAGGGGGTCCGGCCTAGGCCCCGTTTGGTGTTGTCGCACCGGGCGGGGCTGCCAACTTTCTTGGCACCTCCATGATGCACGGCGCGAGCCCCGAGTGCAACAAACTTGGCGGATCTGATTTCCGTGGCGCGGCTATTCAGTTGGCAGTCCGTCGTGAGACGATTCCGGACATGACTGCTACGCCCGTGAGACTCGACGAGAAGGATCGGCAGCCCTGGTTGCGCCAACTGGACCGAGCGACGGCCGCATACGAGCGGGCTCGCAAGACGCTGGATGATCTGGTGACTGATGCTCGGGCGGCGGGCGTCCCTCTGACCTCGATCGCAGAGCACAGCCCGTACAGCCGGGAATGGGCCCGCAAGATCGCGGATCGGGTGGCAGCAGAACGGGCTGCCGGCGGCGAGGATCCCAAGGGGTAGGCGTTCATGCCTTCGAGTACAGCCGCCAGCGGCTTACCGAACCATGAACAGCACCCGCAGTCTCTAGCGCACATACGCCCAGGTCGGCACGTAGTCGGCAATGGGTCTGCACGTTGTCAGCACATCCCCGCCAACGACCTACCCGAGGCCGGACAGTGGACGTGATCGATGCATGGGACGGGCGGCGAGCATGCCTCTTGCAAGAGGCGCTCCGCATGACCCAGGAGGACTTCGCCGAGTTCGTGGAGGTCTCAGTTCGCACAGTAGGCAAGTGGCACAGCAGCCGGGATGGCCGCCCGCGGACGGACGTTCAGAAGTTGTTGGACGCCGCGTACAAGAAGGCAAGCCCCGACGCTCGCCAGCGGTTCCATCTGCTGGCTCGCGGCGGGGCCGATGTTCACCGGGCGCAGGCGTTCCGTGTGGCGGTCGCGGTAGTCACCCGCGATTCCGATGTCCTGCTCGTCTGCAGGCGGGGCGACGACAGTCTGTCGTGGCAGTTCCCGGCCGGCACCGTGAAGCCGGGTCGCACCGGCGCTGTGGTGGCGGTCGAGGAGACGCGCGCCGAGACCGGCGTCCGGTGCGCCGTGCGCCAGCGCCTCGGCGAGCGTGTGCACCCCAAAACCGGGGTGCTGATCGAGTACCACTTGGCCGACTATCTGATGGGCGACGCCGAGAACTTGGACGTCGAGGAGAACATCGAGGTCGCCTGGATTCCTCGCCGCGACCTGACCCGCTTCATCCCTGAACAGCAGATCTACCCGCCGATCTTGGAGGCACTGGCGTGACCGAGACAACGACTGAGCAGGGCATTTCCACCGCGATCATCACGAGCGGGGACCGTGTCTTGATGATCAGGCGGCGGGAGCGGGAAGGGAAGCTCCTGTGGGCGTTCCCGGGCGGCGGCATCGAGGCCGGCGAGTCGCCCGAGCAGGCCGCGGTCCGGGAGACGGCGGAGGAGGTCGATCTGGAGGTGAAGGCGGTCCGTTCCCTCGGCGAGCGCGTCCACCCGCAGACCGGCCGGCACATGTCCTACGTCGCGTGCGAGGTCGTCGGTGGCGAGGCCCGGGTCGCGGACGAGGAGGAGCTGGCCGAGGTCGCGTGGATCCGGCTGGATGAGATCCCCGACTACGTGCCGTGGGGGCTGTTCGGCCCGGTGCAGGAGTACCTCGACGAGATGCTGGCCAACGAGGAGTAGATCGCATGACCGAACCGACCGCGCTCTACCGGCTCTTCGACGCTCATGACCGCCTGCTCTACATCGGGATCACCAAGAACCTAGAGCAGCGCTGGACGGGCCACAGGTATTCGGCAACGTCGTCTACCTGGTGGCCCGAGGTGGCACGCAAGGCTATCGAGTGGTACCCCACCCGCGAAGCTGCAGACAAGGCTGAGACGGCAGCCATCCTGAGCGAAGCGCCCTTGCACAACAAAGACAAGGCACCAGGCAGTTGGGGCTCGAAGCGAACGGCGATCTCGCCTGAGCTCGACTGGTCCAGGATCCTTGTCGAGCCGTACTCCCAACAGGCGGCTCGAATCCTGAGCGCCGAACTTGAAGCAGGGGCTGTCCAGCCTGGCAACCCCATGCCCACCACGAAGGACCTTCACCGCCGGTTCGGCTTGTCGGTCGCAACGTGTGGTGCGGTGCTGCAGATTCTTGCCGATCGCGGCTTGGTGCATCAGAGAGGCAAAGGCGGCAGGTACTACCGCTCGCGGCCCGGCGAAGCGCCGCCCCGCCAGCTTGCGCCGAGTGCGGAGCGGCCCACTGAGCGCGACGTGGCTACCGAGCTGCAGGCAATCACTGTCGAGGGCATCCCGGTGGAGGTCGTCGAGCGCCGAAGGAGGAACAGGCGATGGCCCAGGACCGTGCTGGGAGCACACCTGCAGATGCACCCGTACTCGCTTGACCCAGCGGCCAGACAGCCCCACGTGAACGTCGAACTGGCGCCGAACGAGGTCGTCGAGCTGGACGCTGAAGGGCTGGCCGCCTTCGTCGACCAGCTGGAAGCCCAGTGCGCTGCACTCCGGGAGCTCCAGGACCGGCTGGAGCGGGTCAACCACAGCCGCCGCGCCGCCTAAATCCACCCACCCCCGAGCCCGCCGCCTCCTGGTGGCGGGCTTCGTCGTGTGTCGGCCTGTGGGTGCCTACAGTCCGTCGGTGTTGAGCAGGTGCTTGTACGCGTACAGGAACCGGTGCGTCTGCTCGTCGGTGGCGAGGGCCTCAGGGTTGGAGAAGCGACTGTCCGCCCATGAGGTCTTGCCGCTGGAGCTGATGAACAGTTGCCCTCCGGCGATCCGGTACGTCGTGTCCTGCGTGAAGTTCTTCTGCCTGGTGGGGATGGTCTTCTTGAAGCCTTCGTTCTGGTCGAGCAGCTGCTGGCGTACTGCCGCGGTCAAGCGCATGGCGCCCCCCTTGCTGGTGGATGTGCGGCGATCCTGGCATGGGGCCGGGGCTGTGGTGAACGGCGAACGAGCCCGCCACCCGATCGGGTGGCGGGCTCGTTCGCCGTGGGGTCCATCGTCGTCGGCGGCTTTTATTGACACTCGTTTTATTACTAAAAACTGGGCGTAGAAAAGTGACGACCTAACGGGGCAGGCTGTTCATGTCGGCCTAGGGGCGTCTTCTGGCCGTCCTGACCTTTGGCCTGGGGTCGGTTGCGCTCCCCTACGTCTTCGCGCGACAGATCCTACCGGGTCGGTCAATTTAGCGATCTGCGCTGGTGGAGGGCCTGTTGAGGCTTGTTCTGGATTCGGAGGGCGGGGTGCGGTGGTGGGTGCAGAGTTGGCTCATCGCCGCCGGATACCCGCTCGATATACCGGAAGCCGCTCTACAGGAAAAAGCTGGTCCTGGTGTTCGCCGCAGCACGGCGGGAGGCTGGTCGTCGTCGACCAAAGAGCTCGGGCCGGCTACTCGTGCACTGCTCTGAGGAGGGAGACCCCATGTGTGACCACCGTTTTCCGGTCGTCCCCGACCGGGGCCGTCTCGCCCTCTCCCCCGGGCTGGTCGGTGAGGGCGTGCTGGCCAGCGATCTGCGGCTGGTTCGAGGGCGCCGTTTCTTCGTTCGGAAGACGACGGGGAGGGGCGGTGCCGGATCTCGACGGCGTTGGCGCGGCTGGTTCACCGATCGCCCTAGGGTCATCCTGCGGTCAAGGAGCGGCGCGAAGGGCGCTTCTTTTCGGTCGCCTCTGGCCTGGACCTTTTCCCTCCATCCCACCGACGGCTACGGCTGCCGATGGGAGGTCGCGCAGGTCACTGACCTGGAAGCTATTCACTAATTTACCCACGCCGTGGGGGTGGGTAAATCCAGTGTCGCCCGGCCGGGCGCCGGTTTTCGATGGCCGGTTCCAACCCACCTCTATGGTCGTGAAACGCGAACGACCGGGCGGTTGCTGCCGCCCGGTCGTCTCGACTGCGAGTTGCTGCTCGCTGCCCCGGTAACCCCTACTCGCCAGAATGGAGGCTCCGTGTTGAGCGTAGCCGAGCCTTGTGTGATCAGTTCTGAGGACTTGTTCTCTCTGCCGCTGGACGGCCTGCTCGCCGCGGCAAGAGTCCAGCTGGTGGAGTCTTCGATTGCCGACGAGGATTTCTTCGGTGCGGTGCACGTGTCGTCGGCAGGGGTGAGTCTGCATCTGCCGCAGGGCCGGCCCGCCGCTGAGCGTGACGCAGTCGCTCGCCTTCTGCTGGGCCGGGTGCTGGGGGTGCCGCCGGCGCCGCTGCCGGCCGGGCTGGTGGTCGAGGAGGCCTCGGTCTAGCCGGGCTCGCGAACAAGCCCGCCACCTTCAGGGTGGCGGGCTTCGGCGTGCCTGCCGATGGGGCTACAGCGGCTTGATCCTTTGTGCTTCTGTGGACACAGTGTCCACGCCAGCATCAATGTCACCCTTTGTGACCTGGTGAAACTCGTTGATACTCACTGAGACGTGTGGACACGCATCGACTTTTGAACTACTTTTGAAGTCATGACCGCGATGCCAGCAGAAGCGAACTTCTCCGAGCTCATCCAGAAGCCCAAGGACACCGTCGCGCGACTGCAGGGCACCACCCGCAAGGGACTGACGCTGCACCGTCGCGACGGCGAAGACCTCTACCTGACGACCGCCGCGCGCGCCGAGCAGGTCACAGAGGTCGTCGACTCGACCACCCGACTCTTCGTGGCACTCATGAAGAGCAGCCCGGAGGCGGTGACCATGCTGACTGCCGTGTTCCCTGAGGCGTTCCCGTGGGTCCGCTTCCTCCCGCAGAAGGCTGTGCAGCAGTTCCTCGTGGAGTTCATGGAGACGGCACGGGCCGCTTCGGATCTCGGTAGCGTTGGGCCGATCGTGCCGCTTATCGCGGCATGGAAGTCGACCGCCGAGGTGTACGCGGACCAGGGGCTTTACAACAAGCTGACCAGTCCAGAGGCGGGCGACTTCGGGGAAGTCGAGCCTCCGGAGGTACCTACAGATTGAGCAATAAGAGGGGGGACTTCGTCGTCCCGCCGCCCAAGCCGGGCGAGTACAAGATCCGCTTTGGGGCCAGGGATGCCGGAGTGGGGTGGCAGGCCCTCTGCGCCGAAGCCCCCGGCAACACCGCCGAGGCCTGGTTCATGATGCGGACCGATCCGGCACCTGCGGTGCAGACCGCGCGTCATCACCAGCTGAAGTTCGATTTGGCGACGGCGTTCTTCAACGGCAAGGACCGCGATCGGTGGCAGATCGAGGTCACGAGCGGTGGTCGCATCTGGTACGTGGTCGAGGAGGAGCGCAAGACTGTGTGGCTCTTGCACGCCGCGACCAAGCACCCCAAGCGGACCGAGTAAACGACGAGCGAGCCCGCCACTCCGACAGGGGTGGCGGGCTTCGTCGTCTCACTGGGTGCTGGCATCGGGTTTGGCGGCTTCGGTGGCGGCTTTGATGAGGGCTTCGTATTCCGTGTCGTTGAGTAGGATCTCGAGTGAGTAGTTGAGGGCCCAGCCGATTTTGAGGGTGTCGGTTTGACTGAGGGAGCCTGCCGGGTAGAGGAGGAGGCCGAGGTGCCGGCGGCGGTCGAAGGTGACATGGACGATGCGATTCGTCGCCTTTTGGTGCTCTTCGATAGCTTTGCGGGCGAGGCTGAGGAAGTGCGGGTAGTCGTCGCCCATGAACTGTCGCATGGTGTCGAGCTGGGCGCGCGCGACTTGGATCTTGATGGGCCAGTTGGTGGTGGGGCCGAAACGGGCTTCGAGGGCTTGGGTGAGGTCGGTCATGGGTCTGGGGTAGCGCCGGTGGGGCGACTACGGCGGGAGGCGCCGCGAAGGGTCGTCCATTCGGGGCGCGTGGATCTGGCCGGAGGAGATCCCGGACTACGTGCCGCGGGACTGGTCGAGCCGGTGCGGCAGACCGCCCGTCACCCGAAAGGGCTACGGGCTTCACCGTGTCCTGTCGGCTTCCGCCGGGGTTTTCTTGTCATGGATTCTTTCAAGCCTGTAACCGATGACTGCCCCGATGAGCCGTGTCTGCCGTTAATCACGGCTTTGGAGGCCCGGCAGACGGTGGGCTTCCTGAAACTGTTGGAGCGGTTGGATTTGTCGTCCAGGGGCGCTGCGGCCGGCCATCTCGCGGCGGACCTGGCCCGGCGGCTGCCTAGCGGCGGGTAGGCCTGGGGCGTCGCTGGTACTGCTGGCCCTGGCTGTAGAGGTCTTGGGCCTGCGCTCGGAGGGCCTGGGCTTCTCGCAGCATGGCGCGGGCGCGGCGGCCGCTCCAGAGGACGTAGCCGAGGGCCACGACGGCGACGATCATTCCGATGATGGGGATGGTCATGCCGCAGTCTGCCTGTTGGCGAGGTCCAGGCGGAGGATGTCGCCATGGCTGTAGGCGGTCTCGCATCCGCGGCAGGTCTCGCCGGGGGTGGCGAGGGTGAAGGGGATGATGGCGCCGCAGGGGCATTGGGCGTGGAGCTGTATGAGCGGCTTCTCGTTGTCGATGATGCGCTTGCAGGTTCGGATGACCTTGTGGATCTCGCGGTTGAAGTCCTCGAGGGCCGGGTGTCGAAGCGCGGCCTGGGGGAGGTTGAGCCGGAGCGTTTTGACGGCTTGGTCAACGCGGTACTGGAGTCGGCCGCCGGTGCTGGTCTGGGCGAGGCCGTGACTGGCCCAGTCGGCTACCCATTCCTCGAGGTCGGAGACGATCCCGCCGTTTACGGTGAGGTTCAGGACGTGCTCGTTGGGCGGCATGCTGGAGCTGCGGGTGCCGGAGACGTTGGGGCCGCTGTTGCCTTTGCCGGGGGTGGTGCGGAGGCAGAGGCGGGCGTAGAGACCGCGGGGGCCGGGAATGGCGCGCAGGTTGCTGTCGATGCGCTGTTCGCAGGGTCGGCAGATCGTGCGTTCCTGTTCGTCGTTCCAGAGGTCGCTGTTGCAGATGACGCAGGCGGGGGTGTCGGTCACGGCGGTCTCCTTGCGGCGGTGCGGGCGGGACTGTCAGGCGGTGGGCTGGCCGACGGTGCTGGTGCTGAACTGGGCGGGTTGGGGCGGGTGCTGGGCGAGGAGGCGGGCGACTTCGGCGGTCTTCTCGGCGTCCCAGTAGTGGATCTCGACCTCACCGACGCCCTGTGTGCCCGCCTGAGGCTCCGTCTCGCCGCCGACCACTCCACATGTCTTCGCTGCTTCCGGGGCGCTCTCGCGGGCGCTCAGAGCCTCTGGCGGGGCCGTGTTGGGGTTCACGCTGCCTCCTGGTTCCGCTGGACGGATGCCGCTACGGCTCTCCGGTGGGCTCGCTCGCCCTCGCGGCAGAGGTCGCAGATGGCCTCGCCGCGGCGCCGGTGGGCTTCGTAGCCGGCGTGGTCGCCGTGCCGTCGCGGCCGGCCGTCGAGGATCCCGGCCTGGCAGGCGATCAGCACGGCATGTGCGGCAGAGCGGGCACCGAGCTTGGCGCGCAATCGCCTTATGGCAGAGGTGGCGCCTTTGGGGGTGATGACCAGCCGGGTGGCGATCTCGGCGCAGGTGTAGCCATCGGCTATCAGGCGGAGGATTGCGAGCTGGTGCGAGGAGAGTCCGTTCATCACAGGCTCCTGACGACGTCGACGACGGTCCGCCGCCGTCCCGCGACGGTCATCCGCTCGGGAGCGAAGGGCGGCCGAGTCCGTGGGGCGTAGCGGCCACGGCGGGCCTTCCGGTCGGCTTCGTCCTCCCACCCGTCGGGCCAGAGCGGCAGCTGGGTGTCGGTCACGTCGGGCTCCTTCCTGGGCTGGGGTGGGGCGCGCCTGGCAGACGCGCCCCGGGGGCTGGGGTTAGACGGTGGTCTGACCGTGCTCGGGCGACGGGGCTGCGAACGGCCAGCGATCGTGGGGCCAGTCGTCCGGTCGACTGCTGCAGCTCT
>NZ_JBHXRW010000057.1:0-46712 GCF_042716635.1 Streptomyces sp. NPDC058664 | reverse complement strand
GACCTCGACCTGCTGCGCCCGATCTACGCCCAGACCGCCGCCTACGGCCACTTCGGCCGCGAGCTGCCGGACTTCACCTGGGAGCGCACCGACCGGGCCGGCGCCCTGCGCAAGGCCGCGGAAACCGGCTGACCACCCACCCGCCGCCCGCCGCCCGCCCGCCGCCCAGGCCCGGCGCGACGGGCCGGTGGTGCGCGGTCCCCCCGCCGCGCACCCCGCCGCACCCCGCCGCACCGGCCGACGCCGACCGCCACCCCCCCCTGGACCGCCCCCGAGCCGTCCACCGCGAAGACCGGAGGATCACGATGACGTCGCAGCAGGCGGACCGCGTGCTGATCGTCGGTGCCGGGATCGCCGGCATGGCGGCGGCCATCGCCCTGCGACGCGTCGGGGCGGCGGTCGACCTGATCGACATCGGACCCGACGGGACGGTGACCGGCGCGGGACTGACGATCACCGGGCCGACCCTGCGGGCCCTGCGGCAGCTCGGCGTGTACGACGAGGTCGCCGCCCGGGGATACGTCGGCGAAGGCATCCGGGTGTGCGGGGTCGACGGCACCCACCTGCAAGACATCCCGACACCGATGCCGCCGCAGGCCGGGGTGCACGGCTCCGGCGGCATCGGCCGGCCGGTGCTGTACCGGATCCTGTCCGCGCGGGTCCTGGCCGCCGGGGTGCGCCCGCGCTTCGGCACGTCCGTCGCCCACCTCGCGCAGGACCCGGCCGGCGTCGACGTCACCTTCAGCGACCGCACCACCGGCCGCTACACCATGGTGATCGGAGCGGACGGCATCTACTCGCGCACCCGCCACCAGGTCTTCCCCCACGCCCCCGAGCCCCAGTACACCGGGCAGAGCGTGTGGCGCATGTTCGTCCCCCGGCCGCCCGGGGTGGAGTGCCGGCACTACTTCCTGGGCGGCGAGGCCAAGGTCGGCTGGACACCGGTCTCGGCGACACGGATGTACCTGTTCGCGGTCGAGCGCACCCCGCGCCGCATCCGTGCCCCCCACGAGCTGCCCGGCGGCCTCGCCGACCTGCTCACGCCCTACGGCGGACACGTGAGGACGTTCCGGGAGGCGATCGGCGAGGACACCGAGATCGCCTACCGCCCGCTGGAGTCCTTCGACCTGCCCGGCCCCTGGCACCGCGGGCGGGTGGTCCTCATCGGTGACGCCGCCCACCCCACCACCCCGCAACTGGCCTCGGGCGCCGGCCTCGCGGTCGAGGACGCGCTGGTGCTCGCCGAGGAACTCGCCCGCCACGACACCGTCGCCGCCACGTTCGAGGCGTACGCCGCCCGGCACGAGCAGCGGTGCCGGTTCGTGGTGGAGAGCTCCATCGAGATCGGCCGGCTCGAACAGCGTCAGGCACCGCCGCAGGCCCAGACGGCCGTCGTGGAACGCGCGCTGGCCCGGCTCACCGAGCCGATCTGAACCGCCCGTTGCGGCCGGTCCCCTGTCCGCGGGCCGCGGGCAGGGGACCGGCCGCAACGGGCGGCCCGCGGGCTCACGCCGAGCGGGCTCACGCCGAGACGGCCGGCCGGACCGGATCGGCCCGGGGATAACTGCCCAGGACGAACGCGGCGTGGCGCCGGGCGAGGGCGGCGACGACGAGGCCGACGGCCGGGTCGTCCCGGTGCCCCTCGCATTCCAGCAGGAAGGAGTAGGAGCCCAGGCCGAAACCGCCGGGCCGGGACAGCACCGCCGTCAGCGGCACGCGGGCGCGGGTGAACTCCTCAAGCACCGTGTGCAGGTGCTGCATCTGGCCGGCCAGCGGAACCACCAGGCTGGTGCGGTCGACACCGGTGGGCGCGGAGCCGGCCAGGGGCCGGGCGACCTTCACGAAGCGGGTCACCGCGTCCCGCCGGTCGCCGATGTCGGACGCGACGATCTCCAGCCCGTAGCGCCGCAGCGTGTCCGGCGCGGCGATGGCCGCCAGGCCGGGCACGGCCGCGGCGCCGACCTTCTGCGCGGCCTGCGCGGTGGAGGCCGCGGTGAGCGCCTCGGCCCGCGGCAGATGGGCGTCGAGCCAGCCGCGGCACTGCGCGTGCGCGACCGGATGGGTCAGCACCTGGCGGACGGAGGCCAGGGTGCCGGCCGGGGCGACGGCGAGCGCGAACTGCACCCGCAGCAGCGTCTCGCCGACGATGACCAGATCCCGTCCGGCGGCCAGCGCGTCGACGGACTCGGTGACCGACCCTTCGACCGAGTTCTCCCACGGCACGACACCGGCCGCCGCCTCGCCGCGGCGCACCGCCTCCAGCGCCTGGCGGACACTGGGGTACGGCACCGCCGCCCCGTGCGGGACGTCCAGCCCGCGCAGAGCGGCTTCGGTGAACGAGCCGGACGGGCCCAGATAGGCGATGGACATCAGCGCACCCCTCCGGCCCGGCCGGTCAAAGAGCACTCCAGGCCCCGGCGACGGCGACGGCCTGCCGGGGGTTGAGCCGCGGGTCGCACAGCGTGGTGTAGCGCCGGTGGACGTCGGCGCTTTGGTCCTGGCTCCAGACGCATTCGGTCACGTCGTCCGGCGTGGTCTCCAGATGCAGGCCGGCCGCGACCCCGCCGGCCGTGGCGACCGCCTGCTGGAAGGCCACCACCTCCTCGATCAGGGTCTGCACCGACCGGGTCTTCAACCCGGCGGGCGTCTTGACCGTGTTGCCGTGCATCGGGTCGCACAGCCAGGCCACCGGGTGCCCGGCCTCCCGCACGGCCCCGACCAGCGCCGGCAGCCGTGCGGCGACCTGCCCGGCCCCCATGCGGGCGATCAGCGTCAGACGGCCGGGCTCCCGGCCCGGATCGAGCCGGGCGCACAGCTCCACCAGGTCCGCCGGGGCCATGGCGGGACCGACCTTGCAGGCCACCGGGTTGGCGACCGACGCGAGCAGTTCGACGTGGGAGCCCTCCACCTCCCGGGTGCGTTCGCCGATCCAGGGCAGGTGGGTGGAGGACAGATAGCGCCGGCCGCCCGCCGTGCGGCGCAGCAACGGCCGCTCGTAGTCCAGCACCAGCGCCTCGTGACTGGTCCACACCGGTGCCCCGGTCGGCGGCATCCAGGCACCGGTGCGCTGGCGCAGCAGGGTGGTGGCCCGGTCCGCCGCCGCGTAGCAGGCGAGCATCCGCTCGGCATCGGCCCGGCGCTCCTCGGCCGTGGCGCCGGGCCCGTTGACCAGATGGCCGCGGTAGACCGGCAGTTCACGCCCGTCGACGACCTCGGTGGGGGAGCTGCGCGGCTTGGCGAACTGTCCGGCCATCCGGCCGATCCGGATGACCGGCCTGCCGGTGTTGATCTTCATGACCCCGGCCAGCGCGTCGATCAGACCGATCTTGCGGTTCACCGCCTGCGGCCCGCACTCGGCGGGGTCCTCCGCGCAGTCCCCGGCCTGGATGATCTGGTAGGTGCCGGCGGCCGCCTCGGCCATCAGCAGGCGCAGCATCTGCACCTCCTCCCAGCCCACCAGGCCGGGCCGGGCGGCGAGCTCCGCCCGCACGGCGGCCGCGCGCCCCGGGTCCGCCCACACGGGCTGCTGCTCCGCGGCGACGGTCCGGCCCCAAACGGCGGGGGCCACCGGCGGCCGCGGGCCGCGGTCACGAACGGGCGGGGCGACAGGCATCACGGACATGATCATGCTCCTTGGGGCAGCGGGGAGTCAGTTCTTCCCGGGGGCGGGGCGCCCAGGTCGGGGCGCAGCGCCGCCGCGGCACCGAGATAGACGTGGTGCATGGCGTCGCGGGACCGCGCGGTGTGCACATGCGCCAGGATCCGCACGACCCGCTCCAGGGAGCCCGGGACCGCGATCTCGGCGGTGCACAGCAGCGGTACGTCGATCAGGCCCAGCTTCCGGGCCGCGGCCGCCGGAAAGGCGGAGCGCAGGTCGTGGGTGGTGGTGAAGACGATGCTGATCAGGTCCGCGTCGCTCAGGTCGTTGCGCCGCAGGATCTCGCCGAGGAGCTCGAGGGTGGTCTGTTCGATGCGGACGGGGTCGTCGAAGGCGACCTGGGCCGCGCCGCGCACGGCACGCACGGCGCGAGCGCCCGGCTCGGTCGTCCGACTGGTCGGGGTCGTCACTGGCTGGCTCCTCCTGATCTTCCGGAAAAAGGCCACTGCGGCCGATCAGGCCGCCTGCCGGGCCAGCAGGCCGTGCAGGGCGGCGATGGTGCGCGCCTGCGGCAGTTCGTCCAGGGGCAGCACCACCCGGTACTCCTTCTCCACCCGCGCGACGATCTCGATGAGGTTGAGCGAATCGGCCTGGTAGTGGTCGAAGAGGTCCGCGGTGTCGTCGACCTCGTCCGGACCCAGCGCCAGGATCTCCGCCACGATCGCGCGGACCGGGGAGATCGAGTGGTCGGTGTCGTTCATCTGCCGTCCTTATCCTTGATGCGGTGGTGGTGCGGCGGGAAGCAGGCTTGCGGAAGGGCGCGAGACGACGAGGACCGAGCCCACGGTCAGCACCGTCCGGCCGGCCGCCCGGGTCTCCCCGGTGAACTCACCGACCGCGCCGGAACGGTGAGCGAGCCGTACGTGGTGTTCCAGCACGTCGCCGGGCACGGCCGGTACGCCGTAGGCCAGGTCGCGGATGCCGACCATCAGCGGGATCTCGTCCGGCGGGCCGAGCCCGGCCAGCGACCACAGCAGGGAGACGGCCTGACCGAACGATTCGAGCAGCAGCACCGGCGGATAGGCGAAGTGGTCGATGCCGCTGTGCTCCGCCACCTCCCGGTAGCAGTCCTCCCCGCCGGTGATCGCCTTGGTGGCGACGAGCGCGTCGGGCGGCGTGAACTCCCGTACCGTGTCCAGCAGGAGCATGGGAGGGCGCTGGCGCAGCCGGTCGCGTACCTGGCTGTGGTCAAGCACCGGCCGCCACCGCCTCGAGCGTGAGCGACAGCTCCGCCGCCGTCCGGCCGTCGCCGCGCGCCCCCCGGGCCCGCACCCCGACCCGGCCGTCGGCCAGGTCACTCACCAGCAGGGAGAGGTCGAGTTCGTCGCCCGGGAACAGCGGGCGGGCGAAGCGGGCGCGGTCGATGCGGCACAGCCGGAGCTCGCCGCCCACCGCGAAGCCGGCCGCCTGGCGCACACAGTCGATCAGCAAAACCCCCGGCAGGATCGGGAAGCCCGGATAGTGGCCGGCCATCTGCGCGGCGGCCCGCTCCACGGGCAGCCGCACCGTGACCCGGATGCCCTCGGGACTCCGCTCGCTCAGCGGCGGGCACCCCAGCGCGTCGAACACCTTCGCTGTCTGCGAGGAGGCGGCCACGGCGCTCCTCAGCCCAGGCCCGGTTCGGTGACCAGGCGCCGCGCGAGCTCTTCCACGTAGTCGGTGATCGTCACGTCGTGGTCGAGGTACGGGACCACCTCACGCACCTGCTCGTAGAGCCGCCGGGTCGCGGGCGACAGGCCTTGCGTGCCCCGGATGTCGACGGCCTGGCAGGCGCACAGCAGCTCGAAGGCGACCACGTGGGCGACGTTGTCCAGGACCTCCGCGGCGCGCCGGGCCGCGACGAACCCGAAGGACACGATGTCCTGGAAGTCGCCGGTGGAACTGAGCGACTGGATGGAGATGGGCATGCACTTCGCCCGGGTCTCCGCGGTCAGCGAGGCGGTCATGAACTGGCCGCCCATCAGCCCCAGGCGCAGGCCCGGGTCCTCCTGGCACAAGAACGCCGGGAGCCCCTCGCTGTTGCTCTTGTCGAGATACCGGTCGACCCGGCGGTTGGACAGGTTCATCAGCGTGGTCAGCGCGATCGCCAGGTGGTCCATCGCCATGGCCACGTACTGCCCGTGGAAGTGCCCGTTGTGGAACACCTCCGCCTCGTCGGGGTCGATCAGCGGGTTGTCGTTGGAGGAGTTCAGCTCGTCCTCGACGACCTGCTCGATCGAGGCGAGGCTGTCCACGACCGGCCCCAGGATCTGCGGGGTGCACCGGATGGAGTAGGCGTCCTCGATGGACTGCGACCCCGCCTTCGCACGGTCGCCCATCTCGCCCGACAAAAGGTGCTCGGTGTCCAGTTCGTCGACCGCCAGGGTGGAGTCGGCCAGGGTGTCCCACAGGAACCGGGCGACCGCCTGCTGCCCCGGGTGCGGCTTGAGCGCGTGGACCCGCGGGTCGAACGGCTTGGTCTTGCCGGCCAGGGCC
This sequence comes from Streptomyces sp. NPDC058664, assembly GCF_042716635.1. Lineage (NCBI taxonomy): Bacteria > Bacillati > Actinomycetota > Actinomycetes > Kitasatosporales > Streptomycetaceae > Streptomyces > Streptomyces sp. NPDC058664. The sequence continues at coordinate 40,579 of NZ_JBHXRW010000057.1, read as the reverse complement.
TCCACCGACAGCGCCGACACCAGCAGGTAGGACTGCAGCAGCCGCCGGGCCCGCGCGATGGTGAGGCTGCCCAGACCCACCATGCCGGAGGTGCCGTTGATCAGCGCCAGGCCCTCCTTGAAGCTGAGCTCCATCGGCTCGATGCCCGCCCGCCGCAGCGCCTCGCCGCCGGGCAGCACCTCACCGTCCAGCCGCGCCTTGCCCTGGCCTATGCACACCAGGGCGATCGCGGCCAGCGGCCCCAGGTCGCCGCTGGTGCCCAGCGACCCCTTCTCCGGCACGCACGGCACGACACCGGAGTTGCGTACCGCGATCAGCTTGTCCAGGTTCGCCAGTGAGATGGCCGAGTTGCCGCGCGACAGCGACACGATGCGGGACGTCATGATGGCGCGGACCGTGGTGTCGTCGAGATGGTCGCCCACGTTGGTCGCCACCGCGTTGAGCAGGTTCTCCTGCAGCTGGCGGGCCATGGTGACGGGCACCAGGTAGTTGACGAACCCGCCCATGCTGGTGTTGACGCCGTAGATGACCCGTTCCTCCGCGACGAACTTCTCCAGCGTGCGCCGCGAGGCCTGGACGCGGGCGCGGACCGTGTCGTCGATGGCTACCGGGTCGGCCGCGACCGCGGTCGACTCGACGTCGCTCAGCCGCACCCGCCGGCCGATGGACAAGGTGTAAGTCACGTGAAGGCTCCTAAGCGTTCGTAGCGTGTCGTAGGTCCGATGTCCCCCGGGAGGAGACCAGCGTGTGCGTGAGCGAGGCGCGATCGACCTTGCCGTTCTCGGTCAGCGGAAGCTCCGCGACGAGGTGGATCGAGCGGGGCACCATGTAGCCGGGCAGTTCGCGCGCGCAGAACGCGAGCGCCGCACGGACGTCCAGCCGCGCCCCGGGCCCGTCCAGGACGACGGCCGCCATCAGCACGTGGTCGCCGGCACGCGGCACCAGGACGGCCGCCGCCGCCGTCACGGCCGGAAGACGGGTCAGCGTGCCCTCCACGTCCCCCAGTTCCACCCGGTTGCCGTGGATCTGCACCTGGTGGTCGGACCGGCCCACGAAGCAGAGGTCACCTGCCGCGTCCAGCCGGGCCAGGTCGCCGGTGCGCAGCACCTTCTGCCCGTGCCGCGGATCGACCGGGTCGGGCACCAGCACCGCGGCCGTGGCCTCGGGGTCGTTCCAGTAGCCGGTGAACAGCGCCGGGCTGCGCAGATAGATCTCCCCGACCTGGCCCGGCCGGGTGACCACCTCGCCCAGCCCGTCCACCAGGGTCATCTCGGCGCCGGCGTGGGCGCGGCCGATCGACAGCCGTTCCTGCCCGGCCGGCAGCGGACGGGGGACCTCGGTGAACGAGGCGGCCATCGACTCCGTCGCACCGTAGCCGTTGACGACGCGGACGCCGGGGAGCATCTCCTGCAGCCGGCGCAGTTCGGGGATCGGGAACTCCTCCCCGGCGAAGACCACCGACCGCAGATCCTCCAGCTCCCGCAGGAGTTCCGGGTCGTGGCGCAGGACCGGCCGCCACAGCGAGGGAACGCCGTGCACCTGGGTGACCCGGGCGGCACGCAGGAAGCCGACCATCCGCCGCGGCGAGCCGAGATCCTCCCGCCGCACCGGGACGAGGGTGGCGCCACTGCTGAGCGCCACGCCGATCCCGAACAGCGCGAAGTCGAACTGCAGCGGCGAGGTGGCGGCCACCCGGTCGCCGGGCCCGGCCAGACCGTCCTGCAGCATCGCGCGCAGGAACGTCACGATCGCCCGGTGGCTCATCACCACGCCCTTGGGGCGGCCCGTCGACCCGGAGGTGAAGACGATGTACGCGGTGTCGGTGGCCAGCACCTCGCGCCGCCGGCGCACCCGGCGCACCGGCCGGCGCTCCACCACCAGCCCGCCCGGGCCGAAGCGCGCACTGCCCTGCGCCCCCACCGGCTCCCGGCGCGCCAGATGGCCGGCCCGGGCATGCAGCGCGGGCTCGACCGAGCTCACGATCGACCGCAGGCGGGCGTTCGGGGTCTGCGGGCTCACCGTCACGAACGGCAGGCCCAGCATCGAGCAGGCCAGCAGCAGGGCCACCGACGCCGCCGAGGTGTCCGCCTCGACGACCACCCGGTCACCGACATCGAGGCCCAGAGTGTCCAGCACGGCCGCGTACCGCTGCGCCAGAAGATCCAGGTCGCGGTAGGAGACCTCGCGGAGAACCCCGTTCTCGTCCGCCTCCACCACCGCCGGCTTGTCCGCGGCGAGGGCCACGGGCCCCATCAGCAGCCCGTAGAGGTTGTCCGCCGAAGGACGCGGACGTTCCATAGCGTCTCCCTTGTCAGTTGAGCGACGGCGGCGGGCCGTACCGCCGTACCGCCGTGTCGCTGCGGGGCCTTGGGGCCAACCCTGGGACACCGCGATGGGCGCGGGACTGGAGCGCGTCTTGAGCGGCGGTGTACGGGCAGGTCCGCGCCCTGCCGCACCCGGCCGCCGCCCGGGCCGGCAGGCCCGCGCCCCCCTCGCCGGCGTCCGCCGGCGCGCTCCAGCCAGCTGCGAGGGACAGCCGAGGCAACCGCCCTAGCGTCACCTTTCGAACCGAACGGAACCGGCCAGCCGAACCGAACCGGCCGCAGTCTGAAGGAGTCCGCATGTCCTCCGAGTCGCACGAGTTCAAGCTGCCTGGCGCGGATCTCCCGCAGCCCGACGCCGAGCTGCGCAAGAAGCGCGAGGCGGTCGTCGCGGAGCACACCATCGCCGAGTCCGCCTGGGACATCGACGGCGTGCTCGCCACCTTCCCGCGCGGCGGCGTCTACCGTGTCATGGCGTACGAGGAGAGCCCGTTCGTCGGCGAACAGGCCATCAAGCAGGGCTACTTCGCCGAACTGCAGAAGGCCTTCCCCCACCCCGAGCACGAGCTGTTCCACGTCCACCACACGCCGACCGCGGTGATCCTGGAGGCGCAGATGCGCGCCAAGCAGGAGGCGGACTGGCGCGGCATACCCAACCGCGGCAAGACCGTCGAGGCCCCGGTGGCGGTCTTCTTCCACTTCGACGGCGACGTCCTGATCGACGAGACCCTCTACTTCGACATGGCCACCTTCGCCCGCCAGCTCGCCTGAGCCCGAAGGGGCCGGGGCGCCCACCCGCGCGCCCCGGCCCCCGGCCCGTCCCCGCCGCCGACCGACAAGGACCACCACCCATGAGCGTGTCCAGGACGGACCGCACGGCCCCGCCGCCGACCCACTCGCCCGGCGTGCGCCCGCTCCTCCTCGACGCCGCCGGCCTGACCCTGTCCGGTCTGCTGGCCGAGCCGCCCGACGGCCCGCCGCGGGCGACCGTCCTGGCCGTGCACGGCGGCGGCATGCGCGCCGGCTACTTCGACGGGCAGGCCCACGCCGATCTGTCCCTGCTCACCCTGGGCGCCCGGCTCGGCTTCACCGTCCTGGCCCTGGACCGGCCCGGCTACGGCCACTCCGCCGCCCAGGCGCCCGCCGGCCTGACCCTCGACGAACAGTCCGCCGTGCTGTCCGCGGCGCTCGACGCGTTCGCCGGCCGGCACACCGTCGGCACGGGCTTCTTCCTGCTGGCCCACTCCTACGGCGGCAAACTCGCCCTCACCACCGCCGCGCGCACCCCCGGCCTGCTCGCCCTGGACGCCTCCGGCGTCGGCCACCGCTACGGCATCGCCCCGGCCGAACACCGCCGGCTGCGCCGCCACCTGGAGTGGGAGCGCAACTGGGGCCCGCTGGGCCTCTACCCGCCGGGCACCTTCCGCGCGGCCGAGAACCTGGTCGCCCCCGTCCCCGACCGCGAGGCCGCCGAAGTACCCCTGTGGCCCCAGAAGTTCGACGAGCTGGCCCCACGGATCGGCATCCCGCTGCGGCTGACGTTCGCCGAGCACGAGGCCTGGTGGCTGCACGACGAGCCGGACATCGCCGACCTGGCCTCCCGGCTGACCGGCACCCCCCTGCTGCGCGTCGAGCGCCAGCCCGGCACGGGCCACAACATCAGCCTCGGCCGCGCCGCCCGCAGCTACCACCTGCGCGCCCTGGCCTTCTTCGAGGAATGCCTGCACTCCACCGGGGACGACCCGGCCGGCGCCCCCGCACACCCCGCCCGGACCAGGGCCGCCGCCTAACAACCCCCCGCCCCCGCGCCGACGCCCCCGCCCCGGACCGGACGACCGCCCCCGGCACACCCTGCCGGCCCCGGCCCCTCGCCGATGAACCAACGGCCAAAGGGGCGCGCGGGCCCGCCGGCCCGCCCGCGGCCGCGCGGTCCGGGCGCCGCACCGCCGCCGCACCGCCGCGTCCGCCGTGCCCCGCTCCCGCGCCCGGTGCGGTCTCCCGCAAACCGCCCCAGGGCCCCGAAGCGCGGTGCCGCGGGCGGCTTCGGCGGACGCGGCCGGGCCCCATGATTTCCTCACGTTTTCGGTGTGAGTCCTTCGCTACTGGAAACACGGCAAGCGCGTTCATACTGGTGCCTCGAGCGTGTCCGCGGGGGAGGAGCCAGCCTTTCGGTCGGCTCCCGTAGCCCGAGGAGGTGTGCTGTTCGTGATTCCACCCCCGGAAGACTCCCCCCTGCGCCTGCACCACTTGTGGTCCCTGCGCGAGGACACGGCGGTCGGGTGGGACGAGGAGGGCCAGGCGCTGGTGCTCAGCGGTCCGCAGGGAACCGAGCGGATCGAGGCCCCCACCACCGTGGTGGCCGAGGCGCTGCACCGGATGGAACTGGGCCCCGTCCGGCTCGCGAACCTGCTGCAGCCCAAGGACGGGGCCGCCGCCGGGCAGGACAGCTACACGGTGATGCTGTCGGTGCTCCGCGAGATCTCCCACCTGGTGATCAGAACGCTGTCCCTGGAAGACCTCAGGGGCCCGGTGCTGTCGGTGGTGCCGGCCGGCCGCACCGCCCGCTTCACCCTGGCCCGGGTGCCCTCGCAGCGCAGGGTGCGGCTGCGGCCCGACGTGACGATCACGGTGCAGGGCAACGCGTTCCTGCTGGAGTGCCGCGCCCTGGAGCACCGGGTGCTGATCCACCGCCCCGAGGCGATGTGGGTGGTGTCCCTGCTGGCCTGGCCCACGGCACCGGACGCCCTGGTCGACGTGGCCCCGCTGCCCGCCGAACTGACCCTGTCGATCCTCGGTCACCTGGCGGGGGCCGGCATGACGGTGACCGCGGGCTGACCGCTCACAGCAGCCAGCCCGACTCGCGGGCGATGCGGATGGCGTCGACCCGGTTGCGCGCGTTCAGCTTGGTGACGACCGTGGTGAGGTAGTTGCGGACGGTGCCCACCGACAGGCGCAGCTGCGCGGCCATCTCCTGCGGCTCCGAACCCTGCGCGGCCATGCGCAGCACCTCGGTCTCCCGTATGGTCAGCGGGCTCTCGGTGCCGCCCCAGGCGGCCAGGGCCAGCTGCGGGTCGATCACCCGCTGGCCGGCGACGACCCGGCGCACGGCCTGGGCGAGGTCGCCGGGCGGCGCGTCCTTGAGGAGGAAACCCGAGACGTGCGCGGACATCGCCCGGCGCAGCGTGCCGGGCCGGCCGAGACTGGTGAGGATCAACGTCCTGCACGCGGGAAGACGCTCGTGCAGCAGCTCGGCCGCGCTGAGCCCGTCCAGACCGGGCAGGTCGATGTCGATGACGGCCACGTCCGGCCGGTGCTCGCGTGCCAGGCCCAGGATCTGGTCGCCGCGCTCGGTCTCGGCGACCACCGCCAGGTCGTCCTCCAGATCGAGCAGAGCCACCAGCGCGCCGCGGACCATGTGCATGTCTTCGGCCAGCAGGATCCGAATCATCGTCGCCGTCCACCGTTCTTTCCCCTACGAGAACCTTGCCGGATCCTGCCCGGCGCCTTCGCCGCCCCACCGGCGAGAGAGCCGGTGCCGAGGCTGCCTACGTTACGTCCCCCGCCCGCCCCGGCGGCGGTGGTTCGCCCGTGCTCACGCCCCCGCGGGGGCCGTTGGACGGGGCTCGCGGAGCGGTGTCTCGGCGGTGAGCCGGAACAGGTCCGTCTCGGCGGCGTCGAAGAGGCGCTGCGCGGTCAGCCGGCCGCCGATGTCCTCCAGGCGCCGCTCCAGATTGCCCAGGCCGCTGCCGCTGTGCGGCGAGCGCAGCTGGGAGCCGACCAGGCCGTCGTTGACGATCGACAGGCGCACCACGTCGTCCTCGATCCCGGCGGAGATCCAGCAGCGCGAGGCCTTGGAGTGCCGCAGCAGGTTGGTGACGCCCTCGCGCAGCACCGTGGCCAGCACGGTGGACGTCATCAGCCCCAGGCCCTCGATGGCGTCCTGGGCGTCGACGGTGACCGAGACGTCGGCGGCGGCCAGCACCGACTCGGCGGAGGTGAGTTCGGAACCCAGCGACATCTCCCGGTACCCGCTCGCCACCCGGCGCACATCGGCCAGCGCCTGACGGGAGATGACGAGCACCTCGTCGACCTCCTCGCAGGCCCGGTGCGGATTGGCCGGTATGAGACGGCGGATCAGCTCGCTCTTCAGGGTCACGGCGGACAGGCTGTACCCGAGCAGGTCGTGCAGGTCCCGGGAGAACCGCAACTGCTCGTTGCTGACCGCCAGCCGGGCCAGATCGGCGCGGGCCCGGTGCAACTGGTCGACCAGGCTCGTCAGACGGCTCAGACCGTATACGACCAGACCCGTCAGCGCGGTCGTCTGGGCCAGGTACACCGTGTCGATGACCCCCCGGTCGTACAGGACGCCGGGGACGACCATGCTGAGCGCCGTCAGCCCGTACAGCGTCCAGCCCGCCGCGGGCCGCAGGACGAGCAGCAGGGAGCCGGCGAAGAAGCCGGCCATGGCCCCCCAGTACACCCCGAACCAGACCAGCGGCAGATAGGAAAGCACCCCCTGGGCGGTCAGGGTGAGCATCTTGGTACGGGTGCGCGCCGCGGATATCTTGGGCGCCGAATGCACCAGTTGCAGCAGGAACACCAGCGTCAGACAAAGCACGGCGCGGGTCAGGTCGTACGGGCCGAGCGATAAGGAAAGGATATGCAGGAAGGTGATGCCCAGATAACAGCCCAGCGCGGCCAGCAGAACACCCCGGGCGGTCCTGGTGGCCACGCTCCCGTAGTCCTGCGACCGGCTGGCATATGACGGGGATCTGTCCGGACCGGCGCTGTCCATCTCTCGCCCCTCGTGTCTCGATGGCTATTCGAACAACCGGGCCTCATTCTAAGCAGGTTGGCTTATGTACGGCGGTTTTCCCCGGGGCCGGACGCGCCGCCGCAACAGCCCCGTCACCGACGGCGTTCCGGTGCGGCCGGCCCGCCCCTGTCGAGAGGCGGCGGACCGCCGCACCGGGCCGCGTCAGACGAACAGCGGGATCGGGTTGAGGTCCTCGTACGCGGTGGGCCCGGCCAACCGGCCGAGCGCGACCGGCACGTCGAACAGCCGGCCCGGCGCGTACCGGGCCCAGAAGTGCCGCAGCCCCGGCACGATCACCTTGACCACCGGCATCCCGATGTCCGGCCGGGTCTGGTCCAGGGCGAGCAGCTCCAGGCCCCTGGCGGCCAGCAGCGCGGTGATGGCCTCGACGTCGTCGAGGAGATCGTTGCGCACCACGTAGTCCCAGTGACCCGGAGTCCGCGGCCGCACGGCCGCATCCGGCGCCAGATAGGGCTGGTTGGCCACCGTCGCCTGCCGCCACCAGCGCACCGGAAGAGGATCGGTGATGCCGTAACCGCCGCCGGGCCGGTCCCGGCTCACGGCCGGCAGCAGCTGCCCCGTCTCGGTCAGCGCCCGGCGCAGCGCGACGGCCGGGTCGAAGTGCGCGCCGAAACCGAAGACGATGTCCTCCGTGGCACCCTCGGTGCGCCGGGACACCGCCACCACCGCGGGAATGCCGAGGTCCGAGGTGAGGTCCAGCGCCCACAGCTCCCGGCCCAGCTTCTGGTGCCCCTCACGGATCCGCCCGATGTACGGCTCGTGGAAGGAGTCCAGGTCCACCGCGGGCTGCCGGGTGCGGTTGTACCACCACAGGGCGACCGCGTCGCGCTCCACCAGCTCCATGAACCCCTGCAGCAGGGCGTCCTCCGGGCTGCTGCCCGCCGCGTTGCCGTTGGAGTCGGCGTACGGCCCCGGCCCGCCGGGGGCGGAGGAGAAGTACAGCATCGAGGTGGGCAGCAGCCGCTGGCGCCGCTCGGTCAGCGACCACACCGGAGTCCACTCCACCGGCCGGTCCTCGTCGAAGGGCTCGGGCACATGATGGAAGGGCGAGCCCGAGCGGTTCCACCGGTCCCGGTCGCGGAACTGCTGCTCCGCGTACAGCTGGCAGGCGTTGGGGTGCAGAGCCTGCCCGCCCAGGGCGCGCAGGGTGTCCACCACGACCGGCTCGTCGCCGTGCCGGGTGCCGCAGTAGCGCTCCACCGCCTCGCACAGGGCACTGGTGCGGGCCTCGGTGTCGGTCAGGCCCTTGCCGCCGCTCTGCGAACGCAGCCCGGCCGGACCGCGCTCCCGCATCGCCAGGTTGTGCCCCGACACATAGGTGGTGGCGAACTCCGGTGCGCCGGGGGAGGGTTCGAGCAGCGGCACGATCCCGGTGATCGGGCTGACCAGGTGCGCGTGACGCCTGAGCAGCTGGTCGGGACTGAGCGCCCGGTGGTCGCCGCCGTGCCCGGCCTTGGTCCGCGACACCGGGACGAACGGCGCGAGCACCCGCCGGCGGGTCAGGCCCGGCTCGCCGCAGGAGAGGCACTGGGGGATCCGGGACACGGTGTGGACGCGGGTGCGCAGGGTCAGGGTGTCGACCGTGCGCACCGAGCCCTGGTCGGCGTAGCGCAGCCCGGCCAGCCACTTGGCGGCCTCCAGCACCGCGCTCTGCGCGGCCATCACCCGCCCGGCCGAGAGCGACGCGATCGGCCGCACCAGCGGGCGGTCCAGACCCAGCGCCTGCTGCAGCGGCCCCTCGTACCCGCGGTGCTGCTCCAGCCGGTAGGCCAGACACGACCAGCAGGGCCCCTCGTCCGGCCGGAAGAACGGGCCGATCCAGGGTTCGTAGCCGCACAGCCGGGTCAGCAGCCACGGCCTGCCCGCCGCCCGGTGCTCGGCGTCGACCCGCTCCAGCTCGGGGGAGAGGTAGTCGTCGCACAGCACCAGCGTGAGATCGGTGTCCGAGTCGGTCACGCTCAGACCCGACTCCACGCTCGCCGCGAGCACCGGTCCGGCATCGACACCGCCCAGCGGCAGGACCCGCAGCCGGGAGCAGGTCAGGCCCGCCGCGGCCCGGGCGCCGTCCAGGCCGGCCAGGTCCCAGTACGCCTCGGCGACCGGATCGGTGCCCGCCGCCGCCAGGGCGGGAGGGCAAAACCGCAGCAGCCCGGCCTCGCTGAGCAGACGCAGCCCGTCCTCGGCCTCCTCGGCGGTCAGCGCGGGCGCGGCGGCACGCCGGATCTCGGCGAGCGACCGGGTGCCGTCGAGCAGCGGGACCAGGACGTCGGCGAGCAGACCGTGCAGGGTGGTGACGCCCTGACGGGAGACCAGATAGGTCGCCTCGCCGGGGACGGTCGCCGGGCGCAGATGGTGCCTGAACCCCACCAGGGTCGAGCCGTCCCGTCCGGCGGCCGGCCCGGACGCGCGGGCAAGGGGCGACTCAGAGGTCATATCCAGGCCCCCGCGACCACATCGCCCTCGACGGCCGTGGGGGCCGTCGTGGGAGCGGAGTTCGCGGGGGGCGGTCCTGCGCACAGGGTGAAGGCGGCGGTGTCCTGCGCCGCGCACAGGGTGAAGGCGGCGACGCCCTGCGCCGCGCACAGGGTGAACAGCGCGGCGGAGCCGAAGGCGCGGTCGAGATACCCGACCACGAGGAGCGGACGTGCAGGAGCTGCCTCGGTGATGCGCGCCGAGAGAGTGACGGTGGCGTGGCTCATCGGAGATGGTCCTCACTGACGGTGTCGGCTGGTGCTCCAATGGCCGGGATTCTTCGCCAGTCAGGGACGTGACGGACAGTGTCCGCTTCACCGGTGGGGGGTGAAGTTCTCACTCAACCGGAGCTCCCACCTCCGTCGGCCGCCGCTTTGAGCGGTTCCCACCAGCCGCGGTTGTCGCGGTACCACCGCACGGTTTCGGCCAGCCCCTCCTCGAAACTCCTGCGGGGCTTGTACCCCAGCTCCTCGCGGATCTTCGTGCAGTCGACCGAATACCGCCGGTCGTGCCCCTTGCGGTCCTCGACGTGCACGACGCTGTCCTCCCAGGTCGCGCCGCACGCCGCGAGCAGCAGGGCGGTGAGCTCCTTGTTGGACAGCTCCGTGCCGCCCCCGATGTTGTACACCTCCCCCGCCCGGCCCCGGGTGCGCACCAGCTCGATGCCCTGCACGTGGTCGTCGATGTGCAGCCAGTCGCGGACGTGGCCGCCGTCGCCGTACAGCGGGACCTTCCCGCCGTCCAGGAGGTTGGTCACGAACAGCGGGATGAGCTTCTCGGGGAAGTGGTGGTGCCCGTAATTGTTCGAACAGCGGGTCACCCGCACGTCCAGGCCGTGGGTGCGGTGGTACGACAGCGCGATCAGGTCGCTGGAGGCCTTCGAGGAGGAGTACGGCGAGTTGGGGCTCAGCGGATGGTCCTCGGGCCAGGAACCCTCGTCGATCGAGCCGTACACCTCGTCGGTGGAGACGTGCACGAAGACCTCGACGCCGGCCCGGTGCGCCGCGTCGACCAGCGTGTGCGTGCCGACCACGTTCGTGCGCACGAACTCGGCGCCCGCGTCGATCGACCGGTCGACGTGCGACTCCGCGGCGAAGTGCACCACCTGGGCGTGCTCGGCCATCAGCTTCTCGACCAGCTCGGGATCGCAGATGTCGCCCTGCACGAAGGAGAAGTCCGGGTGCGCCCGGACCTCGTCGAGGTTGGCGGGATTGCCCGCGTACGTCAGCTTGTCCAGGACGGTGATCGCCACATCGCCGGGACCGTCGGGGCCCAGCACGGTGCGGACGTAGTGCGAGCCGATGAACCCGGCCCCGCCGGTCACCAGGACACGGGTGGTCATGACGCGGCCCCCGCGGCGGCGTACCGGCCGGCGCGCCCGGGGCCGCCGGTGTTCTCGCGCCTCGTACCGGGCGGCCCGGCGGGCACCGGGGCGCCGGCCGGGAAAACAGGTCGGATCACAAGCATGGGGACGTTCTCCTTCTCAGGCCACACGGACGGTCGGCACGGGGCGGTGACGGGCGGCGATCTCGGTGACGTAGGCACCGTAATCCGTGCCCGCCATCTCCTCGCCCAGGCGCCGGCACTGCTCGGCGGTGATGAAACCGCGGTTGAGCGCCACCTCCTCGACACAGGCGATCCACTCACCCTGCCGCTGCTCGATCAGCTGGACGTACTGCGCCGCCTGCAGCAGCGAGTCGTGGGTGCCCATGTCCAGCCAGGCGAAGCCGCGGCCCAGCTCGGTGAGCCGGGCCCGGCCCTGCGCCAGATAGGCGAGGTTGACATCGGTGATCTCCAGCTCGCCGCGCGCCGACGGGGAGAGGTTCTTGGCGATCCCGACCACGTCGCTGTCGTAGAGGTACAGCCCGGTCACCGCGATGTTGGAGCGCGGGTGGGCGGGCTTCTCCTCCAGCGACAGCAGCCGGCCGTGCGCGTCGACCTCCCCGATCCCGTAACGGTGCGGATCACGCACCCGGTAGCCGAACAGCGCGGCGCCGTCGAGCCGGCGCAGCGCGTCGTCCAGCAGCAGCGAGAACCGCGGCCCGTGGAAGATGTTGTCGCCCAGCACCAGCGCGACCTGCTGGTCCTCGATGAAGTCGGCGCCGATCACCAGGGCCTCGGCGATGCCGCGCGGCTGGTCCTGCTCGGCGTAGGAGATGTTCAGACCGAGCCGGGAGCCGTCTCCCAGAAGGGAGCGGAAGCTGTCGGAGTGGTCCCTGGAGGAGATCACCAGAATGTCCCGGACACCGGCCAGCATCAGCACGGACAGCGGGTAGTAGATCATGGGCTTGTCGTAGACCGGCAGGATCTGCTTGGACAGCGCGCCGGTCAGCGGGCGCAGCCGGGTACCGCTGCCGCCGGCGAGGATGATGCCCTTCATCTCGGCTTTCCTTTTCGTCGAGGGGTGGGTCGAATCCGGCCGTCCGCGGGAGCGCAAAGACCCCCGGGACGCCGGGTGTGGCCGTCGGGTCCGGGCCCGCCGGCCGCCCGGTCGGGACGGGCCGCCCGGCCTCCCGCGACGCCCCGGCCACGCATCAAGGCACGCGTGAGAAGGCCGCCCGGCCCGGACACGCCGGCCGGGCCGTCCGCCGAAACGCGCACCGCCACCACACCGAAGGCGGCGGGGCGCACCGCGGGCCGGCACCGGCCGGGCCGCGCGTCACCGCACGGCGCACCGGCGCCGACGCCGGACACGGCGGCGCCGGTGACGGCGCGGGCCCACGGCCTGCCCGAGTCCCGCTGCCCGATGGTGCTGCGGCCCGATCGAGCGCAGGCGGAGCAGCGCTGGAGGCCGCCGCCGCCCAGGACCGCGGGCCGGGACTCGACCGGCACTCGAGCACGGCTCTCTAGCGTCGAGGCGACGCCCGCGCGCCGCCGGCAACGGGCCGACGCCTCGTCACCGACCGCGCGACGAAAACCGTGGTCCCTCCATGGTGGAACCGGAAGGAAAACCCTGAATGAGTACTGACAAGGTCGCCGCCGGCGGCGGTGCGGCCGGGACGGGGAGATCCCCGGGCCTGGCCACACTGATCACAGCCCTCGCCACCTTCATGGCCGGGCTCGACAACCTGGTGGTCCTCGTTGCGCTGCCCACCATCAGGGACGAGCTCGGTGGCAGCCTGGAGGACCTGGAATGGACGGTGAACGCCTACACGCTGTCGTTCGCCGTGCTGATGATGTTCGGTGCCGCCCTCGGCGACCGGTTCGGCCGCCGCCGGGTGTTCATCGCCGGTCTGCTGCTGTTCACGGCCGCGTCGGCCGCGGCCGCGCTGGCCCCCGGCATCGAGGAGCTGATCGCCGCCCGCGTGGTCCAGGGCGCCGGCGCCGCCGTCATCATGCCGCTCTCCCTCACCCTGCTCACCACCGCCGTGCCCGCCGCGAAGCGGGGCGCCGCCCTGGGCATCTACAGCGCGGTCGGCGGACTGGCCATCGCGGGCGGCCCGCTGGTGGGCGGACTCATCACGGAGAACCTGTCCTGGCAGTGGATCTTCTGGATCAACGTGCCGGTGGGCCTGCTGCTCGTCCCGGCCGCCTGGCGCGGCCTGGCCGAGAGCCGTGGCGCGAACAACCGCCTGGACGTCGTGGGCACCGCCCTGGTCAGCCTCGGCATGCTCGGCATCGTCTACGGCCTGATCCGGGCCAACGGCCACGAAGGCTGGGGCGCCCCGCTGGTCCTGGGTCCCATGGTGGCCGGCGCGCTGCTGGTCGCCGTGTTCGTCCAGTGGGAGCGGCGCAGCAGCGCGCCGATGCTGCCCATGGGCATGTTCCGCAACCGGGCCTTCAGCGCCGTCAACGCCGGCGGCCTGCTGCAGGCCTTCGCCATGTACGGCGTGGTCTTCCTCATCACGCAGTTCATGCAGAACATCCAGCACATGTCGCCGACGGAGGCGGGCGTGCGGATGCTGCCGTGGACGGCGATGCCGCTGCTGATCGCGCCCGTCGCGGGCATCCTGTCGGACAAGATCGGCGGACGTCCCGTCGCGGTCTTCGGACTCGCCATGCTCGCCGCCGGATTCGCCTACTGGGCGCTGGTGATGAGCCCCGACTCGTCCTACGTCGAGCAGCTGCCCGGCTACCTCCTGGGCGGCGTGGGCGTCGCCTGCTTCTTCGCCCCGCTCATCAACCTGACGATGAGCTCCGTCGACGTCTCCGAGCAGGGCATCGCCTCCGGCTCGACGTCGGCCATGCGCGAGCTGGGCGCGGCACTCGGCGTGACCGTCCTCACCAGCGTCTTCACCCACAACGGCGGCTACGCGTCGGGCCAGAACTTCGTCGACGGCTTCGTCCCCGCCCTGTGGGTCGGCGCGGCGGCCATGGCGCTCGCCGCGGTCGTGATGCTCTTCGCCGTCCGGCCCGCCGGCGCGGCGCAGCAGCACCGCGCCGAGGCGGACAGCGCCGAGCCGCACAGCGCCGAACCGGCCGCCTCGGCCGCCCGCTGACACCTCCTGCGCCGGCCCGCGGCCCGGCACGACCACGTCGTGCCGGGCCGCGGGAACGCGGCACCACGTCATCTCTCCCCACGCCACCGGCAGAAAGGCCGTGCGCGACATGAAGGTTCTCTTCGCCAGCCTCGGAAACTACGGACACGTCTTCCCCCTGGTCCCGCTCGCCCAGGCGGCACACGCGGCCGGGCACGAGGTCTGGTTCGCCACCAGCGAGCAGTTCCACCCGACCCTGGACAAGGCGCGGCTGCGGCCGGTCAGCAGCGGGCTCACCGTCCCCGAGGCGTTCATCGAGGCGACCGGCGGCCAGGCGTTCCTGGAGGCCAACGGCGGTGCCGCGCAGGCCAGCGACATTCCGCCCGAGGTGCTGGCGGCCCTGGCGGTGAAGGCGTTCGGCTCGGTGCTGCCGCGCAGCGTGTTCGCCGATCTCACCCCCGTCCTCGACTCCGTCCGCCCGGACCTGGTCGTCTACGAATCCTTCAATCCGGGCGCCGCCTTCGCGGCCGCGGCGGCCGGCGTGCCCGCCGTCTGCCACGCCATCGGCCGGGTCTCGCCCAACCCGCCGATCGCACAGGAACTGTTCGCCACGGCGAACGACCTGGGAGTGGCCGACAAGATCGGCCGAGGCCCGACCCTGGGCAACCCGTACATCGAGATCTGCCCTCCCGCCGTGCAGAACCAGGAGTTTTTGACCTCGGGCGTCCAGCTGATCCCGCAGCGGCCCACCTCCTTCAGCGACCCGGGCGAGCTGCCCGCCGGCGTCACCCAGGGGCAGGGCCCCCTGGTCTACCTGAGCTTCGGCACCGTGGTCACCTCCGCACAGCTGCTGCGCACCGCGATCGACGGCCTGCTGCCGCTGGACGTGCGGGTCCTGGTCGCGACGAGCGCCCTGGTGGACCCGGCCGCGCTGGGGGAGCTGCCGGACCGGGTCGTCGCGCTTCCCTGGGTGCCGCAGCCCGAGGCACTGCGGCACGCCACCGCCATCGTCCACCACGGCGGCCACGGCACCACGCTGGCCTCGCTGGCCGCCGGGCTGCCCCAGCTGATCCTGCCCCGGGAGAGCGACGGCTTCGGCAACGCGCCCGCGGTGCGCGCGACCGGAGCGGGCCGCCTGCTGCTCGGCGAGGACGTGACCGCCGAGGCGGTGGAGGCCGAGATGCGCATCCTGCTGACCGACGGCGCCTACCGGGAGGCGGCCCGCCGGGTCGCCCAGGAGATCGAGGCCCTGCCCGGGCCGGCCGATACGGTCGCCAGGTTCCCCGAGTTCGCCGGCTGACCGCCCGCAGGCCCCCGCCCGGCCACGGCCGGCCGGGCGGGCTCCGCGACGGCGGCCGGGCCGGCGACCGCCCGTGTCCGGTACCGCACGACGGCCCCGGCCCCGGCCCCGCCGCGTCCGAGGACGCAGGCCGCCCCGGCGGCGGACAGGACGGCCCCGTCCGCGCCCCCACCGGCCTCACATCCGCCCCGCCCGCCGCCCCGGTACGCGTCCGTGCCCCGCGCTCACCGACGAGCGCGGGGCACGGACGCGTACCGGGAGGTCCCGCGAGCGCGGCCGCGAGGCGGTGGCGGGCCTGGGCGATTGCCGCAGGACACGGAGGACGGCCCGGCTCGTCCAGGACGCCGCGGGCGCCGCGGGGCCGGCCCCGCGGCCGCCGGAAGCGGCCGTCCGTGTCCGGCCGCGGCGGGCCTCGGTGCGCTCCAGCGGAGCGCGAGGGGCGCGGCCTAGCGTGACGTTCCGAAGCGAACCGGCCATCGTCCCAAGGAGCCTTTATGGCCACCGGCGAGCACGGGTCCACTCCGCCCGGCGCGGCTCCGCCGCGACCCGGCGAGAAGGTGCGAGAGCGGCCCGGGACGGCCGTCGCCGCGCACACCGCCGCCCAAGGCGCCCGGCGCATCGACAAAGCGACCGCGACGGTCCCGCACGGCGGCGCGCACCGGGACACCCCGGCCGGAAAGTCCCCGCCGATCGACGAGACGCCCTGCTGCGACACGGCCGCCTTCGCCCGACCGTCCGCCCGACCCGCGCGAAGCCGGCTCGCCCGTCATGGCCCCTACAGTTGAAAGGACGTAGCAGGATGCAGCCCGAGGTGAACGGCGCCGACGACTTCCTGACGTCGGCGCTGGTGACGAAGTCCCCGCTGACCCCCGACGCGGGCGCCTTCCTCAAGGAACGGGAGGAATCCGCCTCCTACGAGGTCGAACGGGTGCCGCTGGCCACCCTCCCCAACTGGCACCTCGGTGACCGGCTCAGCCGCACGGACGGCAAGTTCTTCACGGTCGAAGGCCTCTCCGTGCGGACGGACTTCGGCCCTGTCCCGCAATGGTCCCAGCCGATCATCGTCCAGCCGGAGATCGGCATCCTGGGGATCATCGTCAAGCGGTTCGACGGCGTGCTCCATTTCCTCATGCAGGCGAAGATGGAGCCGGGGAACACCGCCTTCGTCCAGTACGCGGCGACCGTCCAGGCGACGCAGAGCAACTACCAGCGCGTCCACGGCGGCAGAGCCACCCCGTATCTGGAGTACTTCCTGCGGGACACGCGGCGACGTGTCCTGTTCGACCAGCTCCTGTCCGAGCACGGCTTCTGGTATCTGAACAAGAGAAACCGGAACATGATCGTCGAGGTGCCCGAGGACGAGGACGTACCGGTCGAGAACGATTTCACCTGGCTCACCCTGGGCCAGCTGCGCCACCAGCTCCTGCTGGGCAACCGCGTCAACATGAACGCCCGGACCGTGCTTTCCGGAATAGCCTACGGCGCTGCCGACGGCGACCGGCTGTCCTACGCCGAGCAGCCCGAGGGATTCCACGCCGAGCTCCTGCGGTCGCACCGGGCGCCGTGTTCGGCGGCCGACCTCTCCGGCGCGCTGACGTGGCTCTTCGACCAGAAAGCGAAGTTCAACCTGGACGTCAGGCGCACCAGCCTGCACGACATGGACGAATGGATCTGCGACGACGACAGCATCCGCCATCGCGACAACCGCATCTTCGACATCATCGGCGTGTCGGTCCGGGCGACGAGCCGGGAGGTCGGCACCTGGTGGCAGCCCATGCTCGAGCCCCGGCCCGGAAACGCCGTGGCCCTGATCTGCCAGCGGCGGGCCGGGGTACTGCACTTCCTGCTCCAGGCCACGATCCAGCCCGGCCTGACCGACCGTCTCGAACTCGGACCCACCGTGCAGTTCTCCCCGGGCTACCACCGCGGCCCCCAGGACTTCCCGCCGCTGACGGAATACCTCGACGCCCCCGAATCCTGGATCCGGCTGGACGCCGTCCAGTCGGAGGACGGCGGCCGCTTCGCCGCGGCGGACACACGCCACCTGGTCGTCGAACTCCCCGAGGACCACGAGATCAAGGCGCCGGACAACTACCGGTGGATCACCCTCGGTCTGCTCAACCGGCTGACCCGATTCGGCTACCACGTCAACGTCGAGGCCCGGAGCCTGGCCGCCTGTCTCCTCTGACAACCGGCGGGACAGACCCCGCCCGGCACACCACGAGGAACCCTCCGATTGCGCCCGGCCGCCGGCCCGCCGCCGGCGCAGCCGCGGCGCATACCGCCGCTCCACCGGACACCCCGAGCACCGGCCGACCGGACCGGCACACCAACAACCCTGGTCCCTGGACCACACCGACCCTCATGGAGGTATGGGCGTGAAAGCGAACACCCCGGCCGGCGGCCCGCTCCACGAACCGGACCCCGCCCGGACGCCGGACGCCGGAGGCAGCGCGGTGAGCGCGGACTCCCCGCTCATCGTGGTGCTGGGCGCCGCGGGCTTCGTCGGATCCGCCGTGTTCCGCGAGCTGGCACAGCACCCGGTCCGGCTCCGGGCCGTCTCCCGCCGGAAGGTGCCCGTACCCCACGACGCCCGTGCC
This sequence comes from Streptomyces sp. NPDC058664, assembly GCF_042716635.1. Classification (NCBI taxonomy): domain Bacteria; kingdom Bacillati; phylum Actinomycetota; class Actinomycetes; order Kitasatosporales; family Streptomycetaceae; genus Streptomyces; species Streptomyces sp. NPDC058664. Next base: position 22,631 of record NZ_JBHXRW010000057.1, on the reverse strand, counting down.
GAGATCGAGGTGCTCTCCGCGGATCTGACCGAGCCCGGACAGATGGCCGCCGCCGTCGCCGGCGCCGATGTCGTCATCCACGCACTGGCGTACATCGCCGGGGCATCCACCTGGCGCATCGCGGACGGCGACACCGCCGCCGAACGCGTCCACGTGGGCCTGATGCAGGACCTGCTGCACGCCCTCGGCGACCGGGCCGACTCCCGGGCGACCCCGACCGTCCTGTTCACCGGATCGGTCACGGCGGCCGGCTCCACGGACAAGGAGGTCCTGGACGGCACCGAACCCGACCGGCCGAAGGGGTACTACGAACGGCTCAAACTCCAGGCGGAGCGACTGCTGCTCGCGGCCGACGCGGCCGGAACGGTGCGCGGCGCCTGCCTGCGCCTCACCACGCTGTACGGCTACAGCGCCGGGTCCACCGCCCGGGACAAGGGCATCGTCTCCACGATGACGCGTCGCGCCGTGGCCGGCGAGCCCTTGACCATGTGGCACGACGGAACGGTCCGCCGGGACCTGCTCCACGTCGATGACGCCGCCCGCGCCTTCTGGGCCGCGCTCCCGCACATGGACGTCCTCGGGGGAAAGCGCTGGCTGATCGGCACCGGCCGAGGGGCCCCGCTCGGGGAGGTGTTCACCGAGGTCTCCGCGCTGGTCGCCGAGCAGACGGGCAAACAACCGGTGCCGGTGGTCTCCGTGGAGCCGCCCGAGTACGCCGAGGTCAGCGACTTTCGCAGCGTGATTGTCGACTCCTCCGCGTTCCGGGCCGCCACCGGCTGGACACCGCAGGTCTCCCTCGGTGAGGGCCTGCGCCTGACGACACAGTTCTGCTCCGGCGGCCGGGAGACAGAGGTGTCCTGAGCATGCGGTCGCCCAAGCGTTCATCCCTGAAGGAGGAGAAGGTCGCGTGATCTACACACAGCTGGGCCGTACCGGCCTGCGGGTCAGCAGGCTGGCCCTGGGAACCGTCAACTTCGGTGGCCGGGTGGAGGAGCCGGAGGCGCACCGCCTCCTGGACCATTCCCTGGAGCGGGGCATCAACCTGGTCGACACCGCCAACATCTACGGCTGGCGCGTCCACAAGGGCCACACCGAGGAGGTCATCGGCCGGTGGCTCGGCAAGAACCCCGCCCGCCGCGACCAGGTCGTCCTGACCACCAAGGTGGGCGACCCGATGGGCGAGGGCCCGAACGACCACGGCCTGTCGGCCCGCAACATCGTCGCGGCCTGCGAGGCATCGCTCAGGCGGCTGGGCACGGACTGGATCGACGTGTACCAGATGCACCACCTCGACCGGTCCGTGGGCTGGGACGAGGTCTGGCAGGCCATGGACCTCCTGGTCGCCCAGGGCAAGGTGCGCTACGTCGGCTCGTCCAACTTCGCCGGCTGGGACATCGCGTCCGCGCAGGCGGCCGCGCAGCGCAGGAACAGCCTGGGCCTGGTCACGGAGCAGTGCGTCTACAACCTGGTCACCCGGTACACGGAGCTCGAGGTCATTCCCGCCGCCCAGGCGTACGGACTGGGTCTCTTCGTCTGGTCACCGTTGCACGGCGGCCTGCTCGGCGGGGTGCTCCGCAAGCTGCGGACCGACTCCGCCGTCAAGTCCGCGCAGGGCCGCGCGAGGGAGGCCCTGGACGCGCAGCACGACACCATCGAGGCCTACGAGAAGCTCTGTGCCGGTCACGGCCTGGACCCGGCGGTGGTCGGCATGGCCTGGACGCTGTCCCGCCCCGGTGTGACGGGTGTGGTGATCGGGCCCCGCACGGAGCAGCACATCGAGGGCGCACTCGACGCTCTGGAGTGCACGCTGCCCGAGCCCCTGCTGGCCGAGCTCGACGTCCTCTTCCCGCCGGTCGGCCGAGGCGGCCCCGCCCCCGACTGCTGGCTGACCTGACCCGAAGCACCGAACGGACGAAGGGTGCGGATCCCGGCGTCCACAGGATTCGCGCAGCCGGTGATCGCCCGGGGTCCGTCGGTGCCGGACGATCACGGCATGCGGCGCGCGGCGCGCGGCGCGCGGGCGGGGCCCGCCACGCGGCGCTCGCCCCCGGCCCGGCGGCGGTGCGGACAGCCCGGGCCGGGGGCGAGCGCCCGCACACGGGAGCAGAACGGGGCGGCCTGCTGCCCGGTGCCGGCGCGGGCGGGCCGCCGCCCGGCCGCCGGGACCTGCTCCCCGGCGAGGAACCGGTGCCGGCGGCCTCCGGGGCGCCGCCGAGGGACGCCGAGGTCAGGACGTGCCGCGGATCCGGCGCATGGTACGGGCGTACAGCGACGGCCCCAGCAGGTGCCACACCAGGCGGACGGGCGCCGGCAGGTTGCCGAGCATGATCGCGCGCTCGCGCGCGTCGGCCTCCTCCATGACCATGCCGAAGTACGTGAACAGCTTGGTCTTGGGGGTGTTCTGCACGAAGTGCTCGCCCAGCGCGCCGAACTCCTGCGCGGTGAGGAACCGCTCGGCCAGGGGCAGCAGGTGCGCCTCCTCGTCGTCGAGGTGCTCGACGAGCACCGTGCGGTGCTCCTCGAGCGCGGCCACCAGGCGGTCGCGAATCTCCGCGTCCGCGGCGGGCACCCACCGGGTGACCAGCGCGTCGGCCGCGGTGAGGGTCTCCACCACCCGCTCGTGCTGGGCCTCCATGCGCACGACGACCTCGCGTTCGAGCCCGACCCGGGCGAGCATCAGCGGCCACAGCAGCTCGTCCTCCCCCCGGTGGTGGTTGATCAGCCCGGCCCGCAGGTCGCGGAAGTGCCCGGCGAGGACGGCGGCGCGCCCGACGTCCCCCGGGGCGACCGCGGCGACCATCCCGCCGAGCAGCCGCAGCTCCCGCCGGAAGGCACGGTGGACGATCACCATCTCCTGGGCGTCGAACCCGCCGAACCCGAAGTCGCTGCCGGGCGCCGGGGACCGGCCGTGCACGGACGAGGTCATGGGCGTGTTCCTTTCGTGGGGATCACCGGCGCGGAGCACCGGGATTGCTCCAGCTTGACCCCGGAGCACTCGCATTCCGCTCGAGCCGCCGGCGGCGGACGTGCTCCAGAGCGGCTCGACCGCCGGCCGTGATGCTCCGACCGCACGTTCCCTTCTGACCCCCAGCCGAGAGAGGCCGGCATGACCGACAACCACCACGCTCTCATCCAGAGCTTCGTCGACATGATCAACAACCATGACGTCAGCACGATGGAGGAGCACACGGCGCCCGGACACATCGACCACAACCCGGGGGTGGCCGACGGCCTCGAGGCCAACCGGGCCTTCTGGAACCAGGTGTTCACCGCCTTCCCCGACCTGAAGGCCGTGCTGCACGACGTCATCGCGGAAGGCGACCGGGTGGCCGCGCGCCTGGAGTACAGCGCGACCCACCAGGGCACGTTCCTCGGCATACCGGCCAGCGGACGGCCGGTGAACTTCCAGTCCATCGACATCTGGAGGGTGGCCGACGGGCTGCTCGCCGAGCACTGGGACCAGCTGAACATGGACGACCTCTTCCGGCAGCTGGGCGTCGACCCGGCGGCCGCCCCGGCCTAGGCCCGCCCCACCCCGGGCCCGCACCGCCCCGGGGGACCGCGCCGGCAGGGCCGAACGGCCGGCACCGCAGCCGCCGCCCACGCCCCCACGCCCCCCGGGGCCGCGCATCGGTGCTGCTCCAGCCGGTCTTGAGCAGCGGCGGCTACCGTCGTGCCCATGGAACGCCGCAGCCTGGAAATCAGCGAACTCGCCCTGCCGGGCGCGTTCCTGCTGTCGCCCCGGGCCGTCGGGGACGAGGTCGTGGCCCGCTACGAGACGTTCCGTCAGGACGAGGTCGAGACCGCGGTCGGACGGCCCTTCGCGATCCGCCACAGCGACCTGTCGGTGGCGCGGCGCCTGGTCCTGCGGGGCATCCACGGCACCGCCGGCGAGGACGGCCGGGCCCGGCTGTTCGGCTGCGTGCGGGGCTCCAGCGTCCACGTCGTGGTGGACCTGCGGGTCGGATCCCCGGAGTACGGCCGGCACGAGACGCTCTGGCTGGACCACCGCAACGCGTCCGCCGTGTTCGTCTCCGAAGGCCTCGGCCACGCCTGGCTCGCGCTCGAGGACGACACGGTCATCGCCTGCCACAGCTCCCGGCCGGACACCCCCGGCGCCGGCTACACGGTCAGCGCGCTCGACCCCGCCCTGGCCCTGCCGTGGGGGCTCACCGAGGCGCCGGTGATGTCCGACGAGGACCTGGCCGCGCCCACCGCCGCGGAGGCCCTGGCGAAAAGCCTCCTGCCGGCGTACGAGGACTGCCTGGCGCGCTACGGCCGCCCGGTGCTCACCGGAGACTGAGACCCACCGCGGGCCCGGCCCCCGCCTCCCCTCCCGGCCACAGCGACAGGCCCCGCGCGCCGCAAGGCGGGCGGGGCCTGTCGCCATGACCGGGGCGCTCCCGCGGGGCCCATGAATCGGTCACCCCCCGACCAGGACGAAGACACCCGGACGAGCGGGAGCGACGCACTGTCCGCGCGACGCGGCCGCGTGGGAGGTTCGGGGTTCGATGACAGAGACATAAGGGGGCCGCATGCGAATCTCTGTTCTGGGGTCGTTGGACGCGGAACTGAAGGGCGTTCCGATCCTGCCCACAGCGGCGAAGCCGCGGCAGATCCTGGCGCTGCTCGCCATCTACGCCAACCAGGTCCTGCCGGTTTCCGCACTGATGGAGGAGATCTGGGGCGACGCCCCACCGCGCAGCGCGCTCACCACGCTGCAGACCTACATCCTCCAGCTCCGGCGCTGCATGGAGAAGGCGCTGGACGGAGAGCCGGGCGGCTCCAAGGAACTGCTGCTGACCCGGCACGGGGGATACCTCCTGCACACCGAGCCGGGCAGCATCGACGCGCACGAGCACGACAGGCTGTCCTCCCTGGGCCAGCGCGCCTTCGACCGCGGCGAGCACCACCGGGCCGCGGAGCTGTTCCGGGAGGCCCTCGGCCTGTGGCGGGGCCCGGCCCTGGTCGACGTACGCACCGGCCCGCTGCTCGAGATCGAGACGATGCGGCTGGAGGAGAGCCGCCTGGGGGTGCTGGAGCGGCGCATCGACGTCGAGCTCCGGCTCGGCCGGCACGGCGAACTGCTCACCGAGCTCACCGCGCTCGCCGCCCGCCACCCGCTGCACGAAGGACTGCACGCCCAGTCCATGGTGGCCTTCTACCGGGCAGGACGGCCCTCCGCGGCGCTGGACGTCTTCCAGAACCTGCGGACCCGTCTCGTGGAGGAGCTGGGCATCGAACCCTCGCAGCGGCTGCAGCACCTGCAGCGGGCCGTCCTCGGAAGCGACCCGGCGCTGGACGCCGACACCGGCACCGGGCGGGTGCTCGACCGCTTCGCCAGGTAACGGCCCAGGGAGGAACTGTGCGTGTGCTCTTCTCGGCGGGCCTCGGCATGCCGGCGGCACTGCGCCTGGTGCTGCTCGCCAGGGAACTGCAGGCGGCCGGGCACGAGGTCCGCTTCTCCGGTCCGGCCCGGGCCCGCCACCGCGCGGTCCGGGCCGGGCTGGTCCCGGTGCTGGCCGGCCCGCGGCACTTCAGCCGGGCCTGGCGGCCCGACCTGGTCGTCCACGATCCCCTGTGCCCGGACGCGACCGCCACGGCGGCCGAGTCCGGGGTGCCCACCATCGGCTACCTTCCCTACGCCCACCCGCCGCTGTCGCCGCCGCCGACCGTCTGGATCGACCCCTGCCCCCCGCTGCTGCGGGAACAGCCGGAGCCCGATGCCTGGCAGGTGCGCTGCGACGCCTACGAACTGCCCGCACAGCCGATGCCCTGGCTCACCGAGCTGTCCCTGCTGCCCCGCGTCTGCATCACCGGGATGCCGACCGGCACCCGGCCCGAGGACCGGCGCCGCGCACGGCTCTTCCGCCGTGTCGCCGAAGGCGTCGAGAGCCTCGGCCTGCAGCTCGTCGTGCTGACCGGCGACGACCACCCCTGGAGCGTGGTGCTGCGGGGCAGCGTCGTCGTCGTGCACGGCGGGGACGAGGGGACCGTGTACGCGGCCGCCCGCTACGGAGTCTCCCAACTGGTGCTGCCGGCGGGGGAGGAGGAATGGGCGGCGGGCAAGCGCCTGGAACGGGCGGGCATCGGCCGCTGCCTGACCGACGACGAACTGGCGGGCGCCTCCAGCATGCTGCGGCTGCGCTTCCACCTCGCCGAACTGGTCAACGGCGGCCGGATGCTGCCCGCCGCCGCGAAACTGGGCCGGACCATCGCCCGCATGCCCGAGCCCGCCGCCCTCGTCCCGGACATCGAGGCGCTGCTGCGCCGGCAAGAGAACTGACGGGCCCGCGCCGCCGGGGGATGTACGGCGTGGGCCCGTCGTCGGGGGGAGACTCCAGTGTGCCGACCGGACCTGGAGGACGGCTGGAACACCGGTCGGCAGACGGTGCGCGGCTCAGCCCGATCCGTCGGGCCGGTGCGGGGTGAGCCGCGGCGGCGCCGTCCAGGCCAGACCGGCCGACTCGTAGGAGGTGGCGGGCCCCATCCAGGGATCCTCGCCGTGGATGTCGAGGATCTGCTCGCGCAGCCACTGGTCGAAGGGGTGCTCCGACTCCGCCCAGCGCTTCCTGGTCCGCTCCACGTCCGCGGTCTCGAAGTGCACGATCACATGGTCCTGGTCGGGCCGCGGATCGACGCGCAGCACCTCGCCGGTGATGCCCAGCCTGCGCCGGGACGCCTCGTACTCCAGCCGGCGCGGCCCCTGCAGCTCGGCGGTGAGCCGCTGCCAGGCCGCGGGCTTGCCGGACCTGAGCGGCACGGTCCGGGTCACCGACCGGACGCCCTCTCCGGTGCGCCGGCGGCCCTTGCGCGGCGCCAGCATCCGCATGCCGAGCGCGGCGAACATGTTGGACGACACGCCGTGCTCCCAGCGCTCGGCGATCCGGCCCTCCTCGTCGAACCGCCAGATGACGACGCCGACGGAAAGGAACGAACGGCCCGTGGGCGCCATGCCGAGCAGTTCGCCCCGGTGGGTGCCGCGCCAGGTGTTGTGGATGACGACCACGTCGTCGTGCGCGCTGATGTCCTCGATGGTGACGTGGAAGTCGGGAAACGCCTCCCGCAGCGCGGCGATGGTGTACTTCACGCCCTCGGCGCCCTCCGGCGCGCCGGGCAGCCCCGCGTGGTCGACGATGTCCGGCCGGTAGAGCTCGTCCACGACCGAGGCGTCGCCCTGGTTGACGAACTCGGTGAAGACGCGCCGGATGGTCGCCTTGTTTCGTTCCTCGGCGCTTTCCCACAGGGTTCGCGCCAGGTCGGTGGTGGCCGCGGTGGTCACAACAGCAGTCCTCTCGTCGTGGGCGGGCACGGACGCGCTCAGCGGACGGCGGCGGCGCCGGAGTTCCACCGCGTGCCGTAGGCGACGTGATCGCGTTCCGTGGACTGGAAGGTCTTGTTCCAGGTGAGTCCCATCACCCGGTCGCGCAGCCAGACGGCGGCCGGGTTGCGCAGCGAGCCGAGCACCCCGATGCGGTGCGCCAGCAACTGCATCGGCCGGGTGCGCTCCTGCCGCTCGGCCTCGTAGGCGCGCAGGGCCCCGGGGATGCCGGCACCGGGCGAGGCGAGGTGCCCGGCCAGGACGAGACCGTCCTCGATGGCCTGGCAGGCACCCTGCCCGATGTTGAAGCTCATGGCGTGCGCGGCGTCGCCGAGCAGGGTGACCCGGCCCCGCCCCCAGACCGGGTCGGGCCTGCGGTCCAGGACGTCGCCGCGCAGGATGCTTCCCGGCACGGTGGCGTCCAGGATCCGCCGCACCATCGGGTCGGTCCAGCCGGCGTGCCGGGAGCGCAGCATGTCCAGGGTCTGCTCGGGCGTGCCCTCGTCGCGGCCGCCGGCGGGGCCGTCGGCGACACTCATCCAGTGCACGACGCCGGGGGCGATGTCGTAGTACGTGAAGCGGGTCCCCCGGCCGAACAGGGCCCGGAAGGTGCCGGGCGTAAATTCCTCGGGGCTCATCTCGGCGTGGCCGCGCCAGGCGATGTAGCCGGTGTAGTCGGGCGGTTGGGGGCCGAGCAGCTGGGCGCGGACGGCGGAGCGGACGCCGTCGGCGCCGATCAGCAGGTCGCCCTCCTCGCTGGTGCCGTCGGCGAAGTGGAGGCTCACCTTGTCGGGATGCTCGGTGTACCCGGTGACCTCGGCGCCGGTGACGACGGGCGCGGTCACGGCGTCGCGCAGGATGCCGTGCAGGTCGGAGCGGCCGATGGCGACGGTGGGCTGCCCGTAGCGTTCGACGAACTCGCCCACCGGCCACATGCCGATGGGCCGGCCGGCCGAGGTCGCGAAGTGGCACTCGGACTGGGCGGGGGCGATCGCCGAGACCTGTTCGGCGACCCCCAGGTGGGCCAGGGCGAGCATGCCGTTGGTCCAGATGTGCAGTCCGGCGCCGCCGTCGCGCAGCCGGGGCGCGCGTTCGAAGACGACGGAGTCGATGCCCTGCTGCTGCAGGGCCAGGGCGGTGGCGATGCCGCCGATCCCGCCGCCGGCGATGAGAACACGGCGTACGGGGCGGGGCGTGGGGGCGGACATGGCTTTCTCCCGGGGGCTCGGAACGGATGACGCGAGAGGATGCGGCTCAGCGGCTCAGCGCGGCCATCTCCGCGTCCGGGTAGCGGTTGCCGGCGGTGACGCCGTACGGGGCGATGGCGTCGATCGCCGCCAGGACGTCGGCGGACAGCTCCAGGCCGGCCGCGGAGACGTTCTCCTCCAAATACGTGCGCCGCTTGGTGCCGGGGATGGCGACGACGTCCTTACCGCGGGAGAGCACCCAGGCCAGCGCGAGGCGCACCACGGTGGTGTCGGCCGCGGCGGCCAGCTCGCTGAGCCGGTCGACGACCGGCAGGTTGCGGCGGATGTTCTCGTCCTTGAACCGCGGGGCGATACGCCTAAAGTCCAGGCCCTCGGGAATGTCGGAGGTGTCGCGGATCGTGCCGGTCAGAAAACCGCGCCCCAGCGGGCTGTAGGCCACGAACCCGATGCCCAGCTCGCGCACCGTCTCCAGCACCCCGTTGACCTCGACGTCCCGGGTGAACAGCGAGTACTCGGTCTGCACGGCGGTCAGCGGATGCACCGCGTGGGCGCGCCGGATGGTCGCCGGCCCCGCCTCGGAGATCCCCAGGTGCTTCACGAGCCCGGCCTCGACGAGTTCGGCGAGCGCGCCGAAGCTCTCCTCCACGGGCACCTCGGGGTCGACCCGGTGCAGGTAGTACAGATCGAGATGGTCGGTGCCCAGCCGGCGCAACGTGCCCTCGATCGACCGGCGGATGTACTCGGGACGGCCGTTGATCCGCCACGTCAGCTTCCCGTCGGGGCCGATCTCGTTGCCCACCTTGGAGGCGAGCACCACCTTCTCGCGGCGCCCCGCGACGGCACGGCCGATCAGCTCCTCGTTGCTGTACGGGCCGTACATGTCGGCGGTGTCCAGCAGGGTGACCCCGAGCTCCAGCGCCCGGTCGATGGTGGCCCGCGCCTCGGTCGCGTCCGCCTCGCCGTAGCCGAACGTCATGCCCATGCAGCCCAGGCCCTGGGCCGGGACGACCAGACCGGGCTTCCCCAGCGTACGGTGCTCGATTGCCACGTGATGCCTCCTGAAGTCGCGCCCCTTTGACGGGGACGAGATGAGATGAACCGATGACGAAGTGAGATGACACGAGAAAAAGCGCGAGGGAGCGCGAGGGCGGGCCGGGCCGGCCGCTCAGCCAGGGAACGGCGCCTGCCAGGTCACCGACAGACCGGTGTACACGTACCGGCTGGCCTCGATGCCGAGCAGCACGATCCGGTCACCGGGCCGGATCCGCCCCGAGGTCCAGCCCGCGTCCAGCGACAGCGGCACCGCGGCCGAACCGGTGGCCCCCACCTCGGCCAGGTTCTCCACGATCCGCCCGTCGAGCGCCCCGATGTCCTCGGCGGACAGCCCGGCGGACTCGAACTCGTCGGCGAAGTAGTCGGCGTTGCCCTCCGGCAGCACGATCGCGTCGAACTCCCCGAGCGCCCGGCCGTCCTTACGGGCCATCTCCTGGATCGCCCGGACGAACACCCGCGGCCCGAACGTGGAGGTGCCGGGCACGTCGATCTTCATCTGGATCAACTGGCGCCGGCGCAGCTGCTCGGCCTGCGGCACGTCCGTACCGCCCCCGATGATCTCCATGCCGGGCTTGCGCAGACCACCCACGCACGCGTTGACGAAGGCGAACTCCCGCGCGGAGCCGTCCGCGGGCTCGGACCGCAGCACCACGGCCCCCGCCCCGTCACCGAACGTGTACAGCATCAGGCGGTCCCGCATCCGCACCCGCGCCGGGTCCTTGCCCAAGAAGTGCGGCGCCAGCACCGGCGACCCGGCCTCGCTGCCCACCACCAGCGCGGTGCGCGCGGTGCCGTCGGCCAGCTGCCGCCGGGCCAGGTCCAGCGCCTGCACCCAGCCCGCGCAGGCCCCGCGGATCTCGATCGCGGCCACCCTCTCCAGGCCCAGGTAGTGCTGCAGGGTGGTGGCCACATTGGGCAGGGTGTACTCCGGCGTCGCCGTGCACACCACGATCAGGTCGACCTCACCGGGCTCCACCCCGGCCCGCTCCAGGGCCTGCCGGGAGGCACGCTCGGCCATCCGGCTGTTGTTGATCCGGTGCTCGCCGGTGACCGGGTCGATCATCCAGTACCGGGTCTTGACCTGGATGCCCTCGAGCACGTCGTCCGGCAGCGGCCCGACGAACTTCTCCAGCGTGGCATTGTCCAGCGGCTCACCGGGCACATAGGCGCCGGTGGACAGGATCCTCACGTCGTACGCGGTGGTGGTCATCGGCCGAACTCCGTTACGGAAAGGGGGACGGGGGACAGGACGAGCGAGGTGTGCGTGCCGCCCAGGGAGGAGCTGTTGACCAGGACCGGGCGCAGGTCCCGGCCCTCGCGCCAGGCACCGACGGCCAACACCGCCGACAGGTGGGCGCCCGCGCCGACCGGCTCGCCGAGCACCCGCTTGGGGGCCTCGACGCGCACCCGGCCCGCACCGAACACCCGCTCCAGGGCCGCCTGTTCGGGACGGTCGACGGCGGCCAGACCCGCCGCACTCGCCCACACCGCCCCCACCCGACCGGGTGCGAGCCCGGCCCGGCCCAGCGCCGCGCGCATCGCCCGCTCCACACCGCCACCGGACGCGTCCCAGCGGCCGATCCCGCACGCGTCCGACGCGGTCGCGTGCCCCAGCACCACGGCGTGGACCGCCGCGCCACGCCGCTCGGCACTCGCCCGGCGCTCCAGCACCAGCGCGATACCGGCCTCGGCCAGCGTGTACCGGCGCCCGGCCGCCGCACCGAACAACGGGATGCTGCGGTAGGCGGCCAGCGTGGCCGGCGAGAACGCCTCCACCGCCGGCACCAGCACCCGCTCGACCCGCCCGGCCCGCAGCATGTCGTACGCCACCCCCAGCGCGGCGGCCCCCGCCGCGTGCCCCGACGTCAGCGTCGACGCCGGCCCCCTGGTCCCCAGCGCCATGGCGACATGACCGGCCGCGCCGTTGTACACGGTGTTCGTGAACACGGCCGGGTTGGCCTCCTGCACGCCCTCGGACAGCACCGGGACGGTGAACCGCTCACTGCTCTCCATCGGCCCGATCGCGGTGCCGAGCACCACACCGGTCGCGGCCAGACCCGCCGCGTCACCGTCCGCCCCGGCCGCTTCCAGGGCCGCCCGGCACGAGGCGACGGCGAGCTGGGAGACCTTGTCCATCCGCCGCCGCTCCCGGGGGGTGCCGACCACCGAACGGTCGAACTCCACCCGGGCCACCCGCAGACCGTCCTCCACCGCACCCTGCCGGCGCCCCGCCGCATACGCCTCCCACAGCGCCTCGGCCCCCTCACCGGCCGAGGTGATCACACCGAACCCGGTCACCACCACATCGTCCGGGCCGACGGCCGCAGCCGGCGCACCCGGGCCGCCGGGGCGGGCGAAGGCGAGGGTGGCGTTCGCGCCGGCGAACCCGAAGTTGTTCGACAGCGCGCTCTCCAGCACCATCGGACGGCCCGTCCCGGCCACCGGGTCCAGACCGCACTGCGGGTCCGGGCCGGTGAAGGACGCGGTGGGCGGCGCCACCTGGTCGCGCAGGGCCAGGACCGTGACGATCCCCTCCACCGCGCCGGCCGCACCGAGCAGATGCCCGATCATCGACTTCGTGCTGGACAGCGCGACCTTCTCGGCGGCCCCGCCCAGCGCGGCCCGCACCGCGTTGCTCTCCGCCGAGTCGTTCTTCTCCGTCCCCGTCCCGTGCCCGTTGACGTACCGCACGTCGTCGGGGGCCAGCCCCGAGACGGCCAGCGCCGAGCGGATCGCCCGGGCCGCGCCCTCACCCTCGGGGTGCGGCGCCGTCGGATGGTGGCCGTCGGCGGACAGCCCGTAACCGAGCACCTCGGCGATCACCGGGGCACCGGTACGCTCGGCGGCCTGCCGCGACAGCAGCACCAGCATCCCGCCGCCCTCACCCAGCGTCAGCCCCGACCGGTCCTTGGAATAGGGGGCCGCGGGCCGCGGGGAGAGCGACCACAGACTGCTGAACCCGGCGAACGCCGACTCGGTGAACGCGTCGCTGCCACCCACCAGCATCGCGTCGGCCGCACCCGACCGGATCACCTCCAGGGCGTGGGCGAGCGCGTGGGCACTGGCGGCACAGGCCGTGTTGACACTGAACACCGGCCCCTTCAGACCGAAAGCGGCCGACAGCGCCTCCGCACCGGCCTGCGGCGGCACGAACGTGTAGCGGTTCCAGTCCGGCACACCGCCCTGCCGCACCTGGCGCAGGGCGAGTTCGGCACTGCGCCAGCCGCCGTGGCAGGTGCCGTACGCCACCCCCCAGCGCTCGGCCGGGATGTCCCCACCGACCCGCAGGCCCGCCCCGGCCATGGCCTCCTCGGCGGCCGTCAGCGCGAAGTCGAGGGACCGGTCACGGGCCTTGGTGCCCGCCGCGTAGTCGTACCCGGGCGCGCAGGCCACGGTGACCTCGCCACCCATGGTGCTCTGGTAGTGGTCCACGGGCAGACGGCGCACGGGCGAGATCGCCACCCGCCCGGCGCGCACCCCCTCCCACAGGGCCTCGGCCGAACCGCCGTGCGCCGTGATCGCACCCACCGCGGCGATCACCACGCCGACACTCCGGTCAGGAACGTCGCTCATCTCTCTGCTTCCTTCCGCGGACCGGGCCGCCCGGCCGCTCACACCGGCCTGGACAGGGTCAGGGCCACGGCCTGCCCCTCGATGCCCCGGGCCAGCGCCATCGCATGCGACGGCCTGCTCTCCCGGGCACCGCCGCGGACGTGGTCCAGGGCGCACACCGGGTCGGGACGCTCGAGGTTGAGGGTCGCGGGCACCACCCCGTGGTGCAGCGCCAGCGCGGACACGGCGGCGTTCAGCGCGCCGCCGCCGCCGACGAGGTGCCCGGTCTGCGGCTTGGGCGTGCTGACCGGCACCGACAAGGCGGCCGGCCCCAGTACGCTCCGCAGGGCGATCGCCTCGCTCGCGTCCCCCCGCCGGGTCCCGGAGCCGTCCGAGGCGATGTAGCCCAGATCGCCGGCGGTCAGCCGGGCGTCCTCCAGCGAGCGCCGCACCGCCCGGGCCAGACCACGGCCCTCGGGGTCCGCCGCCGGCGGCGTACGGGCGTCGTGTCCGGCGCCGTAGCCGCTCACCTCGGCGTAGATACGCGCACCGCGCCGCAGCGCCGCCTGCTTCTCCTCCAGCACCAGCAGCGCGGCGCCCTCGCCGGGCAGCCCGCCGCTGCGGTCCCGGTCGTAGGGCCGGTAGGCGCCCTGCCCGAGGTCGTTGCGGGTGGTCAGGATCCCGAGCCGGTCCAGCAGCGTCATCGACCACCAGCTGGTGGCGTCGTCGTAGCCGCCGGCGATCGCCACGTCCGCGTCCCCGCGCCGCACCGCGCGCATGGCCCGCCCGATCGCGGTGGCACCGGCGTCCGCGTACCCCGCGAAGAAGGTGCTGGAGCCCCTGATGCCGTACGTCTGCGAGATGTTGAACACCGCGCCGGCCGGCAGCCCCTCGACGAAGAACAGCGGCGGCATGATGACATCGCCGTGCCGGGCCAGGTGCGCCAGGTCGGCCGTGCCGTCCGGGCGGCGGATCACCTTCAGTTCCTCGATCAGCTGCTCCATGCGGCCCAGCGACTTGTTGCCGCCGAGGTACAGGCCCGCCCGCTGGCCGAGCTCGTCGCCGCCGGCCTGCTTGTGCGCCAGGCCCGCGTCGTCGAGCGCGAGCCGGGCGGCGGCCAGCGCGAGGCGGTCCCCGCGGTTGACGGTCCGCAGCTGGCGCCGGGTGGCGAACCGGGTGGCGTCGAAGCCGGCGATCTCACCGCCCAGCCGGGTCTGCAGCGGCGCCGGGTCGTACGCCCCGATCGGGCCGATCCCGCACTCGCCGGCCACCAGCGCCTTCCAGTTGGCCTCGGGGCCCTCGCCCAGCGCGGTCAGCAGGCCGATGCCACTGATGACGACCTGACGTCCGCTGTCGCTCATCGCGCTCCTCCGTGTCGCTGTCGGGTCGTCATCGCTTCTCCTCATAGCGCCCCACGACCAGCCCGACGTTGGTGCCGCCGAACGCGAACGCGTTGACCAGGGCGTGCCGCACCTGGTGCCGGCGTGCCGTGTTCGGCACGAAGTCGAGGCCGAGCCGGCGGTCGGGGGTCTCCTGGTTGATGGTCGGCGGCACCAGCCCGTGGTTGATCGCCCCGACCGCGGTGAACAGGCTCAGCGCCGCGGACGCCGCGGTCAGATGACCGGTCATCGACTTCGGCGAGCTGATCAGCAGCCGCTCGGCGTCCTCGCCGAACACCTTCCTGATCGCCGTGGTCTCCGACAGGTCGTTGCCCGGGGTGCTGGTGCCGTGCGCCACGACGTAGTCGATGTCGCCCGGCTCCAGGCCGGCGTCCGCGATCGACGCCTCGATGGACTCGATCGCGCCGCTGCCGTCCGGCGGCGAGTCGGTCATCCGCCAGGCGTTCAGACTGGTGCCGTAGCCCAGGACCTCGGCGAGGATCCGCGCCCCGCGGCCCCGGGCCGCCTCCAGCTCCTCCAGCACCAGCACGACACCGCCCTCTCCCAGGACGAACCCGGAGCGCTTGTCGTCGAAGGGACGGCTGGCCCGCCGCGGATCGTCGTTGTACTCCTTCGTCAACGCCCCCAGCAGGCCGAAGCACAGCACGTCCAGCCAGGTCGTCAGCGAGTCGTAGCCGCCCGCGAGCATGAGCGAGGCATCACCCTCCTGCAGCGTGCGAAACGCCTCCCCGACCGCGTGCCCGGAGGCCGAGCAGGCGGTGGACACCCCCAGCATCGGGCCGGTCGCGTCCAGCATCCGGGCCATCGCCGCGGCCGCGATGTTCTGGCTGTAGGCCAGCGCGTCGGAAGGGGCGTAGGGCAAGAACGCGTCGTCCCGGCCGGTCCGCTCGCGCAGCGCCCCCACGTCCACCAGCCACTGCAGATCCGGCCGGTCCACGCACGCGCCCATGGCCACACCCATGTCCGCGCCGTCGTACGTCCCCCGGTCCACCCCCGCGTCACGCAAAGCCTCCCAGGCCGCGCCCACCCCGAAGGTGCCCGGCCGCAGCAGATGACGCAGGCCCACCGAGCCGGGCACGGCGTCCTTCAGCCGGAAGTCCTTGACCTCACCGGCGATCGTCACATCGAAACCGGTGGTGTCGATCGTCGTCAACCGGCCCACTCCGCTGCGCCCTTCGGCCAGCCCCTGC
Source organism: Streptomyces sp. NPDC058664 (assembly GCF_042716635.1). NCBI lineage: Bacteria > Bacillati > Actinomycetota > Actinomycetes > Kitasatosporales > Streptomycetaceae > Streptomyces > Streptomyces sp. NPDC058664. The sequence goes on along the minus strand of NZ_JBHXRW010000057.1, from coordinate 6,907 downwards.
CACGTGCTCGGCGCGTCGTTGCCCAGCGGCGTGACGGCACCCACGCCGGTGATGACCACCCTGCGGCTCATCGCGGCACCTCCGTCTCGTCAGGCCTCATGCCGTTCGTCTCCTTCCGCCGTGTGCGTGGTGGGGGCTGGTGCGGGGTGCGGCGCCGCGGGCTGGCACACCATGACGGCGTGCGCCACGGCCAGACCTCCGCTGTGACTCAAGGACAGGTCGATGGAGTACATGCCGAGCGACCGGGCGACCGCCTCGACCTCGCCGTACAGCCGCACCCGGGGACGCCCGGCACGGTCGTTGACGACCTCGATGTCCGTCCATTCCATGCGCGGGCCCAGCCCGGTCCCCAGGCTCTTCAGCACCGCCTCCTTGGCGGCCCAGCGGCCGGCGAGGTGCTCACCGGCCCGCTTGCGCCGGTAGCAGTAGGCCAGCTCACGCGCGGTGAATACCCGCTCGCGAAGCTCGGGCTGCGAGGTCATCAGCTCCTCGACCCGGGACACCTCGGCCAGGTCCATGCCGGTGCGCACCCGCAGCGGCGGCGGCGGTGACGAGGCGGCGCCGTCCGCCGACCGCCCCACGCCCCGCTCACGCAGCGGCCGCGGCGAGGGCGGCACGCTCGGTCACCAGATCCGTCAGGTTCCGCACGGTGAACAGGGACAGCACCTCGTCGGCCGTGAGCTTGCCGGCCAGCTCCCGCACGTCGATCTGCGGCAGCGACTTCTTCAGCTGGGCCAGCCCGGCCTCGTTGATGATGTCGTCCTCGTCGGCGAACTCCTCGTCGGGTATCCCGCCCTGGAGCAGCTCGGCGATGTCCGAGACCTTGATCTTCACGTCCGCCGCCTTCTCGATGCGGAACAGGACGTCGAGCAGGTCGATGGACTCGGCGTCCAGATCACCCAGCAGCGTGGCCTCGGGCACGACCTCCTCGATATCGATGCCGAGCGCGTCGGCGACCGCCTCCTGGACGATGCTGCCGAAGTCTTTACCGTCGTACGACATGTGTCCTCATACCCTTCGTAGAATTGCTGGAGATGGACCGGCCGGGGCGGTGCGGCCGGCGGCCCGTACCGCGTCAGGACGCCACCGGCTCCTGCCACTTCCCCGGTCCCAGTTCGCCGTGCAGCGCCGTGAGCCGGCGCGGGTCCCCGGTGGAGCGGGTGCGGGCCTCGCCCAGGGTGCGGCGGGCGAGCCCGCTGAGCACCCGGCCGGGCCCGATTTCGGTGTACGCGCCCACCGGGTGCCGGGCGGCGGTGCGCAGCACCTCGACCCAGCGGACCGGGCCGGTCAGCTGACGCCGCAGCAGCTCCCTGGCCTCCTCGCCCGAGCCGACGTAGCCGCCGGTGACCGAACTGATCACGGGCAGCACGGGATCGGCGAACGGGTGGGCGGCGAGCGCCCGGGTGAACTCCTCCTCCACCGCCGACATCAGCGAGCAGTGGAAGGGCGCCCCCACGTCCAGTGGTACGACCTGGTCGGCGCCGGCGTCCAGCGCCGTCCGGCCGGCCGCCTCGACGGCGTACGCGTGCCCCGAGATCACCGTCTGCAGCGGCTCGTTGTAGTTCGCGACCTGCACCAGACCGAGGCCCGCGGCACTGGCGCAGGCGGCCAGCACCTCCTCCGCGGGCAGCCCCAGCACGGCCGCCATCGCGCCGGGCACCTCACGGGCCACCTCGCCCATCAGCCGGCCGCGCAGCCGCACCAGCTCAAGGGCCGACTCCAGGGACAGCACCCCGGAGGCCACCAGCGCCGGGTACTCGCCCAGACTGTGGCCCGCGTTCGCCGCCGGCCGGTAGCCGGCCGACCGCAGCAGTTCCCACACGGCCAGGCTGGTGGTGGCGATCGCGGGCTGGGTGATCTCGGTGCGCCCCAGCTCCTGCGCACTGCCGGTCACACAGATCCGCGACAGCGGCATGTCCAGGATCTCGTCGGCGCGGGCGAACAGCCGCCGGGCCGAGGGATAGCTCTCCAGAAGGTGCCTGGCCATACCGGGCCGCTGCGAGCCCTGTCCGGGGAACATGGCCAGACAGCCGGTCGTCGTGCCGTCGCCGCCGGGGCCGGTCCAACCGGTCATCGAATGGTCCTTTCCTGGGTCGGTGCGAAAGTGCGCTGCCAGCCGGCCGCGTCCGGCGCGGCGGCGGACTGCGGGCGCTGCCAGCCGGCCGGCCGGCCCCAGCCGCGCCCGCGGTCCGGCAGCACATCCGCCTCGCCGCCGGCGCCGCGCAGCGCGGCGAGCACGACCAGCAGCCCGGCCAGCTCCTCCGGCGTGGGATTGCCCCGCACCACCGTCAGCCCGGCGGCCCCCGGCGCGCTCACAGCGGCTCGTTCCCGTGCTTGCGGACGGGCTGCCGGGCCCGCTTGGTGCGCAGCATGTCCAACGACTTGATCAGCACCCGCCGGGTGTCGGCCGGATCGATGACGTCGTCGACGTGGCCGCGCTGCGCGGCCACGAAGGGGTTCATCAGCTGCTCGGTGTACTCGGCGATCAGCTCCCGGCGCAGCTTCTCCGGCTCCGCCGCCTCCCGCAGCTGCCGGCGGAAGATGATGTTGGCCGCGCCGTCGGCACCCATCACGGCCGTCTGGTTGGACGGCCAGGCGAACGACAGGTCGGAACCGATCGACTTGGAGTCCATGACGATGTACGCGCCACCGAACGCCTTGCGCAGGATGACCTGCACCCGCGGCACGGTCGCCTCGCAGTACGCGTACAGCAGCTTCGCACCACGCCTGATGATCGCGTTGTGCTCCTGGTCGGTGCCCGGCATGAACCCCGGCACGTCCACCAGCGTCACCAGCGGGATGTTGAACGCGTCGCAGGTGCGCACGAACCGGGCGGCCTTCTCCGAGGAGTCGATGTCCAGCACCCCCGCCATGGCGGCGGGCTGGTTGCCCACGATGCCGACCGGGTGACCGTCCAGCCGGGCCAGCGCGCACACGATGTTCGGCGCCCAGCTCTCCTGGACCTCCAGGTAGTCGCCGTCGTCGACGAGGTGGCCGATGACCGTCCTGATGTCGTACGGCGCCCGGCCGTCGACCGGCACCAGCCGCAGCAGTTCCTCGCACCGCCGGTCCGGATCGTCCACGGGCCTGGTGTACGGCGGCGTCTCGGCGTTGTTCGACGGCAGGTAGGACAGCAGCTCCCGTACGCCCTCGAAGCAGAACTCCTCGTCCGGGGCCACGAAGCTCGCCACCCCGGTACGGGTGCCGTGGGTGTAGGCGCCGCCCAGCTCCTCGTGCGTGACCTTCTCACCGGTCACCGCCTGCACCACGTCGGGCCCGGTGATGAACATGTTGGCCATGCCCTCGACCATGAACGTGAAGTCGGTCAGCGCCGGCGAGTAGACGGCGCCGCCCGCGCAGGAGCCGAGCACGACACTGATCTGCGGCACCACGCCCGAGGCCCGCACGTTCCGGGCGAACAGCTTGCCGAAGCCGGCCAGCGCGTCGATGCCCTCCTGGATCCGTGCGCCGCCGCCGTCGTTGAGGCCGACGACCGGAGCACCGACGGAGTCGGCGAAGTCGAGCAGCTGGTGGATCTTCGCGGCGAACGTGGCGCCCAGCGCGCCGCCGCGCACCCGGGCGTCGTGAGCGAAGACGAAGACCGTACGGCCGTCGACCTCGCCCCAGCCCGTGATCACGCCGTCGCCCTCGGGATGCGAGTCCTCCATGCCGAAGCCCACCGCCCGGTGCTCGGCGAACAGCCCCAGCTCGGTGAACGTGCCCGGGTCGAGCAGTTTCTCGATGCGCTGGCGGGCCAGCAGCTTGCCCTTGGAGAGATGACGGGCGTCGGCGTCCGGGTCGTGCCCGAAGTGGGCCTGCGCCCTGCGGGTGGCGAGATCGTCGGCCAGTTCGGCCATCGTGGATGCGCGCGCCGGTGTCCGGCGTTCCGTGTCGGCCCTGTCGAGGTCCGGCAGCACGGCCTGGGGAGTGTCAGGAGGCGTCATTGCGGTCCCACTCCTTCCTGCCCTGTCGCGTAGGTGGCTTCGCAGACGACTCTGCGACACCCCGATGGGCGCTGGACTGGAGCGCGTCTTGATCGCGGGTGTATCACCAGGTGGGCCGCGTCAGACGGACAGACCGACGGCCCCGTCCAGGGCGCCGGTCCGGCCCGGGCCCAGTTCCTGGGCGAAGCTGCGCTGCAGGCCGTCGAGGCGGTAACGGGTGGGCAGGCCGCCCCCCGCGGGTTCGGCCACGCTCACAAAGTGGGCCTCCACCAGCTGCTCGCAGGCGTCCTCGACGGCCGCGAAGTCCTTGCCGAGCACCGGGCAGGCCAGCCGGGCGTCGAACTCGGGCACCGGCAGGTGGGCCAGGCAGCGCAACGCCTCACGGGCGTCCTTGGGCAGCGCGTTGTACGACGCCGTGAAACTGGCCCGCACGCTCAGCGAGCTGTGCGCCAGCTCGTCCAGCCGCCGGCCCTCGTCGCTGAGCCGCTCCGCGTAGTGGCTCAGCGACCAGTGCGGACGGGTGTTGAGCCGGACGGCCGCGGCACGCAGCGCGAGGGGCAGCCCGCCGCAGTACCGCGCGATCGCCGCCGCCGCGGCCGGCTCCCGCTCGACCCGCTCCGCACCCAGCATCCGGGCCAGCAGCCGCACACTGTGGCCGTGCGGCAGATCCGGCAGCTGCAGGACGCGGGCCCCGAGCGGCGTACTGAGCCGGCCTCTGCTGGTGATCAGCACCGCGGTGTCCGCACTGCCCGGCAGCAGTGGCTGCACCTGCTCGTCACCAGCCGCGTCGTCGAGGGTGAGCAGCAGCCGGCGCCCGGCGAACGCCAGCCGGTAGACCTCCGCGCGCTCCTCGGGATCGGCCGGCAACCGGTCGGGATCCGTCCCCAGCACCCGCAGCAGCCGCCCCATCACCGCGTGCGGATCCGCCGACCGGGCGCCGCTGCCGCGCAGCGCCGCGTACAGCTGCCCGTCGGGGAAGGCGGACCGCAGCCGGTGCCCCAGGCGCACGGCCAGCGCGGTCTTGCCGACGCCGCCGCCGCCGACCAGCACGACCGCGGACGGCTGCGCATCGGTGGGCTGGGTCAACGTCCGCTGGATCACGTCCAGTTCGCGCTCACGTCCGGTGAAGTCGGGAAGGTCGAGCGGAAGCATCTGCGGGACCTGCGGGACCTGCGGGACGGGCCGGGGCGCGGCGAGGACCTGGAACGTGCCGCCGCCCGCCGCCTCGCCGCCGCGCTCGGACGGCGCCACGGACACGGCCTCGGCCGCCTCGCCGCGCAGGATCGTCTCGTACAGCCGCTGCAGCCGCCGCGACGGATCCGTGCCGAGCTCCTTGGCGATCAGCCGGCGCATCGACTGGTAGTACTCCAGCGCGTCGACACTGCGCCCCTCCAGATAGAGCGCCAGCATCAGACGCTCGCACAGCTGCTCGGAGAGCGGATCGGTCAGCAGCGCGGCGCGCAGTTCCGCCAGGACCGCGCCGGGGCGCCCGAGCCGGATCTCGGCGTCCGCCCACTGACTGAGCGCCTCGTGATGCAGCTGCCGCAGCGTCTCGCGCAACCGGGCCGCCCAGTCGCCCTGCATGCCGCCGAGCGCGTCACCCCGCCACAGGTGCAGCGCCTGCTGGAGCAGCGTGCTGCGCTCCTGATCGCCCAGCCCCTCCCGCCGGGCGCCGTTGAGCAGCCGGCGAAACCGCACCAGGTCCACCGCGCCCGGATCGGCCGAAACCTGATAACCGGCCGGGGTCCGCACCAGGCCGATCGGCTCGGCCAGATCGGCCGAGGCACGGGCGAGCGCCCGCCGCAGCCGGGTGATGTAGGTGTGCACGACATTGCGGACCCCCGCGGGCGGCAGGTCCCCCCACACCCGGTCGACAAGGGACTCCAGCGGCACCGGCCGTTCCGGATCGACCAGCAGGACACCGAGGACGCTGCGTTGTCGTGCGGGGCCCAGATCGGCCAGAGCGCTGCCCGTCCAGAGTTCTATCGATCCCAGTATCCGGAGCTCCATCGAAGATCACCCGTATCCCTTCAGTGGCCGAAAACCTAACTCCGGCCGGTGCAGCGCCCCTTGATTCCCGCTCTGCCGCACCGACCCCGGCCGGCGGGCAGCGCACGTCCCTCACCCCGCGAACGAGGCCACGGTGACGGGTGATGGGTGACAGATGCTGCGTACTGGGTTCCCGGGTGGGGCGGCGGACTCAGGCCGTCGCCGGGCCCTTGCGCCATGGGGTGCAGTCGGTATGGTCGACGGCCCGTTCCCGGACCGCCTCGAACGCCCAGAAGTCGTTGCCCGGCAGCAGCAGCTCCCAGGCCCGCTGCCGCGGCAGCGGGTGCGCCTTCTCATCGGCGGGCACGTCGACGATCATGGTGGTTTCCCACTCGTACGGGATGAAGTCGGTCACTGGCTCGGACACGATCCGCGCGCGCCGCCAGTCGACGCCGCGCCCGACTGCATCCTGCACCAGTTCGACCCAGTCGCCGTGCCGGTCGTACTCGACCGGGAGACTCTTCTGCCAGCCGACGAAGAGCGGGCCCTTGGGGTGTAGACGTCACGCATCTTCAGGTGCACGGCAAAGTGCTCGGCCCGCGCGATCAGCTCGGCGAAGACAGGGAAGTCGCTCGACACGCGAATCTCCCGCCCGAGAACGGATCAGACCGCGGCTGATTCGTTGGACGACCTTGCGGAGCCGACTTCCAGACCTTGCCCCCAGCGGAGCGGCCCGGCCTGGAACCGGGCTCGAGGACCGCTCTGGCAGGAGCTGCACGGCTCTTCTTGCGCTCACTGGACCAGGTGTGCGTACCTCACCTGCAGGTACTTGGGCCCGCATCGCCGATTTCCGGAAGTCATCTGCGTGCGACATCGCATCTTAGACCGACCGGCAAATGGGTCACTTGAGGCGTCGGGTGGTGGGGCGGCCGTCCCAACGGTAACGGTTCGTTGTTCGGCGGATCAGCATGCGG
>NZ_JBHXRW010000056.1:0-47380 GCF_042716635.1 Streptomyces sp. NPDC058664 | reverse complement strand
CGGGGGACTGGGCCAGCTGCTTGCTCGCCGGCGGCGGCCTCGTCCTGCGGGGGGGGGCTGCCCCCCCGGGGGGGGGCGCCCCCCCCCGCCGTCGTGTTTGTGGTGCTTCGCACAGTGACGCGGTGCAGGTCAAGGGTGAGTTGACGGGTGTTCTCAGGGCGTGGTGGACTGCCGAGGCCATTACGGCGGCAGTAGAGGAAGTCCGGTGCGAATCCGGCGCGGTCCCGCCACTGTGACCGGATCCGAAGGGTCCGGGAGTCAGGAACTCTTGCCGCCGGTCACGTCGATCCAGGGCGCGGACCCTGAGTGAGGACATGCGCCCATGCCCGGCCGCAGCCGCAGCTTTCCCAGAGCCAGTCGCCTTTCCCCGGACGGATTCGCGTACGGAGCGGCCGCCGGTCTCGCCGTCGACCTGCTCGTCGCGGACCCCCGCCGCGGGCACCCCGTCGCCGCGTTCGGCCGGGCCGCCGCCGCGGTCGAACAGCGCCTCCACCACGACCACCGCGGCTGGGGCGCCCTGCACACCGCCGTCTGCGCCGGCTCCACGATCGCCCTGGGCGCGCTCGCCGCACGGGCCGTACGGAACCGGCCGGCCGCCGCCGCGGCCCTGACCGCCGCCTCCGTGTGGGCCGTCGTCGGCGGTACGTCCCTGGGGCGGGAGGCCCGCGCGATCGGCGGGGCGCTCGCCGCCGGCGACCTGGAGGTGGCCCGGGAGCGGCTGCCGCACCTGTGCGGGCGCGACCCGCAGTCCCTGGACGGACCCGCGATGGCCCGCGCGGTCGTCGAGTCCGTCGCCGAGAACACCTCCGACGCCGTGGTCGGCGCCCTCTTCTGGGGCGCGGTCGCGGGCGTGCCGGGCCTGGTCGGCTTCCGGGCCGTCAACACCCTGGACGCGATGGTCGGCCACAAGTCCCCCCGCCACCGGCGCTTCGGCTGGGCCTCGGCCCGGCTCGACGACGTGGCCGGCTGGCCCGGGGCCCGGCTGACGGCCGTGCTCGCGACCGTCGCCGGCGGGAACCCGCGCGGGGCCGTCCGGGCCTGGCGCGCGGACGCCGCGAAACACCCGAGCCCCAACGCGGGGCCGGTCGAGGCCTCCTTCGCCGGGGCCCTCGGCATACGGCTCGGCGGGACCCTGTCGTACGGCGGACGGGTCGAGCACCGGCCCGTGCTCAACGGGGAGGGGCGGCCCGTCGAGGTCGCCGACATCGACCGCGCGGTCCGGCTGTCCCGCCGGGTCACCGGACTGACCCTGGCCGTCTGCGTGGGCGGCCGGCTGCTCGGACACGCGCTGAAGCGGAGGAACGCATGAGGGGTGGGGGGCTGCTCGTCGCCGGGACCACGTCCGACGCCGGCAAGAGCGTCGTGACGGCCGGCATCTGCCGCTGGCTGGTCCGCGAGGGCCTGAAGGTGGCGCCGTTCAAGGGACAGAACATGTCCCTCAACTCCTTCGTGACCCGCGAGGGCGCCGAGATCGGGCGTGCCCAGGCCATGCAGGCGCAGGCCGCGCGGGTCGAGCCGACCGCGCTGATGAACCCGGTGCTGCTCAAGCCGGGCAGCGACCGGTCCAGCCAGGTCGTGCTGATGGGGAAGCCTGTGGGTGAGCTCAGTGCCCGGGGCTACCACGGAGGGCGGCAGAAGGAACTGTTCGAGCCGGTCCTCGCGTGCCTGGAGGAGCTGCGGAGCACGTACGACGCGGTGATCTGCGAAGGCGCGGGCAGTCCGGCCGAGATCAACCTGCGGCGCACGGACATCGTGAACATGGGCATCGCGCGGGCCGCCCGGCTGCCCGTGGTCGTCGTCGGCGACATCGACCGGGGCGGGGTCTTCGCCCAGTTCTTCGGGACGACGGCGCTGCTGAGCCCCGAGGACCAGTCGCTCGTCGCCGGATACCTCGTGAACAAGTTCCGGGGCGACGTGACGCTGCTCGAACCGGGCCTCGACATGCTGCACGGGCTGACCGGGCGCCGGACCTTCGGCGTCCTGCCGTACGCCCACGGGCTCGGCATCGACGAGGAGGACGGGCTCCGGGTCTCGCTGCGGGGTGCGGTGCGCGAGTCGGTCGTCGCGCCGCCGGTGGGCGAGGACGTGCTGCGGGTCGCCGTGTGCGCCGTACCGCTGATGTCGAACTTCACGGACGTGGACGCGCTGGCCGCCGAACCGGGCGTCGTCGTCCGGTTCGTGGACCGGGCCGAGGAACTCGTCGACGCGGACCTGGTCGTGGTGCCGGGAACCCGGGGGACGGTCAGGGCACTGGCGTGGCTGCGGGAGCGGGGGCTCGCGGACGCGCTCGCGCGGCGGGCCGCCGAGGGGCGGCCGGTGCTCGGGATCTGCGGCGGGTTCCAGCTGCTCGGCGAGCGGATCGAGGACGACGTCGAGTCGAAGGCGGGTGTGGTCGACGGGCTCGGGCTGCTGCCCGTACGGGTGCGGTTCGGGGTCGAGAAGACCCTCGCGCGGCCGGTCGGCGAGGCGCTCGGGGAGCGGGTCGAGGGGTACGAGATCCACCACGGCGTCGCGTCGGTGGACGGTGGCGAACCGTTCCTGGACGGCTGCCGGGTGGGCTCCGTGTGGGGCACGCACTGGCACGGCTCCCTGGAGAGCGACGGGTTCCGGCGGGCCTTCCTGCGGGAGGTCGCGGCGGCGGCCGGACGGCGGTTCGTGCCGGCTCCGGACACGTCGTTCGGGGCGCTGCGGGAGGAGCAGCTCGATCGGCTCGGCGATCTGATCGAGGAGCACGCGGACACGGACGCGCTGCTGCGGCTGATCGAGGAGGGCGCTCCCTCGGGGCTGCCGTTCGTGCCGCCGGGTGCGCCGTGAGCATGACGCCCGCCGAACATCAACGAGTTGAAGGAGTGACCCGACCGATGAGCACCCGGTATCCGTTCACCGCCGTCGTCGGCATGGACGACCTGCGGCTCGCGCTGCTGCTGAACGCCGTCAGCCCGGCCGTGGGCGGTGTGCTGGTCCGTGGTGAGAAGGGGACCGCCAAGTCCACCGCCGTGCGGGCGCTCGCCGAGCTGTTGCCCGCCGTGCCGGTGGTCGTGGGGTGCCGGTTCAGCTGTGATCCGGGCTCGCCCGATCCCGGCTGCCCCGACGGACCGCACGAGGCCGGTCCCGGTACCGAGCGGGCCGCGCGGATGGTCGAGCTGCCCGTCGGTGCCTCCGAGGACCGGCTCGTCGGCGCGCTCGACATCGAGAAGGCGCTCGCCGACGGCGTGAAGGCCTTCGAGCCCGGACTCCTCGCCGACGCCCACCGCGGCATCCTGTACGTCGACGAGGTCAACCTGCTCCACGACCACCTCATCGACCTCCTCCTCGACGCCGCCGCCATGGGCTCCTCGTACGTCGAGCGCGAAGGCGTCTCCGTACGGCACGCCGCCCGGTTCCTGCTCGTCGGCACGATGAACCCCGAAGAGGGCGAGCTGCGGCCGCAGTTGCTCGACCGGTTCGGGCTGACCGTGGAGGTCGCCGCCTCGCGCGAGCCCGAGCAGCGGGTCGAGGTCGTCCGGCGGCGGCTCGCCTTCGAGGACGACCCGGCCGCGTTCGCCGCGCGCTGGGCGGGGGACGAGGCCGCGCTGCGCCAACGGGTGGTCGCCGCCCGGGAGTTGCTTCCGAAGGTGGTCCTCGGCGACGCCGTGCTGCTCCAGATCGCCGCGACCTGCGCCGCGTTCGAGGTGGACGGCATGCGCGCCGACATCGTCATGGCCCGCACCGCGACCGCGCTCGCCGCGTGGGCGGGGCGCGTCGAGGTCACCTCCGAGGACGTGCGGCAGGCCGCGCTGCTGGCCCTCCCCCACCGGCGGCGGCGCTCGCCCTTCGACGCGCCCGGCCTCGACGAGGAGAAGCTCGACGAGACGCTGGAGCGGTTCAAGGGCGAGGAACCGGACGAGGAACCCGAGCCGGACGGTCCGGATGACGGCGGTCCCGGCGACGGCGGTCCGGATGGCGGCGGTCCCGGCGACGGCGGTCCGGATGGCGGCGGTCCCGGCGGGGGGATTCCGCCGCAGGGTGAGGGGCCCGCGGCGGACGACGTACCCGCGCCGGACGACGTACCCGCGCCGGACGACGTACCGTCACCTGAGGACGTGCCGGCTCCCCGGGAGTCGCCGGCGCCCGCGCCCGCCCCGCAGGGCCCCGGCGTCGGGGAGCGTGCCGCCGTCAAGGCCGCCGAACCCTTCCGTACGAAGACGCTGAGCGTGCCCGGTCTCGGCGAGGGCGCGGCCGGACGCCGCTCCCGGGCCCGTACCGAACACGGCCGTACGACAGGATCCGTGCGCCCGCGCGGCGCGCTGACCAAGCTGCACCTGGCCGCGACCGTGCGGGCCGCCGCCCCGCACCAGAAGGCCCGTGGGCGTACCGGTCCCGGGCTCGTGGTCCGGCGGGACGACCTGCGGCAGGCGACCCGGGAGGGGCGCGAGGGGAACCTGGTGCTGTTCGCCGTGGACGCCTCCGGTTCGATGGCGGCCCGGCAGCGGATGAGCGCCGTCAAGGGCGCCGTCCTGTCCCTGCTGCTCGACGCCTACCAGCGGCGCGACAAGGTCGGCCTGATCACCTTCCGGGGCCGGGACGCCGAGGTCGCCCTGCCGCCGACCTCGTCCGTCGACGCGGCCGCCGCCCGGCTCGAGAAGCTTCCGACCGGGGGCCGTACTCCGCTCTCGGCGGGGCTCCTCAAGGCCCATGACGTGCTGCGGGTCGAGCGGCTCCGGGACCCCTCGCGCCGTCCGCTGCTCGTCGTCGTGACCGACGGGCGGGCCACCGGCGGCGGCGGCGACCCGGTGGCGCTCGCCGCCCGTGCGGCGCGGCTGCACGCCGCCGCGGGCACGGCGTCGGTGGTCGTGGACTGCGAGACCGGGCCGGTCAGGCTCGGACTCGCGGGGACCCTGGCGCGTGAACTCGGCGGGACCGCCGTCGGCCTGGACGAGCTGCGCGCCGACTCGATCGCCGGCCTCGTCAGAGACGTACAGGGAAGCCGGAAGACCACTGCCGGGAAGACCACTGCCAGGAGGGCCGCTTAATGCCACAGGGACAGCCGACCGTCGTACCCGACGACGGTCTCACCACCCGCCAGCGCCGCAACCGGGCGCTCGTGATGGTGCACACGGGCGTCGGCAAGGGGAAGTCGACCGCCGCGTTCGGCATGGCGCTGCGCGCCTGGAACCAGGGCTGGCCGATCGGGGTGTTCCAGTTCGTCAAGTCCGCCAAGTGGAAGGTCGGCGAGGAGAACGCCCTCAAGGCGCTCGGCGAGACCGGCAAGGGCGGCACCGTCACCTGGAACAAGATGGGTGAGGGCTGGTCCTGGATCCAGCGCGAGGTCGCCGAGGGCGAGCAGTCGCACGAGGAGAAGGCCCGCGAGGGCTGGGAACAGGTCAAGCGGGACCTCGCCGAGGAGAAGTACAAGTTCTACGTCCTCGACGAGTTCGCCTACCTGCTGCACTGGGGCTGGATCGACGTCAAGGAGGTCGTCGAGGTGCTCCGCGACCGTCCCGGGCAGCAGCACGTCGTCATCACCGGCCGCAACGCACCGCAGGAGCTCGTCGACTTCGCCGATCTCGTCACCGACATGTCCAAGGTCAAGCACCCGATGGACGCCGGTCAGAAGGGCCAGCGGGGCATCGAGTGGTAGCACGTCTCGTCATCGCCGCGCCGTCGTCGGGCGCGGGCAAGACCACGGTCGCGACCGGCCTGATGGCCGCGTTCGCCGGCCGTGGTCTGGCCGTCTCCCCGCACAAGGTCGGCCCCGACTACATCGACCCCGGCTACCACGCCCTGGCGACCGGCAGGCCGGGCCGCAACCTCGACGCGTACATGTGCGGTACGGGGCTGATCGCGCCGCTCTTCGAGCACGGGGCGCGCGGCTGCGACCTGGCCGTGGTCGAGGGGGTGATGGGCCTGTACGACGGAGCCGCCGACCAGGGCGAACTCGCCTCCACCGCACAGGTGTCGAAGCTCCTCAAGGCGCCGGTGGTGCTCGTCGTCGACGCGTCCTCGCAGTCGCGGTCGGTGGCGGCGCTCGTGCACGGCTTCGCGTCCTGGGACCCGGAGGTGCGGATCGGGGGCGTGATCCTCAACAAGGTCGCCACCGACCGGCACGAGCATCTGCTGCGGGAGGCGCTCGGGGAGTCGGGGGTGCCGGTGCTCGGCGTGCTGCGGCGGGCTCCTGCCGTGGCCACGCCGTCGCGGCACCTGGGGCTCGTGCCGGTGGCCGAGCGGCAGGCCGCGGCGGTGTCCGCGGTGGCGGCGCAGGCGGAGCAGGTGCGCCAGGGGTGCGATCTGGAGGCGCTGCTCGCGCTTGCGCGGTCGGCGCCGCCGTTGGGCGCCGAGCCGTGGGTGGCCGAGGTCGGGGAGCGGCCGCACGCCGGTGGGTCCGGCGTGCCCACACCGAGGGTGGCGGTCGCCGGCGGGGCCGCCTTCACGTTTTCCTACGCCGAGCACGCCGAACTGCTCACCGCCGCCGGCGCCGAGGTCGTCACCTTCGATCCGCTGCGGGACGAATCGCTTCCCGAGGGGACGAGCGGGCTCGTCATAGGCGGCGGCTTCCCCGAGGTGTACGGGGCCGAGCTGTCCGCCAACGAGCCGCTGCGGAAGTCCGTCGCCGCGCTCGCCGCGTCGGGGGCGCCCGTCGCCGCCGAGTGCGCCGGCCTGCTGTACCTGGCGCGGTCGCTGGACGGGCGGCCGATGTGCGGGGTCCTCGACGCCGACGCGCGGATGTCGGAGCGGCTGACGCTCGGGTACCGGGACGCCGTCGCCGTCAGCGACAGCGTGCTCGCTCCCGCCGGGGCGCGGATGCGGGGGCACGAGTTCCACCGCACCGTGATCGAGCCGGGTGCCGGGGCGCGGGCCGCCTGGGGACTGCGGCAGCCCGCGCGACGCGTGGAGGGCTTCGTACAGGGGGGTGTGCACGCCAGTTACGTGCACACGCACTGGGCGGGTGCGCCCGAGGCGGCCGCGCGGTTCGTGGCGCACTGCGCGGGCGGTCCTGTCGCGTGAGATCAGCCGCCGGAGACGCCCACCACGAGCCAGATGAAGGCCACGCCCGCCACCGTGCACAGCAAGGTGGAACGGGCGGGGTGGTCGTGGTGGGCCTCCGGCAGGATCTCGGCGGCGGCCAGGTAGAGCAGGGCGCCGCCGAAGAAGCCCAGATAGCTGCCGAGAAGTTCCTCCGGAAGGGTGAACAGCAGGGTGGAGGCCGCGCCGAGGACCGGCGCGACCGCGTCGGCGACGAGCATCCCGACGGCCTTGCGGCGGGCGTTCCCGTAGAGGCTCGTGATCGTGTACGTGTTGAAGCCGTCGGCGAAGTCGTGGGTGATGACGGCGAGGGCGACGGTGGCGCCCATGCCGCCGCCGACCTGGAAGGCGGCACCGAGGGCGATGCCGTCCATGAGGCTGTGCAGGACCATCGCGGCGGCGGCGGTGAGGCCGACCTGCGGGACCCTCTCGCCGGCTCCGACCCCGTGTGCCGCACGGCGGACGGCGAGGAGGCGTTCCACGACATGGGCGAAGAGGAAGCCGCCGACGAAGAGCAGCAGGGCCTCCGGGACACCGAAGACCTCGGCACTCGCCGCCTCCAGTGCCTCCGGCAGCAGGTCGAGTCCGACGACGCCGAGCATGAGGCCGCCGGCCAGGCCGAGGACGAGGTGGCGCCGGTCGGTGACGCGCCCTGCCACCCAGCCGCCGAAGAGCGTCATGAGGAACGCGCCGAGCGCGACGACTACAGCCATGGGCCTTTGGTATCGGATCGGATGGCGTCCGCGCACATCGGCGTCGGCGCCCGGCCGGGGGTTCCGGTGGACGAGGTGCTCGCCCTGGCCGACGCGGTGCTCCGGGAGGCGCGGCTGACGCGCGCGGACGTCCGGTCGCTCGCCACGCTCGACGCGCGGGCGGCGGAACCGGGCCTCGCGGGGGCGGCGGCGGTTCTCGGCGTGCCGGTACGGGGGTTCACGGCCGAACAGCTGGCGGCCGTGTCCGTACCGCATCCGTCGGCGCTGCCGCTGGCGGCGACGGGCACGGCGTCCGTGGCGGAGGCGGCGGCGCTCCTCGCGGCGGCCGGTGGGGGCGCGGGGGCCGGGGACGGGGACGGGGCGGGGCCTGGTGCTCGCACGCGCGCGGGTGCCGGGGGCGGGGGCGGGGCGGGGACAGAGGCAGGGGGCGGTGGGGGTGCTCGGGCGGGTGGCGGCGGCCCGGGCGGGACGGTCGACGGGGCCGTACTGCTCGTACCGAAGCGGAAAACCCGGCGCGTAACGTGCGCTCTCGCCGCTTCCGTCCCGTTTCTTCCGAACGAAGACGCCCCAGGCGTACGGTTGTTGCCCCTGACGCACGGGTACATCGCTGGCGAGCCTGGCTCACCCCCCACCATCCCCACCCCCCACACGACGGCGGCCATGGACATGCACACGCATACCGACGCCCACGACCTGCGCCACCACGGTGACGCCGAGGTACGGGACGAGAAGCTCATCGATCTGGCGGTCAACGTCCGGACGAACACCCCACCGGACTGGCTGCGCAGGCGCATCGCCGACTCCCTGACCGGACTCGCCTCCTATCCCGACGGCCGGGCCGCGCGGGCGGCGGTCGCCGAGCGGCACGACCTGCCGCCGAACCGGGTGCTTCTCACGGCCGGCGCGGCGGAGGCCTTCGTGCTGCTCGCCCGGGCCCTGCCGGTGCAAAGACCCGTCGTGGTGCATCCGCAGTTCACCGAGCCGGAGGCGGCGCTGCGCGACGCCGGCCACGAGGTGCGCAGGGTGCTGCTGCGCGAGGAGGACGGTTTCCGGCTGGATCCGGCGGCGGTCCCGGAGGACGCGGACCTGGTGGTGATCGGGAACCCCACGAACCCGACCTCCGTGCTGCACCCCGCCGCCTCGATCGCCGCGCTCGCCCGGCCCGGGCGGATCCTGGTGGTGGACGAGGCCTTCATGGACGCGGTGCCGGGCGAGCGCGAGTCGCTGGCCGCGCGGACCGACGTGCCGGGGCTCGTGGTGCTGCGCAGCCTCACCAAGACCTGGGGGCTCGCCGGGCTGCGGATCGGGTACGTGCTGGCCGAACCGGACACGGTCGCCGCCCTGGAACGGTCGCAGCCGCTGTGGCCGGTGTCGACGCCGGCCCTGGTGGCGGCGGAGGCGTGCATGTCACGGGGGGCGCTCGCGGAGGCCGAGCACGCGGCGCACCGGATCGGGGTGGAGCGGGCCCATCTGCTGGCCGGTCTCGCCGAGTTCGACGAGGTGCGGACGGTGGAGGGGTCGGAGGGCCCCTTCGTGCTGATCCGCATCGACGGGGCGGACACGGTCCGGGAGCGGCTGCGGTCGCTGGGCTTCGCGGTGCGCCGGGGCGACACGTTCCCGGGGCTCGACCGGAACTGGCTGCGGCTCGCGGTCCGGGAGCGGGCGACGACGAACCGCTTCCTGCAAGCTCTCGACCAGGCCTTGTTGATCGGCGGCTGACGCCGCACGCGGTCCGGGGAGGGCGACGGTGACGACGTCGCCCTCCCCGGACCTTCACCCCCTCGCCCTCCCCCTGCACGGCTCCCCCGGAGCCTCCCGCGCCCCCGGCGCCGGCCCCCCTCAGGGCCCTCTCTCAGGCCTCCCCCTCAGTCCCCCCTCGGGCCGGATCCCGCAGGCCGTCCCCCTCGGGCGCCCGTCCCCCGGGCGTGTCGGCCTCGGACCGTCCTGGCCGTCCCCCTCGGCCGGGATCCCCGGCCGTCAGCCTCGGGAGCGGGCGCGCGAGCGGGTCAGCGCGAGGGCGCCGCCGCCCGCCACGACGAGGGCGAGTGCCCCGCCCGCGATGTACGGGGTGGTGGAACTGCCGCCGGTCTCGGCGAGGTTCCCGGTGGGCGTGATGCCGCCGGCGTCGCTCGGCTCGGCCGAGGGCTGCCGCGTGGGCTGCTCGGAGGGCCGCTCGCTGGGCTTCTGGGTGGGCCGCTCGGCCGGCTTCTCGGTCGGCTTCCCGGTCGGGGCCGTGCCCTCGGGCGTCTCGCAGGTCGCCTCCGCGAGGGTCACGGTGCCGTTGACCTCGGCCACGCCGAGCTTCAGCGGGTCGACCTCCACCTTGAGTTCGAGGGCCGTCGCGGCGGCCGTGCGGGAGGTCGTGGAGGTACGGGAGAGGTCCAGGGTGACCTGGCCGACGCCCGGCACGGCGACCTGGGTCCTGCCCCCGGTGGAGAGGGTGGTCTTCTTGCCGAAGACCGTCACGTGACCGAGGACGTTGGACTCGGCGACCGGCTGCTTCCCCACCTCGCACAGTGCCTTGGAGGTGACCTTCTCGACCTCGATGAGGGAGAGCAGCGGGATGCCGGGGACGTGCACCTGCGCCTTGACGAGGTTGACGTACCCCTCGGCCTTCTCCTCGTCCACGGTGGCCTTCGAGGTGGCCACGTCGGCGGCGAGGATGTCGATCGGCTTCCCGCCCTCGGCCCCCTGCACCTTCACGGCGAGCGCGGTCTCGCTCTCGGTCTCCGGCGCCTTGACCTCGTTGAGGGAGGTACGCAGCGGCACGTCGACCGCCTTGTCGAGGAGGGAGACGTCGAGGCCGGTCCGCAGGACGACGGCGGTGGCGCGCCCTTCACCGCCCGTGGCGTGCGCCGCCGGAGCCACGAGGAGGACGGGGCCGACGGTCAGGGCGGCGACGGTCGCGGCGGCGGCGGTACGGCGTACGGGCATACGGAAGGTGTTGCTGTTCAAGGTGGTGGAACCCCCACAAGAGACATGGCGTCGCCGGCCGCTCACCACGGGGACGGTGGGTCGGCGCGGCCTCGGCGACTTGAGACACCGGAATCTTTACGCACGGAGAGTGAACCGGCAGTCGCCTGGCGTGAGTTCACTCCAAAGGGGGTTTCCGTGTTCATTTTCGATTTTTTTCGGCACAACCGTTCTCGGTCGCCCCGCGTCTCTCGTACGTGCGGGCGGGAGCCGCACCGTACGAGAGGGATGAGAACGATCCGCACTTCGCCGAAGTAACGGATCGTCAACGCGGTGCCGTCCGCGCGATGTCGTCAGCGCGGTGCGTTCAGCTCGCGCGCCAGTACCCGAGGGCGTGGACGCGCTCCTTGGGGAGGGCGAGTTCCTTGCGCGCGTACGTGGCGAGAGCGCAGGTGGTCGCGGTGTCGCAGGCGATCCAGACGTACGAGGAGGCGTCGGCGAGCGCGGGAAGCTCGGCCTTCACCCGGGCGACGAGGTCGGCCCCGCCGTTTCGGCGCGGCACCCGGCGCAGTTCGTGCCGCTCGGGGTCGAGCCGGACCGGCAGGTCCTCGTCGGAGGCGTGCTGGGTCTCGAACCAGACGGTGGCCGGGACGCCGGGAAGCGCGTCGAGGAGGGAGTTGACCGCGGGCAGGGAGGCCGGGTCGCCGACCACGAGCAGCCGGCCGGGGGACGGCTCGGGGGCCTCGAAGCCGGTGCCCTGGAGGGTCGCGTCCACGGCGTCGCCGGGGGCGCAGGCACGGGCCCAGCGGCTGGCGACGCCGTCGTGGAGGGCGAACTCCAGGCTGAACGTGCCCGCCTCCGCGTCCGGGTCGACCAGGGTGTAGGCGCGCTGGTGCGGCTTGCCCCCGGCGTCGAACCAGATCCGCACCCACATCGTGGGGTGGACTCCGGCGGCGGCGAGGAGACCGCCGTCCGTGAAGTGCACCCTGCGGTAGTCCTCGGTGACCTGCTCGGCCCCCGTCACGGTGAACGTGAAGTCCTTGCCGCGCATCAGCTTGAGAACGGCACCCTGTCAGCCGTGACCCACCGCAATCCCCTCCCCTGAACTCCTGTAGATTAATTTAGGTCAGCCTAACCTAAGAAAACCGCAGCGGACATGGACGGGAACGGGGTCTCCGTGAGCATCGAGGTCTACCGGGACGCCTGGGGCGTCCCCCATCTGCGCGCCGCGGACCCGGACGAACTCGCCTTCGCGCAGGGCCGGGTCACCGCCCGCGACCGGGCCTGGCAGCTGGAGGTCGAGCGGCACCGGGCCCAGGGCACCACGGCCGCCTTCCTCGGCGCCGCCGAACTCGGCTGGGACACCTTCGCCCGCCGTTCCCGGCTCGCCGACACCGCCCGCCGCTGCTTCGAGCGGCTCGAACGCGACGACGCGCGGACGGCAGCGTGGGTACGCGCGTACGTGGACGGGGTCAACGACGGCCTGGCGGAAGGGGCCCGGCGCGCGCCCGAGTTCGCGGAGACCGGCCTCACCGCCGGCCGGTGGGAGCCGTGGACGCCGCTCGCCGTCTGGCTCTCCACCCACATCCTGTTCGCGGGCTTCCCCACCAAGCTGTGGCGCGAGGAGGTGGCCCGGCGTCTCGGCGAGGAGTGGACGGAGCTCTTCGCGACCGACGGACCCGGCACCGCCGGCTCCAACGGCTGGCTGGTCGCGGGCGAGCGGACCGCGAGCGGCGCGGCCCTGGTGGCCGGTGACCCGCACCGGTTCATCGAGGCGCCCGGCGTCTACCAGCAGATCCGGCTCGCCTGCCCGGCGTACGACGTCGTGGGCATCGCCGTGCCGGGCGTCCCCGGGCTCGCCCACTTCGGCCACACCGGTCCGGTGGCGTGGGCCATCACCAACGCGATGGCCGACTACCAGGACCTCTACCGGGAGCGGCTGCGGCGGCTCCCGGACGGCGGGGTGGAGGCGTACGGCCCCGAGGGGTGGCGCCCGGCGGCGACGCACACCGAGACGATCGAGGTCGCGGGCACGGAACCGGTCGTCGTCGAGGTGGTCGAGACGGACCGGGGTCCGGTGATCATCGGCGTCGACGACGAGCCTTCGGCCGAGGGCGGCCCCGGGAACGGCTCTGGGGAGGGCTCCCGGGAGGGCTCCTGGGACGGCTCCTGGGAGGCGGTCGCCCTCCGCCACCCGCCACGGGTCACCGGAGAGCTCGGCTTCGGCGTGCTGCCCACACTGCTGCGCGCCCGGACCGTCGACGACGTGGACGCGGCCCTCGACGGCTGGGTCGAGCCCGTGAACGTCGTCCTCGCCGCCGACACGGGGGGCGGCCTGCTGCACCGGGCCGCCGGCCACGTACCCGTACGGGACCGGACCAACTCCCTGCGGATCGTGCCCGCCTGGGATCCGGCGCACGACTGGCAGGCCGCTCCGGCGCCGCTGCCCCGCGCCGAGGTGCGCGGCCACGCCGTGATGGCCAACGCCCGGGGCCTGGCCGCGCCCCTGGGCGTCGAGTTCGCCCCGCCGCACCGAGCGGCCCGGATCGACGCGCTGCTCGGCGCCTCGGCGGAGTGGACCCCGGAGACGACGGCCGCGGTCCACCGGGACACCGACAACCCCTCGGCGGCCCGACTCCTCGCGGCGGTCGCCCGGGCGGGGGGCGCGGATACCGATGGCGCTGGTGCGAGTGGCGCCGATGCGGGTGCCGGACTCTCCCCCGCCGCCTCCGCCGTACGGGACCGGCTGCTCGCCTGGGACCGGCGGATGGACGCCGAGAGCACCGACGCCGGTCTCTACGCCGCCGTACGGGGAGCCGTGGTACGCCGGCTCGCCGCCCACGAGGCCTTCGCGGCGCTGCGCGAACCCGCCCCGTACCCCGAGGTGTTCCGGCCCTGGCTGGCCCTCGGGCCGCGCGTCGCCTACGCCCTGGAGACCCTGCTCGTGGCCGGGCCCGTGCCCGCAGGGGACGTCGACCGGATCGTACGGGAGGCGCTCGACGAGGTCGGGTCCGGCGAGCCGCCCGCCGCCTGGGGCGTCACGCACCGGCTCGCGCCCTGGCAGGCGCTGCCCGACCCCGACGACGAGCAGTGGCCGGGGCTCGGCGGCGACCACGACTGCGTGCTCTCCACGTCCAGCGTGCCCGGGTGGACCGACCGCAGCGCCCGCGCTTCCGCCGCCCGCTACGTCTGGGACCTCGCCGACCGCGAACGGAGCGGGTGGATCGTGCCGTTCGGCGCGTCCGGCGTCCCGGGCGACCCCCACCACCGCGACCAACTCCCCCTGTGGCTGAGGGGCGAACTCGCCCCCGTCACCACCGACTGGCAGTACCTCACCAAGGAGCAGGGATGACCACCGCCGTATACGTCCACAGCGTCGAGGGCTTCGGCACCGTCACGGTCCGGCCCGTCGAGCCCGGGCGCGACGCCCCGCTCCTGCACGGCTGGGTCAACGAGGAGCGGGCGCGCTTCTGGGGCATGGTCGGAACCACCGTCGAGCAGGTCCGGGACATCTACGCGCACCTCGACTCGCTCACCACCCACCACGGCTTCCTGGTCAGCCTGGACGACGAGCCGGTAGCCCTGTTCCAGACGTACGACCCCGAGGCCGACCGCGTCAGCGAGTGCTACGAGGCGCTGCCGGGGGACATCGGCGTGCACCTGCTGATCGCCCCCGGCACGGCCCCGAGGCCCGGCTGGACGGGACGGCTGCTCACCGCGCTCGTCGCCTTCTCGCTGCGGGACCACACCCGGATCGTGGTCGACCCGGACGCCGCCAACGAGAAGGCGATCGCCCGCATGGTGCGCGCCGGGTTCGAGCTGGGCCCGGAGGTGGTGCTGCCGGAGGTGGACCTGCCGGAGGTCTTCATCCCGGAGAAGAAGGCCCGCCTGGCCTTCCTGACCCGCCGCTGACCGGCGGCCGGCCGACCGCTGACCCGCCGCGGGCCGGCCGGCGGCCGGCCTGCGCGGGACGCCTGTCGGGCCTGTCGGGCCGGGCGTTCGCCGGTCAGCCGGTCACCAGGCCGTTGACGACGACCCGGCGCGGTGCCGCCAGGACGCGGACGTCCGCGCGCGGGTCCTCGGCGTAGACGACGAGGTCGGCCGGGGCGCCCTCCTCCAGGGACGGGCGGCCCAGCCAGGCCCTGGCCCCCCAGGCGGTGGCGGAGAGCGCGTCGAGCGGCGGGATGCCGGCCTTCGTCAGCTCCTCCACCTCCTCGGCGACGAGCCCGTGCGCGAGGGAACCGCCCGCGTCGGTGCCCACGAAGACCGGGACGCCGGCGTCGAAGGCGGCGCGCACGGTGTCGTACCGGCGCTCGTGCAGCCGGCGCATATGGGCCGACCAGCGGGGGAACTTCTCCTGGCCGCCGTCGGCGAGGTGCGGGAAGGTCGCGATGTTGACCAGGGTCGGCACGATCGCGACGCCCCGCTCGGCGAAGAGCGGGATCGTGTCCTCGGTGAGCCCGGTGGCGTGCTCGATACAGTCGATCCCGGCCTCGACGAGGTCGCGGAGCGAGTCCTCCGCGAAGCAGTGCGCGGTGACGCGGGCGCCGAGCCGGTGCGCCTCCGCGATGGCCGCCTCCACCTCGGCGCGCGGCCAGCAGGCGGTGAGGTCGCCCGCCTCGCGGTCGATCCAGTCGCCGACGAGCTTGACCCAGCCGTCACCGCGCCGGGCCTCGCGGCCGACGTACGCCACGAGGTCGGCGGGCTCGATCTCATGGGCGTAGTTGCGGATGTAGCGGCGGGTGCGGGCGATGTGCCGCCCCGCGCGGATGATCTTCGGCAGGTCCTCGCGCTCGTCGATCCAGCGGGTGTCGGAGGGCGAGCCCGCGTCCCGGATGAGCAGGGTGCCCGCGTCCCGGTCGGTGAGGGCCTGCTTCTCGCTGGTGGCCTCGTCGACGGGGCCGTGCCGGTCGAGGCCGACGTGGCAGTGGGCGTCGACGAGCCCGGGCAGCGCCCAGCCCTCGACGGTGACCGCCTCGACGGCGGGCCGGTCGAAGGTGATCCGCCCGTCGACGCACCACAGTTCGTCCCGTACGTCCTCGGGGCCGACGAGCACCCGTCCCTTCACGTGCAGCACCGCGTGATCGCTCATGTCTGCACTGTACGAGGGCGGGCACCCGGCGGGGAGCCCGGGCCCGGGGGCTTCCGGGCGGCCGCGGCGAGGGGGCCTCGGTACCCTGATCCGGAGCTTCACCCCCACCGCACCACGTCGTATCAAGTCGAAGAAGGCACCACCGTGACCGTGACGCACCCGCTCCTGGACCTGGCCCCGCTGACCGCCGCGCACTTCGCGTCGATCGAGCGGCGGGTGGCCGCGCTGCTCTCCACGGAGCAGGACGTGGTGATCACCCAGGGCGAGGCGCTGCTCCCCCTGGAGGGGTGCATCCGCAGCGGCGCGCGGGCCGGTTCGACCGCGCTGAACGTGGTCACCGGGCCGTACGGGCAGACCTTCGGCAACTGGCTGCGGGACTGCGGCGCGACCGTCGTCGACCTGGAGGTGCCCTTCCACACCGCCGTGACGGCCGAGCAGGTGGAGCGGGCGCTCGCCGCGCGTCCGGAGATCGACTTCGTGTCCCTGGTGCACGCGGAGGCGGCGACCGGCAACACCAACCCGGTGGCCGAGATCGGTGAGGTCGTACGGGCCCACGGCGCGCTGTTCTACCTGGACGCGGTGGCCTCGATCGGCGCGGAGCCGGTGCTTCCGGACGCGTGGGGCGTGGACATGTGCATCATCGGCGCGCAGAAGGCGATGGGCGGTCCCGCGGGTGTGTCGGCGGTGTCCGTGAGCGCGCGGGCCTGGGAGCGGTTCGCCGCCAACCCGGCCGCCCCGCGCCGCTCCTACCTCTCGCTCCTCGACTGGAAGGAGCGCTGGATCGACGGCGGCCGGAAGGCGCTGCTGCACGCGCCGGCGCAGCTGGAGATGCTGGCGCTCGAGGCCTGTGTGGAGCGGATCGAGTCGGAGGGCCTGGACGCCCTGATGGCGCGGCACGCCTCGGCGGCGACGGCGACCCGGGCGGGCGCGCTGGCCCTCGGCGGCGGTCTCGAACCGTACGTGTACGAGGCGAAGGACGCGGCCCCGGTCGCGACGACGCTGCGCACGCCGGCCGGGGTGGACGCCTCGGAGCTGGTCGCGAAGGCGCTGGCCGCGGACCCGTCGCTGCCGCTGATCGCGGGGGGCGGGGCGCTCGCGACGGAGATGATCCGGGTCAACCACTACGGGGTGGACGCGACGCCGGGCGCCGTGCAGTCCTCGCTGGCCGCCCTGGGCGCGGCGCTCGGCGAGACGGGCCGCGCGGTGGACCTGGAGGGCGCGCGTCGGGCGGTCACGGAGGCGTGGAAGTAGGACGTACGCGAGGGGGCGGGGGCCCGGGTGCCGGGCTCCCGCCCCTCGTCGTACGCCCTCACAGGGCGGGGTAGTCGGTGTAGCCGCGGTGGTCGCCGCCGAAGAAGGTCGTGGTGTCCGGGGTGTTGTACGGGCCGCCCGCCTTCAGCCGGGCGGGCAGGTCGGGGTTGGCGAGGAACAGCGCCCCGTACGCGACGAGGTCGGCGGTGCCGTCCTCGATCAGGGTCAGCGCGTCGGCGCCGGTCGGTCCTTCGGTGGCCGGGTTGAGGATGAAGGTGCCGGGGAACGCCTTGCGCAGGGCGAGGGTCAGCTCGCGGATCTCCGGCGCGGGCTCCGTGACGTGCAGGTACGCGATGCCGACCGGTTCGATCGCGGCGACGAGGGCGGGGTAGAGCTCCTCGGTGTCGGTCTCGGCGATGTCGTTGTAGGTGTTGGCCGGGGAGATGCGCAGGCCGGTGCGCTCGGGGCCGATCTCGGCGGCGACGGCCTTGACGACCTCGACGGCGAAGCGGATGCGGTTCTCGACGGAGCCGCCCCACCGGTCGGTGCGGTGGTTGGAGCCGGAGGCGAGGAACTGCTGGATCAGGTAGCCGTTGGCGCCGTGGATCTCGACGCCGTCGAAGCCCGCCTCGACGGCGTTGCGGGCGGCGGCGGCGAAGCCGGCGATCGCCTCCGGCACCTCGTCGGCGGTGAGCTCGCGCGGGGCGACGAAGTCGATGAGTCCGGTGCCGGCGAAGAGCTGTCCGGCCGGGGCGACGGCGGAGGGCCCGACGGGGTGGAGGCCGTCGGCGAGGACGACGGGGTGGCTGATGCGGCCGGCGTGCATGAGCTGGGCGAAGATCTTTCCGCCGCGTTCGTGGACGGCGTCGGTGACCTCGCGCCAGGCGGCGATCTGTTCGCGGCTGTGCAGTCCGGGGGTGAAGGGGTAGCCCTGGCCTTCGGGGACCGGCTGGATACCCTCGGTGATGATCAGCCCCGCGGAGGCCCGCTGGGCGTAGTACTCGGTGGTGAGCGCGGTGGGGGTGCGGCTCTCGGCCTCGGCGCGGCTGCGGGTCATGGGCGCCATGGCGATGCGGTTGGCGAGCCGGGTCCCTGCGAGGTCGATGGGGTCGAAGGCGGTGGTCATGGCTGTCCCTCCATAATTAATTGGTCGGCCAAGCATATGGTCCGGATGCCACTGTAACCCATTGATTGGCCGACCAAGGTAATCTGGGGGCAGAACCTTCCCGAGGAGCCCCGATGTCAGGAACCGACCCCGTCTGTACCGGGACGACGCCGTCCACCGCCCACGGCGGCCCCGTCAGCATCGCCCTGGCCCGGGTGGCCCGGATGCACCGGATCGCCGCCGGACGGCGGTTGCGGGAACTCGATCTCTACCCGGGCCAGGAGATGATGATGATGCGGCTCTGGGACTGCGGGCCGGTCCGCCAGTCCGAGCTGATCCAGTCCCTCGGCCTCGACGCCTCGACGGTGACGAAGATGCTCCAGCGCCTGGAGCAGTGCGGCCACGTGCGCCGTGGCCCGGACCCCGCCGACCGGCGCGCGGTCCTGGTCGAGGCGACGGAGGAGGGGCGGTCGCTGCGCGCCGGCGTCGAGGGGGTCTGGTCGGACCTGGAGGCGCTCTCCCTGAGCGGGCTCGGCCCGGACGACCGGGCCGAGCTCGCCCGGCTCCTCGGCGTCGTGGCGGAGAACCTGCGAGAGGAGGCGGGCGAGGCGGGCGAGTGCCCGCCGCCGGGAAGCCGCTGAGCGGCGGGCCTCAGCCCGCCAGGGCTTCCAGGATCCGGTCGACGTCCGCCGCCGTGTTGTACAGGTGGAAGGAGGCGCGGAGGTTGCCCGCGCGGGCGGAGAGCAGGATGCCGGCCTCGCGCAGCGCGTCCGCGCGGTCTCCGAGGCCGGGGACGGCGACGACCGTCGAGTCGTCCATGACCGGCTCGTGGCCCAGGGCGACGAGCCCGGAGCGGAAGCGGGCCGCGAGCCCCTTGTCGTGGGCCTCGATCCGCCCGATGCCGATCTCTTCGAGGAGCGCGAGCGAGCGGGCCGCCCCGTGGTACGAGAGGAAGGCCGCGGGCTCGTCGAACCGGCGTGCGGTGCGGGCGAGTTCGCGGACCGGGCCGTAGCTGTTCACCCACAGTTCCTCGCCCGTGACCCAGTTGGCGTGGATGGCGAGGAGCGAGTCCTGCGCCTCCTCGGTGACGGTGAGGAAGGACGCCCCGCGCGGGCAGAGCAGGTACTTGTAGCCGCCGGAGACCGTGTAGTCCCACTCCCCCGCGCGCAGCGGCAGCCAGCCGGCCGACTGCGTGGCGTCGAGGAGCGTACGGGCGCCGTGCGCGGCCGCCGCGGCCCGGATCGCCGCGAAGTCGGCCGTCCGGCCGTCCGCCGACTGCACGGCGGAGAAGGCGACGAGCGCGGTCCCGGGACGGACGGACTCGGCGAGCCGCTCCAGGGGCACGAACCGGGTCTTGAGGTCGCCGCGGATCGTGAAGGGGGTGATGACGGAGGAGAAGTCGCCCTCGGGGAAGAGGATCTCGGACCCGGCGGGCATCGACTGGGCGATCATTCCGCAGTGCACGGCGACGGAGCTGCCCACGGCGACGCGCTCGTGCGACACACCGGCGAGGCGGGCGAAGGCGGCGCGGGCCTCGTCGACGATCTCGAAGCTTCCGGCGCCGTCGGGGCGACCGTCGGCGGTCTCCTCGGCGAGCAGCGTCACGGCCTCGATGGTCCGGCGGGGCAGCAGCCCGCAGGCGGAGGTGTTCAGATAGGTCTTCTTGGGCGCGAACTCGGCGCCTCCGAGCGGCTGGTCAAGGGGTTCCATGTCCCCACCCTGGGTTCCCCGCGATCAGCCGTCAATGGCGATTCACTCGCGGGGAAACCCAAGCCGCGCTTATCTCCGCAGGTCAACGGGGGTGCGGCCGTCAGGCGCCCGGGACCTCGCAGGCGCCGTCCGGTCCGCAGACCTCCGCGTCGGAGCCGACGGTCTGGAGGACCCGGCCCTGCCAGGCCTGCTCGAGGGCCTGGGTGAAGACCTCGGCGGGCTGGCCGCCGGAGATGCCGTAGCGGCGGTCGAGGACGAAGAACGGAACGCCGTTCGCGCCGAGTTCGGCGGCCTCGCGCTCGTCCTCGCGTACGGCCTCGGCGTAGGCGGAGTCGTCGGCGAGGACGGCCCGCACCTCGGTCTCGTCGAGACCGGCCTCGACGCCGAGCGTCACCAGGGTGCCGGTGTCGTAGACGGAGCGCTCCTCGGCGAAGTTGGCGCGGTAGGCCAGGTCCAGGAGCTCGTTCTGGAGCCCTCGGTCCTTGGCGAGGTGGAGCAGCCGGTGGATGTCGAAGGTGTTGCCGTGGTCGCGTCCCTCGGTGCGGTAGCCGAGGCCCTCGGAGCGCGCGTTGTCGGCGACGTGCGCCTCCATGGCGCGGGCCTCGTCGAGCGTGCGGCCGTACTTCTCGGCGAGCAGCTCAAGGACGGGGCCCGTGTCACCCTTGGCGCGGTTCGGGTCGAGCTCGAAGGAGCGGTGCACGACCTCGACGTCGTCGCGGTGGGCGAAGGCCGCGAGGCCCTTCTCGAAGCGGGCCTTGCCGATGTAGCACCAGGGGCAGGCGATGTCGCTCCAGATCTCGACGCGCATGTGACTTCTCTCCGAGGGTTGCCGGTGGGGTGTGCGGTCGCGACAACGCCCTCGGCGGCCGGGTTCATTCCGTTTCCGGGTCCAGTGTGAGCCGGAGCACGAGGTGGCTGCCGTCGCGCGGCTTCTCCGGGTCGGGGGTCCAGCCGTGGGCCGCGTAGAAGGCCTGGGCGCGCTCGTTCTTCTCGAAGACCTCCAGACGGGCCCGGGTCACCCCGGCGGTCCGCCAGGCGTCGGCGCAGGCCGCGTGGAGCTCGGCGCCGACGCCCGCGCGCCAGCGGGCGGGGAGCACGTGGAGCTGGGTGAGGTGCATGAGGCCGTCGCGCTCCCCGTACGCGGCGATTCCCGCGATCTCCCCGTCCCGTACGGCGCAGAGCACGGCCCCGCGGTCGACGGCCGCCGCCCAGCCGGCCCGGGAGCGGGCGACCTCCTCGGGGCCGAGGAAGTCGGCGTCGGGGACGTGTCCGCGGTAGTAGGTGGCGCGGGCCTCGGCATGGAGGGCGACGACGGCGTCGAGGTCGGCGGCGTTCGCGGTTCTGATCATGACCTTTCAGGACGCGCGGGAGGACGGGCCGGTTGCGGAACACGAGGGGCGGGGGGCCGCCGGTCTCCTGAACGCGGTACGGCAGGCGGCGGGCGCCCTCGCGGTCGTGGTCTTCGGCTCGTCGGCGGCCCGGCCCGTGGAGTCGGCCCCGCGTACGGGAGCCTCCTGACCGGCGCGGGCCTGCTGCCCCTGGCGTCCCTGCGCCTGCCCGGCCGCCGGCAGGCAGGCGCCCGGACGCCGATCGCTACGCCGGGCGCGGGGAGAGAGACAGCCTGCGCCGCGTCCGGTCGACCTCCGTGACGACGACCGTCGCCTCGTCACCGACCTCGACGGCGTCTCCCGGACGGGTGACGTGCGTCAGGACGAGCTCGTCGAGAGGAACCAGTCCCTCGATGCCGTCGGCGACGCGGACGAAGGCACCGATGGAGCACACCTCGGTGACCAGCCCCGGCAGCGTCCGGCCCGCCGCGATGCCGTCGGCCCATGTCCGGAAGGGATCCGGCTCCGTCGCCCGCAGGGAGAGCCTGGCCTCTCCCTGCGTCAGGACCTCACGGTCCCCGGCGGATACGCGGGGAACCGTCCAGGACCACCGCCACCACGTCCGATCGGCCGATCTCCGCGACGGCCCCGCCGCAGAGGTCGCCGACGCGCAGCCCCGCCAGGAACTCCCGGGTGCTCCGGTCCCCCGGCATCGCCCCCATGCCCTCCGTCCTTCCACGGCCGCGGGCGCGTCAGGCGCCCTCGCGGTACGGCCCCCGCGCCGCGCCGCACTCCCGTTCGCGGGGGTGGGCGACGGCGCGGGGGGACGGTCAGCGGCGGGGCAGGCCCAGCGGGTTGCCGTCGCGGAGCTCCGGCGGGAGCAGGTGCTCGGGGGTCGACTGGTAGGTGACCGGGCGCAGCCAGCGCTCGATCGCGGTCGCGCCGACCGAGGTGGAGGTGGAGGTGGTGGCCGGGTAGGGGCCGCCGTGGTGCTGGGACGCGGCGACGGCGACGCCGGTGGGCCAGCCGTTGACGAGGACGCGGCCCGCCAGCGGGGTGAGTTCGGCGAGGAGCGAGGCCGCGTCGGTGTCCTCTGCGGCCTCCGTGGCGACGTGGAGGGTGGCGGTGAGGTTGCCGGGCAGCCGGGAGAGGACGCCGGTGATCTCGGTCCGCGAGTCGTAGCGGGCGACGACGGTGACCGGGCCGAAGCACTCCTCCAGGAGGAGGTGGTGCCCGTCGCCTTCGGTGAGCAGGGCGGCGTCGACGGCGAGGACGCCGGCGCTGACCGTGTGCGCCTCGCCCGCGCCGGGCGTGACCGGGGCCCGTACCCCGGTGAGCGCGGCCCGCTCGGTGACCCCGGCGACGAACGCGTCCCGCATCCGGTGGTCGAGCAGCACCGCCGGTCCCGCCTTGGAGACCCCGGCGGCGAGGGCGTCGAGGAAGCGGTCGCCGGCCTCGCCCGAGGGGGCCAGGACGAAGCCGGGCTTGGTGCAGAACTGGCCCGCGCCGAGGGTCATGGAGCCGGCGAGGCCCTCGCCGATCTCCTCGGCCCGCTCCTCGATCGCCGCGGGGGTGAGCACGACCGGGTTGAGGGAGCCGAGTTCGCCGTGGAAGGGGATGGGCACGGGCCGGGCGGCGGCCGCGTCGAAGAGGGCCCGCCCGCCGCGTACCGAGCCGGTGAAGCCCGCCGCGGCGACGAGCGGGTGCCGGACGAGCTCCACACCGGCGTCGAAGCCGTGGACGAGGGCGACGACGTCCTCGGGGAGGCCCACCGCGGCGGCGGCCTCGCGCAGCAGGGAGGCGCAGAGTTCGGAGGTGGCCGGGTGGTCGGGGTGGGCCTTGACGACCACGGGGCAGCCGGCCGCGAGGGCGCTCGCGGTGTCGCCGCCGGGGACGGAGAAGGCGAGCGGGAAGTTGCTCGCGGCGTAGACGGCGACGACGCCGAGCGGGATCTTCCAGCGGCGCATGTCGGGCCGGGGCGGGGTGGCCCCGGGGTCGGGCAGGTCGATCCGGATGTCGAGGAAGGAACCCTCCTCGACGACGTCGGCGAAGGCCCGCAACTGGGCCGTGGTCCGGGCGAGTTCGCCGGTCAGCCGGACGGGACCGAGCGCGGTCTCCGCGTCGGCCGTCTCGACGATCCGCTCGCGCGCCCCGTCGAGGAGGTCGGCCGCGGTACGGAGGAAGGAGGCCCGTAGGCCCCGGTCGGCGAGACTCTCCCTGACGTCGTGGGCGGCCCGTACGGACCGGTCCACGTCCTCCGCCGTGGCCTCCACCGCGACCTGTTCGCGCGACTTCCCCGTCCGGGGGTCCACACTCCACACTGGTTCTGCCGCCACCGCCATGCCCCTGTTCGCTATTCTGAACACAGTTCCCGTAGATGAACACATCTGTACGGGACTCTAGGGACGGCTCGGCCGTCTCCACAAGGGCCCCGTTCAGCCAGGTGGTGGCCACGGGACGACCGGACGACGGAAAAGGGGCGAGGGTCATGGCGACTGCCGACGCGGGCGGAGCACAGGTGAAGTCCGCCGTGCGGACCGTGGAGCTGCTCGAGTACTTCGCCGGACGCCCCGGGATGCACTCGCTGGCCGCCGTCCAGGAGGCCGTCGGCTATCCCAAGTCCAGCCTGTACATGCTGCTGCGCACCCTCGTCGAGCTGGGCTGGGTGGAGACGGACTCGACCGGCACCCGGTACGGCATCGGGGTGCGGGCGCTGCTCGTCGGCACCTCGTACATCGACGGCGACGAGGTGGTGGCCGCTTCCCGGCCCACCCTGGACCGGCTCTCCGACGACACCACCGAGACCATCCACCTGGCGCGGCTCGACGGCACCAACGTCGTCTACCTGGCGACCCGCCAGTCCCAGCACTACCTGCGGCCGTTCACCCGGGTCGGGCGCCGGCTGCCCGCGCACTCGACCTCGCTCGGCAAGGCGCTGCTCGCCACCCACACCGACGAGCAGGTGCGCAAGATGCTGCCCGAGACCCTCCCGGCGCTGACCGAGCACACCATCACCGACCGCGAGCGGCTCATCGAGGAGCTGCACGTCATCCGGGAGCAGGGCTTCTCGGTGGACCGCGAGGAGAACACGCTGGGTCTGCGCTGCTTCGGCATCGCGATCCCCTACCGGACCCCGGCGCGGGACGCGATCAGCTGCTCGGTGCCGGTGGCGCGGCTCACCCCGGCCCACGAGCAGATGATCAAGGACGCGCTCTTCGACGCGCGGGACCGGCTGACGCTGGCGACCCGCCGCCTCTGATCCCGCTGGGGATCAACTCCGCCGGAGATCAGCCCCGCCGGGGATCAGCCCTGCCGGGGATCAGCCCGCCGGAGATCAGCCCGCCGGAGATCAGCCCCGCTCGGCGAGCGCCTTCTGCCACACCGGGCTGTCCACGTAGTGGTTGTCGT
This sequence comes from Streptomyces sp. NPDC058664, assembly GCF_042716635.1. Lineage (NCBI taxonomy): Bacteria > Bacillati > Actinomycetota > Actinomycetes > Kitasatosporales > Streptomycetaceae > Streptomyces > Streptomyces sp. NPDC058664. The sequence continues at coordinate 22,858 of NZ_JBHXRW010000056.1, read as the reverse complement.
ACTGCTCCGAGGAGGCCTTGATCTCCTCGAAGCTCGCCTCGCCGCGCATGACCCGGCCGAGCAGCCGCAGGTAGTCGAAGCGGGCCATGCCCGGCGTGAAGACGAAGAGGACGTCGGCCTCGGCGCCGGGCGCCGCGGCGAAGGCGTGCGGGGTGTGCGGCGGGACGAGGAGGAAGTCGCCCTGCTCCAGGACGGTCAGCTCCTCGCCGACCAGGACCTGGAGGGACCCGCCGAGCACGAAGAACATCTCCGAGGCCTTGGTGTGGAAGTGCGCCGGGGCGCCGACCGCGCCCTTCGCGAAGGAGGAGCGGTAGCTGGTGAGCCGCCCGCCGGTGCCGTCCGAGTCGGCGAGGAGCGTCATCACGCTGCTGGGGTCGGCGGTGGTCTCGGCGTCGGCGGCGCGGGTCAGGAGCGGGGCGAAGGTCGCGATCTCGTTCATGATCACCACTCTAGAGCGCGATTGACCTCCGACAAGGGTGCAATTGATCATCAGAAACGTGGGTCAATTCTCGTTGTGGGTGAGCTGAGGGAACGACGGCTCCTCCCCCGCGCGGCGGAGGCGGTTCACCGTCCGGCAGGAGGTGGCGCCGGGGGTGCTCGCGGGAGCGTGGAGCCATGACACAGACCGCTCCCCTCCCCCGGGCCGGCCGGCCCGCCGCGCCCCACCGGCCGACCGCCGCCCGCCGGGCGCTGCGCGCGCTCGCGATCCTGGCCTGCCTGCCGTACATCTCGCTCAAGGCCGCCTGGGTGGCGGGCAGCGAGATCGGCATCCCGGCCGGCAGCGTGCTCCTGGAGCACCGGCAGATGATGGCGATCGCCAACTCGGTGTCGGTGGTCGCCGACGCCCTCGTCGTCGTCCTCGCCCTGCTGCTCACCCAGACCTGGGGCCGGCGGTTCCCCGCCTGGCTGCTCGCCCTGCCCATGTGGGCGGCGACCGGGCTGCTCGTCCCGATCATGACCGGTTACCCGGCGCAGCTCGCGGTCGCCGCCGTCACCGGCGACGAGAAGGCCGCCGCGCCCGCCGAACCCTTCCTCGACCCCTGGGTCTTCGGCGTCGTCTACGGCGGCTTCATCCTCCAGGGTCTCGCCCTCGGCGGCCTCTTCGTCCTGTACGCCCGGGACCGCTGGGGCCACCTCTGGAGCGGCCGGCTCGGCGAGCTGTCGGCCCGCACGTCCGGGCCCGGGGTGCGGGCCGTCGCCCTGGCCGGCTCGCTGATCGCGCTCACGTCCGCCACGCCCCACCTGTCGTGGGCGGTCGGCTCGACCACGGGTCTGTCCGCCCGGCGGATCGCCGAACGCGACGCCGACTACTACGTCCTGGAGGTGCAGTGGCTCGGCTTCCTCGCCGTCGCCGTCGTCTTCACCCTCCTCCTGGTCCTGCGCCGGCCCGCCCGGCTCCGGGTCCGCTCCACGCTCGCCCTCGCCTGGACGGCGTCGGCGGCGGTGGGCTGCTGGGGCGCCTACATGTCGCTCGTCGCGCTGCTGCCCGAGACGGATCCCACCAAGCGCGTCCCCGGGCTCGTACAGCTGTCCTACGCTGGCGACATGATCACCGGGTTCCTGCTCGCCGCGTGCGTGGCCGTCGTCCTGCGGCGCCGGAGCGTCGAGGCGTGAGCCGGTACGCGGCCGCCCTCCTCGGGCAGCGGGCCAGGCGGCGCTGGCTGCATCTGATCGTGGGCGGCGCGCTGTTCATGCCGTTCTGGATGGTCGGCTCCCTGGTCATGGGGCCGTTGCTCGACTCCGGGGGGATGTTCGCCGGGAGCGTCGGAGCGCAGTTCGGGGCGTACGCGGTGGGGTTGCCGCTCGTCGTGGTCGCCGCCCTCTTCCCACCGGCCCGGCCGATGGCGGTGGCGGTGGCGCGGGCTCTGTGCGGGGTGCCGGCGGACCGGTTCGCGGACGGCCCGGCGCGGGGGCGGGAGGCGAGGGCCCGGACGGCCGGCTGGTTCACCCTGCACCTGGGCGTCGGGGCGCTGGTCAGCGGGGCGACCCTGGCCCTGCCGCCGTTCGCGGTGTCGGTGATGGCGCTGCCGTTCTCGCCGGCGCTCCGGGAGTCCGAGCTCGGCCGGTTCTGGGGCCTCGACCAACCCTGGTGGGTCTGGGCGGCGCTCCCGGCGGGGCTCCTGATGCTGCTCGCGCTCGCCGGCGCGGCCGCCGTGACCGGGGCCCTGCTCGCCCGGCAGGCGACCCGGCTGCTCGGGCCGAGTCCCACGGACCGGCTCGCGGCGGCCGAGCGGCGGGCGGCGGAGGCGGAGTCCCGCAACCGGCTCGCCCGGGAGCTGCACGACTCGGTCGGTCACGCGCTGAGCGCGGTCACCCTCCAGGCGGGGGCGGCCCGCCGGGTCCTGGAGGGCGGCGCCGGCGCGGACCTGGAGTTCGTGCGGGAGGCGCTGACCGCGATCGAGGAGACCACCCGGCGCACGGTCGGCGAGCTGGACCGGGCCCTCGGCCTGCTGCGGCGGGGCGAGGAGGTCGACGAGGGCGTGGGCCCGGGGCTCGACGCCCTGGAGTCCCTGGTGCGGGGCGCGGGACCGGAGGTGGCGCTGACCGTGTCGGGAGACCTCGGACCCGTACCGGAGGCGCTGTCGCGGGAGGCGTACCGGATCGTTCAGGAAGGCCTGACGAACGCGGCCCGGCACGCGGGCGGGGAGCCCGTCACCGTACGGCTCGACGCCCGTACCGAGAAGGTGGAGATCATCGTGGAGAACCCCTTGCCCGCGCGGCCCCCGGTCGCCCGCCCCGGCGGAGGGCGCGGTCTGCTCGGCATCGCCGAACGGGCCCGGCTGCTCGGCGGCACCGCGGAGGCGGGCCCGGCGGACGGCGTCTGGCGCCTCGCGGTCGGGATCCCCCGGTGAACGCGGCCGTGAACCGTCAGGGCCCCCCGGTGGGCGCGGCCGTACGCGTGGTGGTCGCCGACGACGAGCGGATGGTGCGGACGGCCCTGCGGGTCATCCTCGACGCGGAACCCGACCTGGAGGTCGTGGGCGAGGCGTCCACCGGCGCCGAGGCGGTGTCGGTGGTGCGGGCCGAACGGCCGGACGTCGTCCTGATGGACGTGCGGATGCCGGAGGTCGACGGCATCCGGGCCACCGAGCAGATCCTCGCCGGGATGGCGGAGCCGCCGCGGATCGTGGTGGTGACCACCTTCGAGAACGACTCCTACGTGTACGACGCGCTGCGCGTGGGCGCGGCCGGCTTCCTGCTGAAGCGGGCGGCGGCGGAGGAGCTGGTCGGCGCGGTCCGGCTGGTCGCGCGGAGCGATTCGCTGCTCTACCCGGCGGCGGTACGGGGCCTGGCCGCCGAGCACGCCCGCCGCAGACCGCCGGTGGCGCCGCCGTGGGTGGGGCGCCTCACCGAACGGGAGGCGGAGACGCTGCGCCTGGTGGCGAAGGGCCTGACGAACGCGGAGATCGCGGACCGGCTGGGTGTCGGGCCGGCCACGGTCAAGACCCACGTGGCGGCGGTCCTGGCGAAGTCGGGCGCCCGCGACCGCACGCAGGCGGTGATCCTGGCGTACGAGTCGGGGTTCGTACGGGCGGGGTGAGACCGGGCCGGTACGGCCGTCCCTGATGAAGGTTCCCTGAGAAACCGGACACATCCGGAACGCCCCCCACCGGCCCGTTCGTCCCCCTGAGTGCGATGAACAAGACGATCAGGAACACGTCGGTCTTCGTGCTGCTCCTGGTGCTCGCCCTCCTGGGCCGGGCCACCTGGGTGCAGGCGTACGAAGGCAAGGCGCTCGCGGACGACTCGAAGAACCGGCGGAAGACCATCGCGCAGTACGCGCAGCCGCTCGGTGACATCGTCGTGGCCGGTTCGCCGGTCACCGGCTCGAAGAGGACGGAGGGAGACGATCTCGCGTACAAGCGCACGTACACGGACGGCGAGCTGTACGCGGCGGTCACCGGGTACGGCTCGCAGGCGTACGGCGCCACCCAGCTGGAGGGCATCTACGGAGACGTCCTCGACGGCACCGACGACCGGCTGAAGAACCCGCTCGACGCCCTCACGGGCAAGCAGCAGGAGCCGGGCACGGTCGTCACCACGATCGACCCGGACGTCCAGAAGGCCGCCTACCGGGCGCTCGGGAACAAGAAGGGCGCGGCCGTCGCCCTCGACCCCGCCTCCGGCCGGATCCTCGCCCTGGTGTCCACCCCCTCGTACGACCCCTCGGAGATCGCCGGGACGACGGACGGCGACGCCTGGAAGCGGCTGACGGCCGACGAGGACAAGCCGATGGTCAACCGGGCGCTGCGCCGGCCGCTGCCGCCCGGCTCCACCTTCAAGCTGGTCGTCGCCGCGGCGGCCCTGGAGGACGGTCTCTACGGCTCGGTGGACACGGCGACGGAGAGCCCCGACCCGTACACCCTGCCGAACACCCGGACCGTGCTGAGGAACGAGAACGCCTCGGCGCCCTGCGAGGACGCCACGATCCGCACCGCGCTCCAGTACTCCTGCAACAACGTCTTCGCCAAGATGGCCGCCGACCTGGGGCAGGACAAGGTGAAGGCGATGGCGGAGAAGTTCGGCTTCAACGAGGACGAGCTCGACGTGCCGGTGCGGGCGTACGCGAGCGCGTACCCGTCCGGCATGGACGCGGCGCAGACGGCGCTCACCGGCATCGGACAGTTCGACGTGACCGCCACCCCGCTCCAGATGGCGATGGTGTCGGCGGCGATCGCCCACGACGGACTGCTCGCGGCCCCGCACATGGTGGCGGAGGTCGTCGACTCCGACGGCGACGCGCTCCGGTCGTACGAGGACGGCGACACCACCCGGATCGTCTCCTCCTCGACGGCCGGGCAGCTGCGGAGCGCCATGCGGACCGTCGTGGACGAGGGCACCGGCACCAACGCGGCGATCGACGGGGCCGAGGTCGGCGGCAAGACGGGCACGGCACAGCACGGCGAGAACAACAGCAGGACGCCGTACGCCTGGTTCACGTCGTACGCGAAGGACCCCTCGACCGGGAAGCAGGTCGCCGTCGCCGTGATGATCGAGGACTCGGGCGCGGCCCGCTCCGAGGTCAGCGGCAACGGTCTGGCGGCCCCGGTGGCGCGGAAGATGATGTCGGCGGCGCTGAAGTGACGCGGTGAAGTGACGGTGCACGGGGTCCGATTGGCCGTCGGGCCCCGTCACACGATATGCAGAGTCACGCTCGTGTCCGAGCACGCATTCGAGCCACTGACCCTGCACCCACCTCGCGGAGGACCGCCGTGCGCCTGCCCCGTTCCCTGTCCGGCTGGACCATGGCGGTCTTCGGCGTGCTCGCCGCCGCGCTGGGGGTGGTGGGCCTGGTCGTACCGGACGCCCTGCTCACGGCGATGGGCTTCGCGCCGGTGCCCGAGGGCGGGCGCGCGGACGACGACCACACCCTCGTCTTCCTCACGGCGTCCTCGATGGCGGCGCTCAACATGGGCGTCTACTACGTCCTGGCCGCGCTCGCCGACTGGAAGCCCTTCTTCCGCTGGACGGTTCCCTTCCGGCTCCTCACCTGCGCGGTCTTCACCCTCGCGGTCGTCACAGGCCGGGCCCCGGCCGGATTCCTGGGCGTGGGCCTGTGGGAGGGCCTGGGCGCGCTGGCGACGGGGGCCGCGCTGCGGTACGAGAAGCGGGGAGCGGCTTCCGCCACCCCCTAGGAAAGGTGACCGATCCGTCGGGCCCTCCTCAGGGACGAGCCTGGGGCGATGCGCTGGTATCTGACAGGTGTCGTGGTGTCCGGATTCGGTACGACGGCGATGTGGCTGGTCGCCGGGATCTGGGTGGAGTCCCTGACGGGGTCCGACAGTCTGGCGGCCCTGGCCGCCTTCGCCCTCTGGGCGCCCGTACTCCTCGGGCCGCTGCTCGGCACGCTCGCCGACCGGGTGCGGCGGCGACCGCTGCTCGTCGTCCTGAACGCGGCGATGGCGGTGCTGCTGCCGCTGCTGCTGTGGGTGGACTCGGCCGACCGGGTGTGGCCGCTGTTCGCGGTGGCCGTGGGGGCGCGGGCGCTGTCGTACGGGACGACGGCCCTGGCGGCGAGCGCGGTGATCGGCCTGGGGCTGCCGTGGGTGCTCGTCGCCGTGGTCACGGCGGTGCAGCGGGAGGTGCCGGCGGAGGCGGTGGGCCGGGTGGCGGCCACCGCGAACACCCTGGTCCTCGCCCCGAACGCGATGGCCCTCGCGCTCGGCGCGGGCCTGGTCGCCCTGGTCGACGTCCGCGTCCTGCTGCCCCTGCTCGCGGTGGCGGGCACGGGATGGGCGGCGGGGCTGACCGTACGGGGGCGGAGGCGGGTGCGGGGGTCCTCGGGGCGGCCCCGCCCGGGATCCGTCGGGGCCGCCGGCTGATCCGCCGGAGCCGTCGGAGGCGTACCCGCGGGCCGTCCGCCGCTCGCGGTGCGGGGGGACCGGCGGGCGGCGAGCATGGAAGGAGGCGCGCGCGGCGGGAGGAGGGCAGTGTGACGGCCGGTTCCTTCCCGGGGGCGACGGGGCGGGCGGGGGTGCCCCTGTACGGCAGGGGTCTCCTCGACGTGCTCGGGGTCGCCGCGGTCGTCGTGGACGCGCGCGGCCGGGTCGTGCTGTGGAGCCCGCAGGCGGAGGCTCTCTTCGGCTTCCGCTCCGACGAGGCGCTCGGCCGGTACGTGGCCCGGCTGATCGTCGGCGAGGAGCACCGCGAGGAGGCGACCCGCCTCTTCGCCGAGGTGCTGCGCGAGGGCACGAGCTGGACCGGCACCTTCCCCGTACGGCACAAGGACGGCAGCGTCCGGCGCGTGGAGTTCCGCAACATGGGGCTCACCGACGACCTGGGCGGTCTGTACGCACTCGGGATCGCCGCCGACCACTCCGCCGTCGAACGGGTCGAGACCGAGCTCGCCCTCTCCGACCGGCTCGTCTCCCAGTCCCCGATCGGTCTGGCCGTCCTGGACACCGACCTGCGCTACGTCCTGGTCAACCCGGCCCTCGAACGGATCGACGGGGTACCGGCCGCGCTGCACATCGGGCGGCGGGTCGGCGAGGTGCTGCCCCTCTTCGACACCAGCGCCCTGGAGGACTCGCTGCGCGCCGTACTGACCACGGGGACCCCCCTGCTCGACCGGCCCACCGTCGGAAGGACCCCCGCCGACCCGGACCACGACCACGCCTGGTCGGTGTCCTTCTACCGCCTGGAGGGGCCCGAGGAGCGGGTCCTGGGGGTCGCGGCCTCGGTGATCGACGTGACGGAGCGGCACCGGGCGGACACGGTCGCGGACCGGTCCCGGCGGCGGCTCGCGCTCATCGCGGACGCCTCGGCCAAGGTGGGCACCACCCTGGAGGTGGAGCGGACCGCCGACGAGCTCGCCTCGGTGGTGGTCCCGGAGCTCGCGGACATCGCCGCCGTCGACGTCCTCGACTCCGTCCTCGCGCTGCGCAGGCCCGGCGCCCCCGAGGAGGGGCCCGAGCTGTTCCGGGCGCTCGCGGTGAAGGCGGCGGCCCGGACGGAGGCGCTCCCGGCGGCGGACCCGCCGGGAGCGGTCGCGATGTACGGGGCGGACCGGCTGGTCACCCGCTGCGTGCACACCGGTCTGCCGGTCCTGGTGGAGCACGTCGGCCCCGGTGACCTGGCCCGGATCGCACGGAGTCCCGAGGCGGCGGAGCTGCTCGCCCGGGCCGGGGTGCACTCGTACCTGGCGGTGCCGCTGATCGCACGCGGCGAGGTGCTGGGCGCGCTCGACCTCAAGCGGGACCGCAACGCCCTGCCCTTCGACGGCGACGACGTGCTGCTCGCGACGGAGCTCGCGGCCCGCGCGGCGGTCAGCATCGACAACGCGCGCTGGTACCAGAGCGTGCGGAACTCGGCGGTGACGCTCCAGCGCAGCCTGCTGCCGGGCATGCCGCCGAAGCGGGCGGGCCTGGAGGTCGCGGCCCGCTACCAACCGGCACAGGCGTCGAGCGAGGTCGGTGGCGACTGGTACGACGTGATCCCGCTGCCCGACGACAAGACGGCGCTCGTCGTCGGGGACGTCATGGGCAGCGGGATCGACGCGGCGGCGACGATGGGCCGGCTGCGGACCGCCACCTGCGCGTTCGCGGACCTCGATCTCGCGCCCGCCCAGGTGCTGCGGCATCTGGACCGGATCACGGCGGGCCTGGAGCACTACATCGCGACCTGTCTGTTCGCCGTGCACGACCCGGCCCAGGGCCGGTGCCGGATCGCGAACGCCGGCCATCTGCCGCCGGTACGGGTCCCGGCGGACGGGCCGGCCGAGCTGGTGGACGTGGAGCCGGGCCTCCCGCTCGGGGTGGGCGGCGGAACGTTCCGCACGACCCGGGTGCCCTTCCGGCCGGGAGACCTGCTCGTGCTGTACACGGACGGTCTGATCGAGACCCGCGACGAGGCGATCGACGAGCGGATCGCCCTGCTCGTGAGCCTGCTCGACGGGGCGCGCGGGCCCCTGGAGGAAACCTGCGACATGCTGCTGCGGGCGCTGCGCGTGCCGGGCGCGGCGGACGACGTGGCGCTGCTCATCGCCCGGAGCACGGGATGACGGCCCGGGACCGGCGGAACGACACGGGCCCCGGACAGGAACCCGGTCAGGGACCCCGCCCGGGGCCCGGCCTGGGCCCCGGCCCGGACGACGCCGCCCGGGAGCGGGAATGGGGACGGCGGGGACGTGGCCGGCGGCGGGACCAGGAGCGGGGACAGGGCCGGGCGCAGGGGCGCGCCGAGCGGCGGGCGCGCGGCCGGCAGCCGGGTCCGGACGGACGCGAGACCGGGCTGCGGAGCGTCGCCGGGCAGGTGTTCGCCCTGGAGGCGCTGATCGCGCTCCTGGTGATCGCGGCGGCCGTGTTCGTGACGTTCTACCAGGCGCGCGGGGACAGCGAGCACGACGCCCGGGTCCGTTCGCTCGCGGTCGCGGAGGCCTTCGCGAAAGCTCCCGGCGTCGACGACGCGCTGGCCTCGGCCGATCCGACGGCGGAGCTCCAGGACCGGGCGGAGGCGACCCGGCGGGCGACCGGGGTGGACTTCGTCGCGGTCCTCGCCCCGGACGGACTGCGGTACACCGACTCGCAGCCGGAGCTGATCGGCCGCAAGGCGAGCGGCGACCTCACCCGCGCGACGGTGGACGGTGAGTCCTACACCGAACTGTTCACGGGCGCTCCCAACGACGCCGTACGGGCCGTGGTCCCCGTGGTGGACGACCGGGGCCGGATCGTCGGCCTCGTCACCAGCGGCATCGAGGTGGAGAACATCACGGACGCGGTGCGGGGGCGGCTGCCGCTCCTCGCCGGCGCGGCGGCCGGCGCGCTCGTGATGGCCGTGGGCGGCGCCGCCCTGGTGAGCCGGCGACTGCGGCGGCAGACCCACGGCCTCGGCCCGGCCGAGATGACCCGGATGAAGGAGCACCACGAGGCGGTCCTGCACGCGGTCCGCGAAGGCGTCCTGATCGTGGGCGCCGACCGCCGGCTGCTGCTCGCCAACGACGAGGCGCGCCGGCTGCTCGGTCTCACGGCGGACGCGGAGCGGCGGCACGTCTCGGAGCTCGGTCTGGACCCGCGGACGGTCGAGCTCCTGGAGTCGGGCCGGGCGGCGACGGACGAGGTGCACCGCGCGGGCGACCGGCTGCTCGCGGTGAGCGTGCGTCCGACGCTCCCGGAGGGCTCGGAGTCCGGCAGTGTGATGACGATGCGGGACACCACCGAGCTGGCCGCCCTCAGCGGCCGGGCGGCGGTGGCCCGCGGCCGGCTCCAGCTGCTGTACGAGGCGGGGGTGCGGATCGGGACGACGCTGGAGGTCGTGCGGACGGCGGAGGAGCTGGCGGAGGTGGCGGTGCCGCGGTTCGCGGACTTCGCGACGGTGGAGCTGCTCGAACCGGTGCTGCGGGGCGAGGAGCCGCCGGAGTCCGCGGCGGCGACCACGGAGATGCGGCGGACGGCGCTGAGCGGACTGCGGCCCGACCACCCGCTCCAGCCGGTCGGGGACGCCGTGCGGTTCGACGTCCCCAGCACCCCGATGGCGAGGGCCCTGAGCGGGGGTCACGCGGTGGTGGAGCCGGCGCTGGCCTCGGCGGAGGGCTGGCGGGCGCAGGACCCGGAAGGGGCGGCGCAGGCCCTCGCGATCGGGATGCACTCGCTGCTCACGGTGCCGCTGCTCGCCCGTGGGGTGGTCCTCGGGATGGCGAACTTCTGGCGGGCGGACACTCCGGAGCCGTTCGGGGAGGAGGACCTGTCGTTCGCGGAGGAGCTGGCCGCGCGGGCGGCGGTGGCGATCGACAACGCGCGCCGGTTCACCCGGGAGCACGCGATGGCGGTGACGCTCCAGCGGAGCCTGCTGCCCCGGGTGCTGCCCGATCAGAACGCGGTGGACGTGGCGTACCGCTATCTCCCGGCGAAGGCGGGGGTGGGCGGCGACTGGTTCGACGTGATCCCGCTGCCGGGGGCGCGGGTGGCGCTCGTGGTGGGGGACGTGGTGGGGCACGGGCTGCACGCGGCGGCCACCATGGGGCGGCTGCGGACGGCCGTGCACAACTTCTCGACGCTCGACGTGCCGCCGGACGAGCTGCTCGGGCACCTCGACGAGCTGACGGGCCGGATCGACGCCCGGGAGTCGGAGGGGCCGGAGGGCGAGGGGCGGCGGCGCGAGGAGGGCATCACCGGTGCGACCTGCCTGTACGCGATCTACGATCCGGCGTCCGGCCTGTGCACGGTGGCGAGCGCGGGGCATCCGGGTCCGGCGCTCGTGGGTCCCGACGGACGGGTCGAGTTCCCCGAGCTGTCGCCGGGGCTGCCGCTGGGGCTCGGTCTGGGCGACGCGCCGTTCGAGGCGACGGAGCTGCGGCTGCCGGAGGGCAGCAAACTGGTGCTCTTCACGGACGGGCTCCTGGAGGACCGGGCGCGGGACCTCGACACGGGTCTCGGGCTGCTGCGGTCCGCGCTCGCCCGGCCGGACCGGAATCCGGAGCAGACCTGCGCGGACGTCCTCGCGACCCTCCTGTCGCCGTCGCCGCGCGACGACATCGCGCTGCTCGTGGCACGGACCCGGCTGCTCGAACGGGACCGGATCGCCGAGTGGGAGGTGGCGCGGGATCCGTCGGCGGTGTCGCCGGTGCGGAACGCTGCGGCGGCGAAGCTGACGGAGTGGGGTCTCGAGGGGCTCGCGTTCTCGGCGGAGCTGATCCTCAGCGAGCTGATCACGAACGCGGTGCGGTACGGAGCCGATCCGGTGCGGGTACGGCTGCTCCACGACCGGACGCTGATCTGCGAGGTGTCGGACGGCAGCAGCACCTCGCCGCACCTGCGGCACGCGGCGGCCATGGACGAGGGCGGGCGCGGGCTGTATCTGGTGGCGCAGTACGCGGAGCGCTGGGGCACCCGGTACGCCCGCCGGGGCAAGACGATCTGGGCGGAGCTGCGGGTGGGCGCGAGCGGAGCGGAACCGGTGGCCGCGGTGGTGCCGGACCTGGACGCGCTGGAGGACCTGGCCTGGTGAGGGCGGCCGGGCCCTCCGGAGGGCCCGGCCGGCAGCCGCCGGACGAGGCTTCCTAACCCAGTTCCCGCAGGGCCGTACGGACGGCGGCCAGGTCCTCGTCGGAGGCCAGTCCGGCGTGGTAGAGCCGCAGTTCGGTCGCTCCCGCGTCGCGGGCGCTCCCGGCGTCGCCGGCCAGCCGGTCCGGGGCGCCGCCCATGCCGGCGACGACGGAGAGGTTCGCGGCGAGGACGGTGTCCGGGCGGGCGTGGGCGGCGAAGTCCGCGACCCGGGACGGGCGGGCGACCACGCCGTCCGCGAGGCCGAGGACGTGCGCCGGGTCCGTGCCGGCGTCGGCGCCGCAGCGGTACGGGTCGGGGTCGGCGTGCAGCAGGATCCGGAAGCCGGCCGGGGCGGCGGCGCGCACGGCGGCGACGGCGGCCTCCTGGAGGGTACGGGCGGTCCGGGCGCGCCAGGCAAGGGCGGGTGCCTCCGGGGCGCCGAGCCCGCCGGCCGGTCCCGCTCCGGCCCAGACCGGTTCCAGGGCGCCGCGCACGGCGGCGGCCAGTTCGTCGGGGTCGGCGCCCTCGTCCGCGTACCCCGCGCGGCAGGAGGGGCAGAAGCAGAGCGACATCAGGTACTGCTCCCGCTCCCCCAGGGCGACGCCGCCGGTCTTGTCGTGGGCGTGCAGGTGGGCGAGTCCGTACCAGCCGCAGGACTCCAGCTCGGTGCCGGCCGCGCCGGGCCGTACGGCGGCCTCGGCGGCCAGGTCGACGAGCAGGGCGCGGACCTCGGGGCGGGCGATGCAGGGGGCCCAGGGGTAGCGGTCTCCGTAGGCGTTGACGACGGAGGTCTCCGGGTGTTCCGCGCCGAGGCGGGAGTTGTGCGCGAGGACGACCCAGCTGTGCACCTCGACACCGGTGGCGGCGAGGACCTCGGCGGCCCGCCCGAAGGAGTCGCCGGGTGCCCACTCTCCCGCCGGGTACGGGCGGAGCGGGCGGCCCGCCCAGCGCTCCTGGTCCGGCGGGTAGAGCACGGCGGAGTGCTCGGCGGTGACGATCCGGTGGGCCGGGTGACGGGGGGTCAGCGCCCGGGTGGAGTGGTAGGCGGCGGCGAGGGTGACCTGTGCGAGGCCGAGCCCGGCGAGGAGCGCGGGCGCGGCGGGGTCGCCGTCGACGTCCCAGGGGTAGACGAAGGCCGCCGCCCTCATGCTCCGGCCTCCTTCAGGAGGGCCCGGCCGCGCTCGACGAGCAGCATGAGTGCGTCGATGTGCTCGGGTGCGGGCTCGCTCAGCGGCGGCCGTACCTCGCCCACGTCCAGGCCTCCCCTGCGGACCGCCGCCTTGACGAGCGAGACGGCGTATCCCCGGCCCTGCGCGCGGAGTTCGACGAGCGGCCGGTAGAAGCCGTCGACGAGCAGGTTCACGGTGGCGTCGTCGCCGGTGGTGAGCGCCCGGTGGAAGGCGAGCGCGATGTCGGGGGCGAAGCAGAAGACGGCGGAGGAGTAGAGGGTGACGCCGATGCCCCGGTAGGCGGGGCCGGTGAGTTCGGCGGTCGGCAGGCCGTTGAAGTAGAGCAGGTCGAGGCCCTCGGCGCGGACGGCGCTGACGATCCGCTGCATGAGGTCGAGGTCGCCGAGGCCGTCCTTGAGGCCGATGATCCCGTCGGTGCGGGCCAGGGCGACGGCGGTGGCGGGGGTGAGGACCGCGTTGTCGCGCTGGTAGACGATGACGTCGAGCGAGGTGGCGGCGGCGAGTTCGGTGTAGTGGCGGAGCAGCCCGGCCTGGTCGGCGACGACGAGGTACGGCGGCATGGCGAGGAGGCCGTCGGCGCCGGCCTCCTCGGCGAGCCGGGCGTACCGGACGGCGAGGGCGGTGCCGTAACCGGCGCCCGCGACGACCGGGACGCGGTCGGCGGCCTCCTCGACGGCGGCGGCGACGCAGTCCCTGAACTCCTCGGGGGTGAGGGCGTGGAACTCGCCGGTGCCGCAGCAGGCGAACACGGCCGCGGCTCCCGCGTCGATCCCCGCGCGCACGTGGGCGCGGAAGGTGTCGAGGTCGACGGAGCCGTCCGGCGCGAAGGCGGTGACGGGGAAGAACAGCAGGCCGTCGAGCCGGCCGGCGAGCGGGGCAGTGGTCACGGGCGCTCCCTGGGAAGTCCGTTGTGCGGGGTCATCGTGCACGGTTATGACCGTCATCCATATTCTTGAACGCTGACGCTCCGCACGCTAGAACAGGGCGGAAGCACCGGTCAAGAAGGAACGCGCCGCACCGAGGACTCTTGACGCTCCGTCGCACGGCTCCTTAGCGTGTCCACGGTTGTGAACGCCACTTATCAGAGGAGATCCCCTCCATGTCCGCACCCCGCACCGTCCTGCTCACCGGCGCCGCCGGGGGCGTCGGCACGCTGATGCGGGAGCTGCTGCCCCCGTACGGCTACGAGCTCCGCCTCCTGGACGTCGCCCCCGTGCCGGGAGCGCCGGACGCGATCGTCGCCGACCTCGCGGACCGCGCGGCCCTCCGCGAGGCGGTCCGGGGCGTCGACGCGATCGTCCACCTCGCGGGCATCTCCCTGGAGTCGACCTTCGAAAAGATCATGGCCGCCAACATCGCCGGGACCTACCACCTCTACGAGGCGGCCCGCGAGGAGGGCGTCCGGCGCGTGGTGTTCGCCTCCAGCAACCACGCCGTCGGCTTCACCCCCCGGCCCCGCGACGGCGAACCGCTCGTCCCGGTCGACACCCCGCACCGCCCCGACACCTTCTACGGCCTCTCGAAGTGCTTCGGCGAGGACCTGGCGCAGTTCTACTGGGACCAGCACGGCATCGAGACCGTCTCCGTCCGCATCGGCTCCTGCTTCCCCGAGCCCACCTCGGTCCGGATGCTGTCGATGTGGCTCAGCCCCGACGACTGCGCCCGGCTCCTGCACGCCACCCTCACCGCCGAGGACGTGGGCCACACCGTGGTGTACGGATCGTCCGCCAACACGCGCGCGTGGTGGGACCTCTCCACGGCCCGGGCGATCGGCTTCGAGCCGCGGGACGACTCGGAGCCGTACGCGGAGAAGCTCATCGCGGAGAAGGGCCTCCCGCCGGAGGGCAGTGCCGACGACCTCTACCTGGGCGGCCACTTCTGTGTGGACCCGCCCCGCTGGCCGCACTGAGCGTGAGGGTACGCAGGACCCGGCCGGACTGATACGGGGGAGCCGGCCGGGGCCCGGGTCACGGCGCGCGCTGGCGGACCGGACCCGCTCACCGTAGGCCCGGACGAAGATCACCGCGAGCCGCGGAACGCGGCACCTGTCCGGATTGCGCGGCGGGTCGAGGCACGGAAGCACCCGGCGGCGCGCGGCGTGTGGTGTGTGGCGCCGTCGGCAGGGCGGCGTCGGCGTGGTGGCGCCGTCAGCGTGGCGCCCGCAGCGTCCGGGACGGCGACTCGCCGAACCTTTCCCGGTAGCGCGCCGCGAACCGCCCCTGGTGCGCGAAGCCCCAGCGCCAGGCCACCTCGCTCACGCCCACCTCGTCCGGCGCGGCCGCACGCAGCTCCTCGCGGACCCGGTCGAGCCGGACCTCCCGCACGTACGCCATCGGCGACATCCCCACGTACTCGCGGAACGACTCCTGGAGGCGGCGCACGCTCACCCGGGCCAGGGCCGCGAGTTCCGTGGTCGTGAACGGGTGCTCGGGCCGCTCCCGCACCGCGTCCATCGCCCGCTTGACGGGCGCCGGGCGCCTGGGCTCCCCCGGGTGGGCGAGCGCCTCGCGCCAGGGATGCTCGGCGGCCAGGAGCAGCCCGTTGAGCAGCGCCTCCTGCAAGGGTCTCGCCACCAGCTCGTGCCGGGCGAGGCCCTCGCCCGCGAGCGCCTCCGCGGCGACCCGGCGGGCGAAGCGCACCCAGCTCAGGCCGGGGCCGCGGGTGATGTCGAGGCCGGGCGCGAAGACCAGCGGGCCACGGGGCGGGCGGCCGATCAGCCGCTCCAGACGGTCGCGCAGCTCGGCCGCCCCGACCTTCACCGACAGGGTCCGGCAGTCCCCCGTCCAGCGGTCGAGGAAGGTGTCACCGGCCGGGTCGAGGAGCAGCGCCTCCGCGGGCGTCGCGACGATCGGGGCCCCGCCCTGCCGCATCTCCATCCTGCCGCTGAGCGGCGCGTTCAGGTGGTACGCGCCGAGTTCCCCGAAGCTCATCCGCACATCGGCCCCGCAACTCAGGTCGCCGATGACCAGCGGCCCGAGCACGAGGGTGTCGAAGCTCGCCGCGAAGGGGCGTCCCTCCCGGTCGACGACGTCCATCCGGTTCGCGTAGTAGCGGGCGTCGAGCTCCTCGCGCGCCTCGTCCACGTCCCGTGTCCGGAAACGGCTCCCACCCACAGCGTCCCCTGCCCCCACCGGCCCCAAGGGCCCATCCGCCCCCACTGCACCCATGGGTCGAAAGAATATTCATATGACGGATCTGACCGGGAACGGCAGGATGCCCGGCATGCCACGACCTCATGGATTCACGTACGAGCGGCGCCGTGACGGCTCCGTCGTCCTCACCCACCTCGGCCGCGCCGCCGGCGTGCTGCGCGGCGGGCGGGCCGAGAAGTTCCTCGCCGAGGTCGGGTCGGGCGACGCGCAGCTGGTGATGGCCCGGTGGACGGGCTCGTACCGCTTCGGGAACGAACGGCAGGCCAGGAGCCATCCGCGTAACCAAGGTGGCCGAACCGGGCGCGGGTAAGGGAACGGCAAAGGGGCCCGGATCGTTAGCCCTGGCATGACCGCTATGACCCCCGGCTCGAACATCCCTCTCACCGTCGCGCGCGTGGCGGTGGACGTCGCCGCCCCGGTGCGGCTCGACGTCTCGGGCCTGCTGCTCGGCGCCGACGGCAAGGTCCGCTCGGACGACGACTTCATCTTCTACAACCAGCCGTCCGGCCCCGGTGTCACCTACCGCTCCGGCGGCGGCGCCGCCCCCGACGCGATCCTGGTGGACACCGGCGCCGTTCCGGCCGGCATCGAGAGGATCGTCGTCACCGCGAGCCCGGACGCCGCCGGCCAGACCTTCCAGGGCATCGAGCCCACGGCCACCCTGCGCAACGCGGACGACGGCAGCGTCCTCGCCACCTTCACCCCGCCCCGGCTGGCCACCGAGACCGCGCTCGTGGTCGTCGAGATCTATCTGCGCAACGGCGCGTGGAAGGCCCGCGCCGTGGGCCAGGGCTACGCGAACGGGCTCGCCGGCATCGCGACGGACTTCGGCGTCTCGGTGGACGACGAGCCCGCGGCCACTCCGGCGGCGGCGCCCGTCGCCCCCGCCCCCGTCGCCCCGCCCGCCCCGGTGGCGCCCCCGGCCCCGCCGGTCGCCCCGGTGGACCCGCGGCTCGCGGCCGTCACGCCGCCCGCTCCCCCGGCCGCCGCACCCGCCGCACCCGTCTCCACGGGCAAGATCAACCTCGACAAGGGCCGGGTCAGCCTCCAGAAGAACCAGACCGTGTCCCTGGTCAAGGGCGGCCGCCCGCTGCTCTCGCAGGTCAAGATGGGCCTCGGCTGGGAGCCCGCGTACCGGGGCAAGGACATCGACCTGGACGCCTCCGTCATCGCGTACGGCCCCCAGCGCAACCACCTGGACAGCTGCTACTTCGGCAAGCTGGCCATCCTCAACGGCTCGGTCAAGCACTCCGGTGACAACCTCACCGGCGAGGGCGCGGGCGACGACGAGGTGATCGTCGTCGACCTCGGCCGGCTGCCGGCCGAGGCCACCGGTCTGGTCTTCACGGTCAACTCCTTCTCCGGCCAGAAGTTCACCGAGGTCGCCAAGGCCTACTGCCGTCTGATGGACGCGGCGACGGGCGAGGAGCTGGTCCGCTTCGACCTGACCACCGCGGAGCCGCAGACCGGCGTGATGATGGCCAAGCTCATCAAGCAGTTCAGCGGTGAGTGGGAGATGACGGCGATCGGCGAGTTCGTCAAGTCCCGGACCGTCCGGGGCATGGTGAAGCCGGCCGCCCAGGCACTCTGAGCGACCGGCTCCGGCCCCGCCGCTACGAGAACAGCGCGCTGTAGGCGTTGAGGGCGGGCTGGCCGCCGAGGTGGGCGTAGAGCACGGTCGAGTCCCGGCCGATCTCTCCCCGGTCCACCAGGTCGACCAGACCCGCCATCGACTTCCCCTCGTACACGGGGTCGGTGACCATGCCCTCGGTGCGGGCGGCGAGCCGCATCGCGTCGAGGGTGGTCTCGTCCGGGACGCCGTACACCCCGGCGTGGTAGCGCTCGTCCAGCTCCACGTCGGCGGCCGTCACCGGCCGCTCGACCCCGATGAGGGCGGCGGTGTCCCGGGCGATCCGGGTGATCTGCTCGTGCGTCGGACCGGGCTTCGCGGAGGCGTCGACGCCGAGGATCCGGCGGGCCGGGCCGCCCTCCTCGGCCAGCGCGGCGAAGCCCGCGACCATGCCGGCCTGGGTGGAGCCGGTCACCGAGCAGACGACCACCGTGTCGAAGAAGACGCCGAGCGCCCGCTCCTGCTCGGCCACCTCGTACGCCCAGTTGGCGAAGCCGAGGCCGCCGAGCCGGTGGTCGGAGGCGCCCGCCGGGATCGCGTACGGCTTGCCGCCGCCCTCCTCGACCTCCCGCAGGGCCTGTTCCCAGCTCTCCTTGAAGCCGATGCCGAAGCCCGCCCGGACGAGCCGTACGTCGGCGCCCGCGAGACGGCTGATGAGGATGTTGCCGACCTTGTCGTAGACGGAGTCGGGCCAGTCGACCCAGCTCTCCTGGACGAGGACGCAGCGCAGCCCGGCACGGGCGGCGACGGCCGCGACCTGGCGGGTGTGGTTGGACTGGACGCCGCCGATGGAGACGAGGGTGTCGCAGCCCTGGGCGAGGGCGTCGGCGACCAGGTACTCCAGTTTGCGGGTCTTGTTCCCGCCGTACGCGACACCCGAGTTGCAGTCCTCGCGCTTGGCCCAGAGGGTGGCGCCGCCGAGGTGGTGGGTGAGCCGTTCGAGCGGATGGACCGGCGAGGGCCCGAAGAGGAGCGGGTAGCGGTCGAAATCGGTGATCGGCAAGGCGGCTCCCGGTGAGTGACGGCTGCTGGTCCTGGACGCCGTGACGGACGGCCCGCGGCGCTCTTACGGATGGTCCTGGGCGCTCCTAAGGAACCGGGGGCCCCGGGATGCCGGTGACCTCGGCCACCTCGATGGCGTCGTCCGCGAGTTGTTCGAGCGCCGCCCAGATCTCCGTGGTGACCCGTACCGCCTCCGCCGCGTCCCCCGCCGCGCACGCGTCGATGAGCCGGGCGTGCAGCTCGGCCGATCCGCAGCTCCCGGCGTCGCCGAAGAGCCGCCGCTCGACGCGGCGGATCAGAGGGGTGTACCGCGCGATCGTGGCGGCGGCGGCGTGGTTGCCGCTGGCGACGACGAGGACCTGGTGGAGCTCGTCGTCGGCGCTCAGGGCGGCTTCGACGTCGGAGGCGCGAACGGCCGCCGCGAAGCGCTCGTTGGCCTCGCGCATGGCCCGGATGCCCTCGGGGCCGAGGAGCGGCACGCCGGTCCTCGCGGCGAGTTCGTGCATCACCCGCACCACCGAGGCGGCGTCGCGGACGACCCGGCTGACCGGCCGGGTGACCCGGGTGTAGCTCTGCGGCTTGGACTCGACGAGTCCCTCGTCGCCGAGCCGGGCCAGGGCCTCGCGCACGGGTGCGCGCGAGAGCCCGAGCCGTTCGGCGAGATCGGCGTCCTTGAGCGGGGCGCCGGGGGCGAGGTCGCCGCGCACGATGGCCTCGCGCAGCGCCTCGTACGCCCGGTCACGCAGCAGGGTCCGGCCCACGGGCCGTAGTACGTCCATGGACTGACATGTTAGATGTCAGTCCATGGACCGGCCAGGGCCGTTTCCGGCCTCAGCGGCGGGGCTGGCGGCGCCAGGGGCCGGTGATCGCGACCATGATGCCCGGGTTCTGGATGCTGGCGAACAGCGTGTCGCCGTCGGGCGAGAAGGTGACGCCCGCGAACTCGCTGTCGTTCAGGTCGTTGCGGGCGATCGGGTAGGTGCGGCCCGAGTCGGTGGCGCCGAAGAGGTGCTGGACGCCCTCGCCGTCCTCGGCGATGACGAGCCCGCCGTACGGGGAGACGGTGATGTTGTCGGGGCCGTCGTAGGCGCCGTCCTCGTCGGGGGCGGCGTTCACGCCGAGCAGCACCTTGAGGGTGAGGGTGCGGCGCTTCGGGTCGTAGAACCAGACCTGGCCGTCGTGCGCGGCGCCGGGGCTCTCCGCACGGGCGTAGGAGGAGACGACGTACGCGCCGCCGTCGGCCCACCACATGCCCTCCAGCTTGCGGGCGCGGGTGACCTGGCCGTCCGTGAACTGCTTGCGGACCGAGGTGACGCGGCCGTCGCGGTCGGGGACGTCGACCCAGTCCACGCCGTAGACGGTGCCGATCCGGCTCGCCCGGGAGAGGTCGTCCACGAAGCGGCCCGCGGAGTCGACGCACTTGGCGGCCTGGAGCGCGCCGGCGTCGTCGGCGAGGGTACGGAGCTTGCCGCGGCCGTGCTCGAAGCCCTGCGGCGGCACCCAGCGGAAGAGCAGCCCGTTGGGGTTGGAGGCGTCCTCGGTGAGGTAGGCGTGGCCGCGCTTCGGGTCGATGACGACGGCCTCGTGGTCATACCGGCCGAAGGCCTTGATCGGCTTCGGATCGCGGTTGGCGCGGCGGTCGCGCGGGTCGACCTCGAAGACGTAGCCGTGGTCCTTGGTCATGCCGTTGACGCCGGCGCGGTCGGAGTTCTCCTCGCCGGTCAGCCAGGTGCCCCAGGCGGTGCTGCCGCCCGCGCAGTTGGTGGAGGTGCCGGCGATGCCGACCCACTCGGCGACGGTGCCGTCGCGCTGCACCTCGACGACCGTGCAGCCGCCGGCCGCGGCGGGGTCGTAGACGAGGCCCTCGGCGAGCGGGACGGGGTGCGCCCACTTGTCGCGGGTGCCCTTGAGCTCGTGGTTGTTGACCAGGTACGTGGTGCCCCGCGGCCCGGCGAAGGCGGCGGTGCCGTCGTGCTTCTCCGGGGTGAACTCGCCGGACTCCAGCCGGGTCACGCCGCTGCGGGTGACGACGCGGTAGGAGAACCCGGCGGGCAGGGCGAGGATCCCCTCGGGGTCGGCGACGAGCGGCCCGTAGCCGAGCCGGTGACCGTGGCCGTGCCCATGGCCGTGGTCGTGGCCGGTTCCGTACGCCTCCGGCTCGTCGGACGCGAGCGCCTCGGGCGCGGTGGCGAGAGCGCCGACGACCCCGGTGAGGGCGAGGCCCGCACCGGCGACGGCGGACTGCTTGCTGAACTCTCTGCGGTTGAGGGGCATGGTGTGGCGTTCTCCCTGTGGTGGCCGGATCTCGCGGGCCACCCTGCCGCGCCGCCACGAACGCCGCCTGAACACCACGGGAACACCGCCGGGCGCGAGCACCCGGGCCCGTACGCACCGGCCCGGCGGGCACGGGAGGCCCGCCGGACGCGGGAGGCCCGCCTGGCTCGGGAAGCCGTGCGGGCCGAGGTCCGGCGCCCGAACCCGCCGCCGGGCCTCCCGCCCGACCCGCTGTCAGGCCCCGGCCCGCTGTCGGCGTTCGCCCGACCCGCGGTCAGGACACCGGTTCCGCCGGGCTCGTCAGGCCTGCGATCGAGACACCGGCCCCGCCAGGGCCCCGCCCCACCGACCGGCCGTCGGGCCCCTGTCCCGACCGGCCGTCAGGCCCCCGTCCCGGCCGGCGTCAGGACGCCGCCCCGACCCGCCGTCAGGACCCCGACCGGGAGCGGGCCTTGAACGCGGCCTTGCGGGCCTCCTTCGCCACGGCCTTGTCCCGGTGCAGGCGGCCCATCGCCTCGAGGACCTCCGCCGTCGCCGGGTGCTCCACCCGCCAGGCCGCCTCGAAGAAGCCGCTGTGGCGACCGGTGAGTCCCTCGATCAGCTCCTGGAGCTCCTCCAGGTCGCCCTCCGCGTCGAGCTGGGCCGCGATCGTGTCGATCGCCAGCCAGAAGATCATCGACTCCGGCGGCGGGGGGACGTCCGCCGCACCGCGCTCGGCGAGCCAGACCCGCGCCAGGCCGCCGAGTTCCGCGTCGTCCAGGACCTCCCGCAGCGCGGGCTCCGCCTCGGGACCCACCAGGGAGAGCGTCTGCTGGCAGTGCAGGCGGCGGAGCGGCGAGCCCGCGTCCGCGCCGCGCGCGGCGTGCAGCAGCTCCCGGGCCGCGGTCGGCACGTCACGCCCGTCGAGCCAGGCGGCGGTCTCCTCGCGGGCCGCTTCCTCGGGGTAGCCGGCGATGCCGTCGAGGAGCGCGTCGGCGCCCTTGTCCGCGAGGTCGCCGACGGCGGGCGCGTCGACGCCGGCCTCCAGCATCCTGGCCCGGACGCCGTAGAGGCCGAGCGGGGTGAGCCGGACCATGCCGTACCGGGTGACGTCCTCCTCGTCGACCGGCGGCGCGGGCTCCTCGCCCTCCTCGGCCATCAGGGCCTCGTCGACGGGCTGGTACTCGACGAGCCCGATCGGTTCGAGGAGCCGGAACTGCTCGTCGAGCCGCATCATCGCGTCCGAGACCTGCTCCAGGACGTCGTCGGTGGGTTCGCCCATGTCGTCGGGGACGACCATCGACGCGGCGAGCGCGGGCAGCGGCACCGGGCCCTCACCGGGTCCGCCCTCGCTGACGGTCAGCAGGTAGAGGTTGCCGAGCACCCCTTCGAGGAACTCGGCCTCCACCTCGGGGTCCCAGTCCAGCGACTCGATGTCGATCTCGCCGTCGTCGCCGACGATCGCGTCCAGGTCGTCGATGACGGGGGCGACGGCGTCGGCGAAGACCGTGTCGAAGCCGTCGAGCCAGAGCGTGAGGACGTCCTGCGGCGAACCGTCCGTGACGATCGGCAGGTTCCCGCCGGGCGCGGCCCGCCCCGGGGCGTCGCCGTCCTCGCCCTCCGTGCCGTCCTCGACGGCCACGAGGCCGGTGTCGACGGCGAGCCGCCAGGCGTCGCCCGCCCACATCTCGCCGTCCTCGTCGTCGCCGAGACCCAGGACCTCGACGGCCTCGGGCAGCTGTTCGTCGACGAGTTCGCCGCCCGCGTCGACCCGGGTGTCGGGGCCGGCCCAGCGGGCGAGCCGTACCGCGTGGGCGAGGAGGGGGGCGGCCAGGGCGTCCCGCGCCAGCTCCGCGTCCGCACGGAGCCGAACGGGGGGAAGGGTGGGGTGCTCCGCTGACATCTGGGGGGTCTCCTCGGCGCGTACGTGGCTGATGGGGGCTGAAAGAGCGGCTCCCAGCGTAGACGCATCCGGGGGGACGTCCGGCGGTTCACGGATCCGTCAGCCTTCGTACACCCGTCGACTCTTGACAAGTCCACCATTGTCGCAAGAGATTGACGCGCGTAGATTCATCTGCCGTTCCTCCAAGCACCCTCCGGAGCCCTGATGCCTTCCTCCATACCGAGATTCGCCGCCGTTTCCGCCGTCGT
>NZ_JBHXRW010000055.1:0-47544 GCF_042716635.1 Streptomyces sp. NPDC058664 | reverse complement strand
GTCCGAATAGTCCTTCAACGCCATCGGCGGTCTCTCGCTTCCTCCGGATCAAGCAGATCCAGTATCAGCGTGTCCACCACTCAGGGGGAGGCCCCCACCGGTCGGGGGCGGGCGCTGATCGACCGCCGGCTCCACCTGCCTGAGCATTCCTGGTGCACCGATCCCGAGCGCCGCCAGGCGGCCGGGATGCCCGACGAGGTGCAGTTCGCGACCAAACCCCGCCTGGCCTGGGAGATGATCGCCGCCGCACTGGACGCCGGGGTGGAAGCACCGTGGGTGACCGGCGACGAGGCATACGGGCAGGACCCGCAGCTTCGTGCCGCCCTGGAGGCCCGTGGGACCGGCTACGTTCTGGCCGTCGCCTGCTCTATCCGGGGCCGAATCAACTCCGGCCGCACACCGATTCGCGCCGACACGGTCGCCGACCGCCTGCCCGAGGCTGCCTGGCACCGGCAAAGCGCCGGCACCGGCGCGAAGGGCCTGCGCTATTACGACTGGGCCTGGATCCATATCGACACCGGCGAACACCGCCACCTGCTGATCCGCCGCAACCCCACCACGAGGGAGCTCGCCTTCTACCTGTGCTGGTCACCCACCGCAGCGCCGCTGGCCGAACTCGTCCGCGTGGCCGGCAGCCGCTGGAGCGTCGAAGAGTGCTTCCAGGCCGCCAAAGGCCAAGTCGGCCTGGACCACTACCAGGTGAGGAACTGGACCTCATGGCACCGGCACGTCACGCTCGCCATGCTCGCGCTGGCCTTCCTCGCCACCGTCGCCGCCGATGCAGCTCTCGACCGGCCAGCCGACCCACATCACCACACCCGGGGCAGCAACCCGATCTCGCTGACCGTTCCGGAGATCCGCCACCTGTTCACCGCCGTCTTCAACCCACCAGTTGTATCCCCAGCCAGACTGCTGCACTGGTCGAACTGGCGCAGACGCCACCAGGCAACAGCCCGCCACAGCCATCACCGACGACGCTCAGCCCACGAAGCCAGCGGATAGATCACGAAACCGCACTGGAGTACTGAACGGGCACCCATCTTTACCGGCATGCCCCCTTCCGAAGCGTTCTACAGCTGCTCCTGGGGCGTCCGGCCGTCAGGAACGACGGGGGCCGTCACACACCTCTTGGCGGCCGTGTATGTCCCTCGCACGGGTTGGGTAGACGCGTGGCCATCACAAGGGGACCGGTATGGATCCCACCGGCACACACCGTCTCGAGATCGAGTTCATCGGGAACGCCACCCTCCTGCTGAGGTACGGCACGCTCGCCTTGCTCACCGACCCGAACTTCCTGCACAAGGGCCAGTACGCGTACCTGGGCAACGGCCTCGCGAGTCGCCGCCTTCGTGATCCCGCGCGTGAGATCGGGGCACTGCCACCGCTGGACGCCGTTGTCCTCTCCCACCTCCACGGGGACCACTTCGACCGGATCGCCCGACGCGGCCTCGACCAGGGTGTGCCGGTCATCACCACCCCCCCACGCGGCGCACCGGCTGAAGACGCTGCACGGATTCAGGCAGGCCGGTGGCCTCGCGAACTGACAGACCCACGTCCTGCGCAATGCGGACACGCAGGTGCGGATCACGGCCCTGCCCGCCCGCCACGTCGGCCCCCCCGTGCTGCGGAGGCTGCTTCCGCCCGTCACGACGGACGCCCGGCAGGGCGTCGAGCTCGTCCACCGCGTGGACGCGACCAGGCTGATGCCGATCCACTACGAGGAGTACACGGTGATGAAGTCACCGCTGTCGGCCTTCCTCGAAGCGGCACGACGCGCGGCCCTCGCCCAGCGCCTCATCGACTGCCCGCCCGGGGGAACCGCCGTGCTGACCCCACCTTCATAAACGGCCGAGGCGACTCATCCACTTCGCATCAACGTGAGGCTGGAAAACGCTCACTGTGTGGAGGGGCCGCAGGCGGGCAAGAGGCACGGCATGGGAATCCTGAGGGAACTACGCGACAGTGATCATCGGCTGACCCGGCGTATGGCTGCCTGGGACTCCGACTGGGCCCGCCAGATGCTGCCGTCGGTCGAGGAAGCGGCCGAGCACACGAAGCTATGGTGGGCCGCCGCCGCGATCATGACGGCCGGCGGCGGATGGAGGGGTCGCAAAGCCGCAGCCGCCGGGATCATGAGCATGGCAGCGGCGGAACTGCTCTCCAACGGGGTCGCGAAGCAGCTCGTGGAGCGGCGTCGTCCGCCGAAGGAGTGGATTCCGCACGACGATGTCGAGGACCGGCCCGACAGCTCCTCCTTCCCCTCCGGGCACACGGCAGCCGCCGTCGCGTTCACGGTTGCCGTCGCGCCCTCCTGGCCGTGGGCGGGTGCCGCGTGCGCCGTACCGACGGCGCTGGTGGCGATCGAGCGGGTCCACAGCGGCGCTCACTACCCCTCCGACGTCGCTGCCGGCGCCGCCATCGGCCTGGCCGCTGCCGCCTTGGTCCGGACGGCGCCCCGCCTCCTTCTGCGCTGGGGCTGACCCAACTGGCCGGCGAATGACCGGCGGGTCGCAGGATGCGCGCGCCGTGACAGCGGCGTGCACATTTCAAACAGGGAGGGGTCTGCCATCGCGGCTCGTTCCGAGGTCCGGCACCAGCCGGGCAAGGAGTATCCCTTCGTTCTGATCGCAACGAACGGGCAGGCGATCGCGACGAGCGAGCACTACGAGAGCCATCGCACCTGTCTGAACGGCATCGACTCCGTCAAGCGCAACGCCGACGCCTCCATCCAGGATGCCACCGACACCAATGCGGGCCGCTGACCGGCGCGGCACCGCACGGGCGACACGAATGGCGGCCATCGTGCAGCCATCGCGCCATAACGCGCCGAGCATGCGGAGAAGGTGAAGAGTGGATAAGCGCCGTTGGGCGGCACTCAATCACGGCAGTACCGAGGAGTCGGTGGGCGACCTCGTTTCCCGAGCGTCACAGCAAATCTCGGAACTGGTTCGCGAAGAGATACCTGGGCCGGGCGGAGATGGCGTCCCCTTGCGCTGGGTGTATCCCACAGCGACCTCCGGAAGACGAACGGCGGGCTTCTACAGTGACCGGTGCGCGCGATGACCAACGGCTCTTCGAGGAGATCCGCCGTGTGCTGGCCCAGGCAGGGTTCGACGAACCAAACCCCGCGGGCAACCTGAGCCTTCAGGTGAAGGAGAACGAGGGGGTGCTGCTGGGATGGCGCTCGAAGGGGATCTTTCGTGCCGTCATCCACGCTCACGGTTACCAGGACGATAGGGGAGCCGCGTACGGAACTACCCGGTCTGCACCAGGCACTGGACAGCGCACTGTCCGCGATCGCGGAAGCGGCCGGCTTCCAGACCCGCGTCATCGAACCGGCTGGCTGCTGGTGGTCCGAGCCGACCAGAGCGCAGCGGAGCCCGAGGCTCATGGGGCCCTCTCCCCGCCATACCTACAGGTGAGACAGGGCGAACGCCGACAGGAATCCGATCACGGTGACCAATCCCGTCAGCAGGTGCACCTTGCTGTATGCCTCGGGGATCATCGTGTCGGCGATCATCGCCAGGATCGCTCCGCCCGCCACGGCCGTGATCACCGCCATGACCGCCTCGGACGCCCCGCCCAGCAGGGCGTATCCGGCCAGCGCGGCCAGACCGCTGATCACGGCGATGCTTCCCCACAGGATGAAAACGTACCGGCGGCTGCGCCCGGCACTGCGCATCCCGGCGGCGCTCGCAAGTCCCTCGGGGAGGTTGCTGATGAACACCGCCCCCACCGTCGCCGCCCCCAGCTGCCCGCCGCCCAGCAGACTGGTGCCGATCACCACCGACTCCGGGACTCCGTCCAGCAGCGCCCCCAAAGCGATGGCGTTGCCCGATCCAGGCGCCTCGGCCTCGGACGGCTGCTGTTCCCCGGAGCGTTTCCGGTGCTGAGCACCGCGCCGCGCCAGCAGGGCGTTGGCCCCCGAGTACACGGCCGCACCGCCGACCGCCCCGGCCACCACCGGCCACATCCCGGAGCGTTCGTACGCCTCAGAGATCAGCTCGAACGACACCGCCGCCATCAGCACTCCACTGCCGAATGCCATGACCAGGGCGATCAGCCGTGGAGGGACCCGCACCAGCGAGCCGATAGCAGC
This sequence comes from Streptomyces sp. NPDC058664, assembly GCF_042716635.1. Classification (NCBI taxonomy): domain Bacteria; kingdom Bacillati; phylum Actinomycetota; class Actinomycetes; order Kitasatosporales; family Streptomycetaceae; genus Streptomyces; species Streptomyces sp. NPDC058664. Next base: position 43,445 of record NZ_JBHXRW010000055.1, on the reverse strand, counting down.
CCCCACCAGCAAAGCCGCGCCCGCGAACAGGCCCCATCCGCCCGCAACCAACGCTCCAGCCACGACCGCCCCTTTCCGCACCGCCGACAGATGTACCCCCGCCTACCCGCCAGGCCAGAGACCAACGAGGGTTCGCCGCGCGAAGAACACGTGTCCCTTGCCGCCTCGCAGAGACGCGAGAAAGCGATCTCTGTGCTTCTCCCGGTTCCCGTGTCGGATACCGGTGCGTGCTCCGTCCTCCGCCCACCACCAGCAGGCATTGGTCAACAGTGGCAGGGCATGCGGGAAAGGGGCGGATGGCCGCAACCGCGGGCTACGCGTCGACGTCCAAGAACCTCAAGGAGGAGAAGGTGAAGGGCTTCCGCAGTTTCATCCTGCGCGGCAACGTGGTCGACCTGGCCGTCGGCATCGTCATCGGGGCGGCGTTCACCGCGGTGGTGAACGGGTTCGTCGGCGCCTTCCTGACACCGCTGGTCGGGTTGGCCACCGGCGTCACGGGCGACATGAGCCGCAAGACCTTCGCCGTGGGTGCCACCGAGTTCCCCTACGGCGCCTTCATCAACGCGGCGATCAGTTTCCTCCTCCTCGCCTTCGCCCTGTACTTCCTGGTCGTGCTGCCCATCAACAAGCTGCACGAGCGCCTCGCCCCGCACCACGACGTCCAGGCACCCAAGCGGGACTGCCCCGAATGCCTCAGCCCCGTCCCGGCCCAGGCCCGACGCTGTGCCTCCTGCACCGTCTCCTTGTCGGCCGTACCCGCCCAGGCCGGGGAGACAACCCAGCGCGCCGGGTAATCGGCCTCCACCTCCGCGCCTCCATGATCTGGGTCAAGGAGCTCATGAGGAGCACGTGATCACGGCTGGCTAGGGTGTGCCCTGCGTGAGTGCTGGATGGTCTCGCGGGCTGCGCAGACGAGGGCGGCGTTGTCCGGGGCGGGGGTGCCGTCGGGAAGGTGGAGCACGTCTTCCAGGCCGATTCGGGTGTCCAGGCCGCGGGAGGCCGCGAGGCGGAGGATGGGCCAGGCAGCGGCGTCTTCGCCGTGCAGGAGGATGGGCGTGACGACTGATTCGAGTTCGCCCAGCAGGTCGGCAGCGGCATGGGCCGCATCCTGCAGGGTGGTCTCGGTGATCTCGGCCAGGACGCGCAGGACTCGGCGGGATTCGGGCCAGTCCAGGAACCGGTGTGCCGCGGGAGTGCCGGAGTAGATACCGGCTTCGATACCGACCCGCCGGTCCAGCAGGGCCGCGGCCACATCGGTGGCGCCGTCCTCATGCCAGTTGACGGAGGCGTGGTCAGGGAGCACGGTCCAGGCCCGGACCTGCGCGGCGCGGGCCAAAGGGTCCGCCGTGGCCCATGCGCCGGTGGTGACCCCAAGGGGGACGCCCGGGACTGCGGCTCGTACCGCGCTGACCGCTGCGGCGACGGCGGCGGATTCCAGCGTGTCCCGGCCGTCGCGGTCCTTGGGGTGCAGATGGATGTCCTCGGCGCCGGCGGCGACAGCCTCGCGGGCCGCCGCCGCCAGTTCGCCGGGGGTCACCGGGAGATGGGAACACTCGGCGCGGCTTCGAGCACCGTTGAGACAGACCTGCAGCATGGCGTCATCTTCCCAGGTTGCGACCGGGAGGCCTCCTGGCAGGTGACCTGAGACTCTCGCACCCGCGCGCTTGAGTGCCACGAAGTTCTATGAGAAGTCTCCTTCTCCAGGTCGGCGGCGTCTCTCCCGCGCTGGAGTTTTCCTGGCCGAGGCGAGCGAGGCCCCGTCGGTCGAGGCTGAGAAGTTGACGCGAGCCGGAGTGGGTCCGGCTGTAGGTTCGGGAACAGCAACGCCCCGCCCCAGCTTCCAGCTGGAAACCGATCGCACTCCTCCCACCTGGACGCAGCGGCCGGGCACGCAGCAGATGCAAGCGCACAGGCTGTCTCAGTTGTCCCTCCTCGGTTCCACCCCGTGGGGGAGCTCGGCCCGGAACGCGGTCACCGCATCACCGGTGATGGTCACCAGGAGTGTGCCGTCGGGCCCCCTGTCGACGCATACCCGGACATCACCGGGTCTGCCCATCGCCGCTCCTTGGCGACCGGTGAAGACGAGCCGCCCGGCTGGTGCCGGCACGATGCCGTGCCGTACGAGGTAGGCGCCGAGGGGACCGTGCCCGTTTCCGGTGACCGGGTCTTCGGTGATGCCGATGGCCGGTGCGAACATCCGGGACCAGGACAGCAGGCCGGGGTCGGAGGTGGCGCGGGTGAAGACGAAGTAGCCGTTGCTGCCGACCTCATGGCTGAGCGCGGTCAGTGCGGCCGCATCCGGCCGCAGCGCGTCGACGGCGGCGCGGTCGCGGAGTTCCACGATCACTTTGGAGTGGCCGGTCGAGACGATCTGGACGGGGCCGTTGCCGGCGAGGTCCCTGGTGTCGCTTCCCAGTGCGTGAAGGAGCCGGTCCACTCGATTGCCGTCCAGCTCTGGCCCGAACTCAGCCGTTCCCTGGTGCATGCCGATCCGGACGCGTTCCCCGTCGCGCTGGATCTCCACGCGTTGGATCAGGCCGCTCCCCGTCTTCTGTCTCAGTGAGCACGACGGCAGTCCGTACTCGACCGCCCTGGCGAAGTGCGCCCCGACGGTGGCGTGTCCGCATGAGGGCACCTCCGTCGTCGGTGTGAAGAAGCGGACGCGCACGTCGTGGTCGGCATCGTCCGCAGGCAGGACGAAGGCCGTCTCGGAGTTGTTGAGTTCCCGCGCGACCGCGAGCATGTCGGCATCCGTCATACCCTCCGCGGCCAGCACCACGCCCGCTGGATTGCCGGTGAACGGGGTACGGGTGAAGGCGTCGACCTGATAGAGGATCCTCAACGCCGGCCTCCTTCTCGGACTGCGGCACCGTGAGAGGGCTGCTGGTGCGACGGCGATGGGGGGAGGCGGTGCGCGACGGCGTCACAGGCCACGCTGAACCCATGGTGCAACCCCGTCACCTGGACCACGGCTCGTGCCGGGCGATGCGCGCCGAACACCTCACCGAACACGGCGTCCACGGCTTCCCAGTCCGCGATGTCCGTGAGGTAGAGGGTAACTCTGGCCACCGAGTCGGCCTGCCCCCCGGCGGCCTCCACGACGGACAGGACATGGGACAGTGCCTGGCGGGTCTGATCGGAGACGGTGGATTCGGCCAGGACGCCGCCCCCGATGGGCAGCTGCGCCGAGACCCAGATGGTGCCGTCCGGTGTGACCGTGGCCTGCGCGTAGTGGCCGAAGGGTGCGGGGGCCGCGGCTGTGGTGACAGGGCGGAGGGAGGGCACGATGCGGCTCACCTGGGTGTGGGGAACGGGTGCAGTGCGTCGGTCGCGACGTCCTCAGCCAGCCGCACCAGGGTCCGCACCGCGGAGCCGGTGCCGCCGCTGGGGGTGTAGCCGTAGGGTGCTCCTTCGTGGAAGGCCGGACCGGCGATGTCGATGTGGGCCCAGGGGATGCCGGCCGGCGCGAATTCCTTGAGGAACAGGCCGGCGACCAGTCCTCCGCCCATCCGCTCGCCGGTGTTGGCGATGTCCGCCACCGGGGTGTTCATGCCTTCGCGAAGGTCGGCCGGCAGCGGCATGGGCCATGCCTGTTCGCCGGCTCGCCCAGCGGCATCCACGACGTGGCCCCTGAACGTCTCGTCATCGGACATCACGCCGAACGTGCGGTGGCCCAGGGCCATCTTCATCGCCGCGGTCAGGGTGGCCACGTCCACGAGGGCGTCCGGGCCGTCCTCGCCGGCGCGGACCATCGCATCGGCGAGAACCAGGCGCCCTTCGGCATCGGTGTTACGGACCTCGACGGTCCGTCCTCCGTACATCCGCAGAACGTCTCCCGGCCGAGTGGCCGATCCGGACGGCATGTTCTCGGCGAGTGGCAGCCATCCTGTGATGTTGACCGGCAGTCCGAGGCGGGCTGCGGCCACGACGGCGGTGAACACCGCGGCGGCACCGGCCATGTCCCGTTTCATGATCTCGTTGAAGCCGACCGGCTTCAACGAGATCCCACCGGAGTCGTAGGTGATGCCCTTGCCGACGAAGGCCAGGGTCGTGTGCGCCTCCGGGTGGGTGTGGGTGATCCTGACGAGGCGAGGCGGTCTGGCCGAGCCCTGGCCGACGCCGAGGATGCCGCCGTAGGAGTTCTCGGCGAGTGCCTTCTCGTCGAGCACCTCGACGGCCAACCCGTGTTCTGCGCCGACCGTCTGCACGGAGGCGGCAAAGGTCTCCGGAGTCAGATGGTTCGCCGGCGCATTGACGAGATCGCGTGCGCGGTTCACCTCCTGAGCGATCACGGTGCCGCGGCGGACGCCTGCCGTCACGACGTCGCGGGCCTCGTCGGTGGTGAGGATCTGCAAGGTGCCAACGGGGCGCCCGTCGTCATCGGGCGCACGGTGGGCGGTGTATGCGTAGGAGCCGAGCAGTCCGCCCAGGGCCACCGCCTCTGCCGCCTCGACGGTGGAGGCGGGCAGGACCAGGGCGGCCCGCTCGGTCCCTGCCAGGGCACGGGCCGCTTCACCGGTGGCCCGGCGCAGTGCCTCGCTGGTGTATCCGCTCGCGTCAGGGGCGTCACCCAGGCCGACCGCCAGGACGAGGCCGGCCTCGAAGCCGCTCGGGGCCGGCAGCTTCAGCGTCTCGCCCTGCGCGCCGGACATGCCGAGGACATGGACCATCTCGGTCAGCCTGCCGTCGAACGCCTCGTCCAAGGCATGCGCTCCGGGCGCCAGGACGGGCTTCCCGGCATTCTCGGCGATACCGATCACGATGCAGTTCACACGCGCCGACGCAGCGGTGGAGGTGGACACGGTCAGGGTGGTCATATCGCTGTCCTGTCCTCACGAAGAGCATGTGCTCCTGCCCAGACCAAGGTCGGTTTTCTGCTTGCGGCGCTGTTCACGTTCGCTCTCCTCCGGATTTTCCGTCTCAGGGAACGATGCCTGCGGCGAACCGTAAGCACCATCAAAGAATCATGTACGTGCCTTAAGCTGTCCTACATGATTGCGGCGCCCGAACAGCCGAGCAGGTCGGTCGGCACCATGGAGGGCGCAGGTCGGCGGAGTTCACCTCGCAGGGCCGACGCCCGACGGGCCAGGCGGCGGGAAGTCCCGGAAACGCGGCGCACCAGGCTCGCCGGGCAGCCGGACGGCTCGGGCCGTGTAGCTGATGGCGTGATACCAGCCGCACAGCATCAGCAGGTCGAGGATCTGCGCGGGATCGAACTCGGCGGCGAGGCGCTCCCAGAGATCGTCGTCGATGTCGTGGCCCGCGTGCAGGGCATCGGCGGCGTCGACGAGCAGTCGGTCGCGTTCCGCCGTCCAACAGGGGTCGGCACTGGACCCGTGCGTGAGGGAGGCGATCTGGGCGTCGGTGAGTGCGGCGCGCGAGGCGAATCGGGCGACGTGCACGCCCCACTCGTATTCGCAGCCGCACAGGGCGCAGGTGCGGTCGATGACGATCTCGCGGTCTCTGATGCCGAGGCTCAGTCTGCTGCTGAGCTGGTACGAGCCCCAGGAGTGCAGCGCTTCCGCCAGAGGCAGGTTGTGCGCATAGGTCCGGAACAGCGCGATGGGCGCCTCCCCTGACGGCATCATGCGCCTCAGCAGGGTCGCGACCTCCGCACTGTACGGGGGGTCGAATGGTGAGATCCGGGCGGTCACATGCTCCTCCTTCCGGCGCTTCGATTTTCGAAGCACCGGAAGGAGAGTACGGTTTCTGAAACCGAAGCACCATGAGGAGACAGGGAGCGATGAACGTGACGAAGGCGGCTCCCACGCCCGGACGTCCCGTGCGTGGATCCTCCACAGGGCGGCCGCTCATGGCCGCTCTCGACCTCTTCGGCCGGCGCTGGACGCTGCGTGTCCTGTGGGAACTTCGCGACGGCCCCCTCGGGTTCCGGCCCCTGCAGCAGCAGTGCGAGCGCATGTCGTCCAGCGTTCTCCAGCAGCGCCTGACGGAACTGCAGGAAGCCCTGCTCATCGAGCGGGACGCGGAGAGTGGATACCGCCTCACGGCACTGGGCCGGGGAGCCTGCGACGAGTTGAACGGTCTGCACCGGTGGTCGGAACGCTGGGCCGCGGAACTTGACCGGAGCATGCCGGACAGGCGTACTCACTAGCGAGTCCTGCCGCCCCTCGTCGGCCCGCTCCCACCGCCCCGGCGCTCCCGGGGACTCGACGTACAGGCACAGCGAGCCCGGCAGGGCGCAGAAAGCCGGAAACCCGGGAGGCGCAGGAGCTGGGGGGTCAGAAGGTGATGACCACCTTCCCCTTCAGGCCGCCTCGAAGGAAGTGCCGGTGCGCCGTCTGAATCTCCCTCAAGGCGAACACGGAATCGGTGCGCAGCCTGAGAGCACCTCGGTCGACGAGTCCGGCCAGCTCCGCGATTCCCGCTCCGTCCTCGCGTACTTGATGAACCGTCGTGTGCACGCGTCGCTGTGACAGATCGGGTACGGGCCCGGCCTGGGTAGCGATCGAGGCATACCGTCCGCCGTCGGCCACAGCGTCTGTGACGAAAGCCCCGAAGGTATCGAGGACCGCGTCGTAGGCGCGGTCCCGCAGGTCACCCGGGTCGGCGGTGACGAACTCAGCCCCGCAGCGCCGAGCCCAGTCGATGTGCTCGGGGCGCGATACCAGCGCATCGGCGCGCACACCGCGGAATCGGGCGATCTGCAGTGCCAGACCGCCGACCGCGCCGCCGGCACCGGTGATGAGCAGCCGCCGCCCCGCCGACACGGCGAGCCAGCGGAGTGTCTGCAATGCGCTCAAGCCGGGCAGCGGCAGGGTGGCAGCCTCCAGCGGGCTGACAGTCGTCGGTGCGAGGGCGACCGCTGCGGCCGGCATCGCTACGAGGTCGGCCCATGTGCCACGGCCCGTGCTCAGCTGATGCGACATGGCGAGAACCGATGCACCGGCAGGCAGGCCACTGGAACCGCCGTCCACCACGGTTCCCGCCAGATCCCAGCCGAGAGTCATCGGCAGTGGCGGGGTACCGTCCCCGACGGCACCCTCGCGAGTCTTGTCGTCGACCGGGTTGATGCTCGTCGCGACGGCACGGATCAGAACCTCGCCGCTTCTTCGTTCTCTGTCGGGGGCTTCGCCGATCCGCAGGACCTCGGGGCCGCCGAACTCATCGATTCTGATGACGCGCATGGAAAGCCTCTCGCTGTGCAGCGTCCCACTGCTCATGACGCTTGTCGGTGATCGTGCGGCCAGAAGGCACGGGCGCAGGCGTGATCATTCGGGCCACCGCATTCCCTCCCCGCCAGACGTCTGGCCGCAGGTCAGGGCAGCTCCAGGACGGCTTTGCCGTGAAGACGGCGTTCCAGCAGGGCGTCGACCGCGTTAGCCGCCCTCTTCCACCCGCCGCGCCAGGAGATGTTCGGGTCGAGGCGCCCCGCGGCGACTTCGTCCGCGAGCCACCCCAGGTCGGGTGCCAGTCCCGCACAGGCCGGCAGCGAGAAGGAGACGACAGAGCGGTCATGCCGCCCTCCGTCCCCGAACAGGGCGCCGTAGGGGAACGATTCGCCCTCGTGCGCGGAGTGTCCGACGGCGACGAGCGTGCCGCCCTCCGCCAACAAGGCGTAGGCATCGACGAGGTGCGGCCCTCCCACCATGTCGACGACACCGTCCACCGGCTTCTCGACTTCACGCGGCCCGGCCACCACCTCATGCGCCCCCTGCGCAAGCAGCGCGTCCCCGTACTTCCGAGGGTCGCCGGTGGAGGCGATGACGTACGCACCGGCACGTCGCGCGAGCTGAACGGCATAGCGCCCGGTGCCGCCCGTGGCACCGGTGACCAGGACGCGCCTGCCGAGGATCGCCCCGAGGCGGTGCAGGGCCCGCAGCGCGCTGGCCCCCGCCACGGGAACGGTACTGAGGGCTCCGAGGTCGGATCCGGCCCGCGCCGTACCGATCCAGGTGGTGTCGACGGCACGCAGCTCCGCCCAGGCACCGGCGACGCCGAGCGTGACCACCGGAGTCCCCGCCGGCGGGCCGGACCCATCGGCGGCGGCTTCCAGTACCACCCCCGCCGCGTCCCACCCCAGGACCGCGCCCTCGGGGGCATCCCGCAGAGCGAACCTGACCTCGCCGTAGTTGAGCGAGGTCGCCGCGACTCGTATCAGCGCCTGATGAGGACCAGGTTGCGGATCAGGGGCTGGCCCGAGCCGAAGTCCACCCGGGGCGGAGCGGTCGACGAGAAGCGCACGCATACAAACACCTTTCGCAGAGGAACGCCGGAAGCGAACCTCCTTTATGCCACTCAGTGGCAATCGCCTGCAAGTGGCAATCGCTCCCGGGGTTACACTGCGGGCATGACACACGTGCCTCAGCTCCCCGCAGGCCCGAGCAGCCAGCTCCCCTTGCGCGAGCGCAAAAAGCAGCGCACGCGCCGGGTCCTGATCGACACCTCGCTCGAACTCTTCACCGAACGAGGCTTCAACGGAGTGACCCTCGACGAGCTGTGCGCCGCGGTCGACGTCTCCAAACGCACCTTCTTCCGGTACTTCACCAGCAAGGAGGACGTCGCCATGGCCCCGACACAGGACCTGTGGCGCGCCTTCCTCGACACGCTGAAAGCCTGCGAGCCGAACAGCCCACGGCTATGGGAAATCCTGCAAGAGGCGCTGTCGTCCGCCCTGGACCGGATGGACGCCGACGACTGGGCGGGCCGCGTCCGGCTCAGCCGCCGACTTGCTGCCGAGAATCCGTCCATGGACGCGCACGGCCTGCACTTCTGCCGCGTCACGACCCATACGGCGGTGGCCACTCTGCACCGCCGGTTCGACATCGAGACGCCGGACGACCTGCGCCCCCGACTCGCTCTCGACATGCTCGTCTCCGCATTCGAGTGCGCGCTGGATGACTGGGTACGCGGACCCGCCGACACCAGCCAGATCGACCTCGTCGACCGCTTCCACCAGTCTTGCGCGGCGCTCCCGCACAGCTTGACGCTGACCGCCGAGCTGAGAGCCCCGTAGAGAGCGACGCTCTCGACTACCGGGGGATGTGTCGATCGGAGGCGGATCCTGGTCGGACGCGCGGGCTCTGACGCGTCCCCACCGCACCCGCTGACCAGAAGGGCGAAGGCAAGGACGAGGCAGTCCGATTCCCCCCCGCGTACGTCGGTGGCCGACTGCCTGCCCGGGACGGACAACGGTCCGTATGAACCGCAGGGGAACCGGTGGCTCGACCGCCCACCGGGACCCCGCCACCTACCGCGCGTCCGCCTCGGTGGACGACGTCGAGGCGCTCGCCGAGCACCTCGGGCCGGCCCGGTCCTGTCCGCGGCCAGGCCGAGGGTGGCGCCGCCGACTGGAGCGTATTGCGCAGATGATCTTGTGCGGGCAGCATGGCCTACTGTCAGGACATCGCGGTCGCCAGGCAGATGCGGCGACCGGACGGGAGGTGCACGCCGTGATCAGGCTGTCGGACGGACCCATGACCTGGGTGGCGACGGGGGACAGCATCACCCAGGCCGCGCTGCACACCCATGGCGCGCGCGGTTGGGTCGAGCACCTGCACGAGCGTGTCCGGTGGCAGCTGGGCCGGCTCACCGACGTCGTGGTCAACACCGGGGTCTGCGCGTGGGGCGCGGTCGACGTACTCGCGTCCCATGACCGCCTCATCGGCCGGTTCGAGCCCGACGTGCTGTCCGTGTCCCTCGGCACCAACGACTGCCTCGCCGGGGAGGAGGGGCTGCACGAGTTCCACGACGCGATGCGCCGGATCATCACCGGGGCGGGCCCCCGGACGCAGGTCGTCGTCCATACGCCGGTGTTGGTCGGTTTCTCGGACCGGAGCGGCGCGCGGCACTTCCCCTGTACTGCCAGGCCGTACGGGACATCGCGAAGGACACCGGCGCACTGCTCGTCGACCACGAAGCCCACTGGCTGGAGCACTACGGCACGGCTGACCCGATCGCGTGGCTCGACGACCCGGCGCACCCGAACGCGGCCGGTCACCTCCACATGGCGAACCACGCCCTGCGTGTCATGGGCTTGGGCGAGCTGGACCCCCTCTAGAGCTGAGTCGGACCGATCGGGAGAGACCGTGGCATTTGATCCGCAGTTCCAAGCCCTGTACGACCAGCGCGCCGCGCAAGGTGCCAGGCCGTTGTACGACATGACGCTCGCCGAGGCCCGGGCGGCCGATCTGGCCGCTGTCCAGGCCGGCGCCGGTGTTCCTGAACCCGTACGCGAGGTGTTCGAGGAGTCGATACCGGGGCCCGCCGGAACCCTGCTCGTCCGCGTCTATCGGCCCGACGCGGGACCAGGTCCCCTGCCCGTACTGGTCTACTTCTTCGGCGGCGGCTGGACACTGGGGAGCGTCGAGACGAGCGACGCGATCTGCCGGAGACTGACCAATGCCGCAGGCTGCCTCACCGTCGCGGTGGGATACCGCCTGGCGCCGGAGGACAAGTTCCCCGCCGCGCTCCAGGACTGCTACGCGGCCCTGCGCTGGACCGCCGAGAACGCCGCACGCCTGGGCGGCGACGCTTCGCGCATGGCTGTCGGCGGTGACAGCGCCGGCGGCAACCTCACCGCCGCGGTGACCCTCATGGCGCGGGACGCCGGCGGTCCGGCCATCCTGGCCCAACTGCTCGTCTACCCCAATACCGACTATCTCGCGGACACCCCGTCCCGCCGCGAGTACACCGATCCGCTCCTGTTCAACGACAAGTCCGTACAGTGGTATTGGGACAACTACCTGAGCTCCCCGGAGGAGGGGGAAAACCCTCTCGTATCCCCGCTGCGCGCTTCCAGCCTCACAGGTCTGCCGCAGGCTCTGGTCATCACCGCCGAGTACGACCCGCTGCGCGACGAGGGCGAACAGTACGCCCAACGCCTCCGCGACAGCGGTGTACCGGTGGAGTCCACGCGCTACCCGGGCGTCGCCCACGGATTCTTCGCCATGGCCGGTGCCCTCGACGCGGGGAGCCGCGCACTCGAGCAGGCGGCCGCATACCTGCGCACCGCCTTCGCCGACGACTCCACCGAAGCGTGATCGCCTCACCCTGCACCCTGCACCCTGCACCCGGCACCTGGCACCGGTGATTCCGGCGGTGGCCGCGATCCGGTGAACTGTTCCGGCCGCGGCATCGGGGCCGCACAGGCGCAGGGCCCGCCACTGCCGGGTGGCAAAGCCCTGCACCCCTCCGCGCGACGTCAGCCCCGCGGTCAGTCTTCGGTCAGACCTCGGCCCGGGGAGGCTGCGTCGAGCCGGTGCTCGCGCAGCGTCGCGCGCAGATCGGCCACGCCGGTGAACAGCGCACCGCGCAGGCCGACGGCACGCGCCGCGTCCACGTTCTCCTCCCTGTCGTCCACGAAGAGCACGTCCGCCGGTCGCCCGCCGAGCATCCGCACGCACCACGCGTACGCGCCCGGGTCGGGTTTGGCGCGACCGATCCTGCAGGAGAACCCGCATACTTCGAAGCAGCTCAGCCAGGAGTGGTGCGCCTCGTAATGCGTGGCCAGCTCGGGTGGGATGTTGGAGAGCAGGCCGAGGCGCCCGCCCGCTGCCGCGAGCTCCTCGACGAGCCCCACCATCTCCCCGTCGACCCCGCTCCAGCTGGAGACATCGGCCTCGATGAGCGCCCCGATCCGTGCGGCGTCGAACCGGGTGCCCAGTACCGTCCCCACTTCGCGCCAGTAGCCCGGACCGGTCAGCTCACCCCGGTCGTACGGTGGGCGCAGCCGCCAGTACGCGTCCCAGAAAGCGGGCGCGGGCGCCCCGGCGGTCGAGACGAGCACTTTTCTCATCTCCGACGACTGGTGCTGTGCGATGACGCCGAACAGATCGAACAGGACCGTGCCTTGGGACGCCATGGTCTGTCTCACACCTTCCGTACGGTGACGCCGGCCGCCACCAGGGCGTCGGTCACCCCGGTCGGCGCCGTCTCGTCGGTGACGACGGCGTGGAGCGCGGTGGGGGGCGCCACGAACGCCAGGGCAGTGCGAGAAAGCTTCGCCGCCTCGGCGACGGCGATGGTGCGCCGGGCGGAGGCGATCGCCGCGCGCTTGACGGCCGCGTCGGCGAGATCGTAGGCGGTCAGCCCGTCGTCGGCGGTGAGACCGCAGCAACCGATGACGGCCGTGTCGAAGCGGACCGCCGCGAGCGACGCTTCCGTGAGGGGTCCGGTCAGCGCCAGCTCGCCGGGCCTCGGTTCACCGCCCGGGAACAGCAACCGCACGGACGGTGCGCCGGTCAGCGCGTTGGCGGCGTGCAGCGACAGCGGCATGACGGTGACGCGGCGCTCGCGCAGTGCCTTGGCGACTTCCAGGCAGGTCGTCCCGCTGTCGATGACGACGGACTCCCCGTCGGCGATCAACGCGGCGACGTCCGCCGCGATCCGGCGCTTGACCTCCGCCCCCTCCTGCGCCCGTAGCGCGAACGGCGGTTCCTCGCCGCGGAGGAGCAGACTGCGCGCACCGCCGCGGAACCGCTCCAAGACGCCCTGTTCGGCCAGGATCTCCAGGTCGCGGCGCACCGTCATCTCGGAGCACTCGGTGAGCTCGGCCAGCTCGGCCACGCTGAGTTCGCGCGCCTCTCGCACGGCGGCGGCGATCTTGCGGTGTCGTTCAGTGGTACCCATGAAGCAATTGCACGCAAAGTGTGTTCGAAAGTCAACCTATCGAACATAATGCTTGTTCGATATGGTCGATGTCATGAACGGACCTCTACGAGCCGCCCGGCTCGCCACATTCGCCTTCTTCGCCTTGAACGGTTTCGTGATGGGCATGTGGATCGTGCACATTCCCGCGGTCGAGTCCCGTACGGGGATCAGCCACGCCATGCTCGGCTGGCTCCTGCTGTTGCTGGGCGGTGGCGCGTTCGCCGGGATGCAGTGGTGCGGCCGCCTCACCGACCGCCTCGGTGCCCGTCGGGTCGTACCGGCGGGGGCCGCGCTGTGCAGTGCGGCCCTGGTGCCGCCGGCACTGGCCGTCGACGCGCCGACCCTCGCGGTCGCGCTGTTCCTGCTGGGATTCGGCAACGGCTGTCTCGACGTCAGCATGAACACCCACGCCGTCCAGGTGGAGCGCCGGTACGGCCGACCGGTCATCTCCGCGTTCCACGCGGTGTTCTCGTTGGGCGGTGTTCTCGCAGCACTGGTCGGCGCGCGGTTCATCACCTGGGGCTGGGACCTCCGGGTGACCATGACCGCCGTCGCCGTGACCGGTCTCGTGGTCACCTGCATTGCCACTCCGGCTCTCCTCGGCCGGCCGAGCGGCGCCGACAGCCGCGCGCGCGGCGACGCTACGGCGGCCAAGGCCGCTACGACGCGCACGGACACTGCTGCCGGCGGCGCACACCCGGCCGGACGGCGGCGGACACCACGGCGGGTGTGGACCCTGGCAGTGCTGGCCCTGCTGCTCATGCTCTGCGAAGGCGTCGCCAACGACTGGAGCGTCCTGCACCTACAGGACGTGCTCGGGGCGCCCGCTGCCACCGCGGCCTTCGCCTACGGCGCCTTCGCGACGGCCATGACGGTGGGCCGGCTGCTCACCGACCGAGTCGTCGCCCGTACCGGACCGGTGTTCGTCGTTCGCTACGGCGCCGGCGCCGCGGGCGTCGGCCTGGCCGTTGCCGCGCTGTCCCCATGGGTGGCGCCCGCGCTGGTCGGCTGGGCGGTCTTCGGGCTCGGGCTGTCCGGCTGCGTACCGCAGTTCTTCAGTGCTGTCGGCCACATGGAGGAGGACGCGGCCGGCGCCCATGTCTCGCGGGTCGCGGGGCTGGGTTATCTCGGCATGCTGGCCGGACCCGCCGTGATCGGCCCGCTGACCCACTTCGTACCGCTGAACCTCGCGCTGCTGCTGCCGGTGGCGCTCTGCGCGGTGGCCGCCGCGGCGGCGGGCGCGCTCCGCACCGACCCACCGCCCTCGGCCGTGCCGGCGCCGCGGCCGGCGTACGACACTGCATCGAGCGATACGGACGCGGCCTGAGAGCCTGAGGGTGCCGCCGACGGCCCTCGCCGTCGGTGGGGCGACGCGCATCCGGCCCCGAGTTCCGGACGCGAGGCGTGTGGCGTCGACATGAGGAATGATCGGAAGAGTCTCTTGGCCCTGGCTCAAGATCAACTCAACTGACCGCCCCACGTCAGGGCCGTTCAAAGGCATCCGGGGCGGCTCGGCTGCCGTCGCTGTCGACCCGTGGCCTTGCGATCGCAGTGAGGAAGTCGTCGAGCATGGCGATCTGTACGTCTTCAGGGAATCGGCCGGGGTCGAAGAGGGCTTGCACGACGAGGCCATGTGCGAAGGCGACGGCGGCTGCCGACAGTTGTTCCGGATCGACGTCCGCGGGCAGCTGGCCGAGGTCGCGCGCGACCTCGAAGTGGGGGCTGATGGCCGAGCGGAGGCGGGTGTATCGGTCGGCCTGTTGCCTGGCCAGTTCATCGTCGGCGAGGGAGAGGTCCCAGGAACTGACCCAGATGCGGTTTCGGGCGGTGTCGTCCGAGGTCAGCGGCAGAATGTCCAGGAGGGCGGCGCGTACGGTCGCGAGGCCGGGTCCGGGACGAGCGCGGCGGGGCCTCTGCGCGGTGCGGTGCTCCAGCAGGTCCAAGGCATGTTGGATCAGGGCTCGTTTCGTCGGGAAGTAGTGCATGAGCATTCCGGTCGAGACGTCCATGGTGGCGGCGACCGCACGCAGGGTCAGGCCACCGAATCCCTTGTCGGCCATGACGCGCCAGACCGCCTCGGAAACGTCCTGGCGGCGGGCTTCTCGATCTCCGGGGGCGGGCGGCATGCTGCTAGCTTACGTACCGAACGCTTGTTACGCACCCGAGAGTGAGGCTTCCATGTTCACCATGCCGCTCGGCGACCGGGCTCAACTCCGCTCTCTCGAGCCTTGGCAGGCCGAGGAGTTCCTCGCTCATATGGACCGCGCACGGGGCACCGTGGATCCGTGGATCCCCTGGGCGTCGTTGAGCACCGACGGTGACTCGGCTGCGGCCACCCTCCAGCGCTATGCCGACCGTGCGGCCCTGGACACCGGCCGGATCTACGGGATCTGGCTCGACAGCACACTGGTCGGTGGGGTGATGTTCACCCGCTTCGACAGTGCCTCCGGGGTCTGCGAGATCGGCTGCTGGCTGGAACGGGCGGGGGAGGGGCGGGGTCTGGTCACCCGGGCCTGCCGGGTGTTGATCGACTGGGCCTTCCGTACACGGGGGATGAGCCGCGTCGAATGGTGGGTCGCGGCGGGCAACACCCGCAGCGTCGACGTCGCACAGCGGTTGGGTATGACCCGTGAAGGAGTGCTGCGGCGGCGCTCTGCCCACCGCGGTGTGCGGCACGACAGCGAAGTCTGGTCGGTCCTTTCCGAGGAATGGCCCTGCTCCGGTGAGGCGTCCGAAGCGCCCGAGGCCGGTGTCAAGGCCGAGCTCGATCGGCTGATGGCAGTGTTCGCCGGCGCGTTTACCAACACCGGCGGCAGACGCCCTGATCTCGACGTCATCCGCGACGTCTTCATCCCCCAGGGCAGGATCATCTCGAACGTCGGGGGCAAGCCCGTGATCTACGACCTCGACGCCTTCATCGAGCCCCGGCAGAAGATGCTCACGGACGGGACGCTGACGGAGTTCTCCGAATGGGAGGTATCCGAAAGTACCGAGATCCTCGGATCGATAGCGCACCGGTTCAGCCGATACCGCAAGTCCGGCATCCACCATGGTGAGTCGTTCCAGGGCTCCGGCCACAAGACCACCCAGTTCCTTCGAACTCCGGCAGGATGGCGTATCGCCTCGCTGGCCTGGGACGACGTGGTGGCAACCGCTACGGCATGACTACACGGGCAAGTGCGCTCCCCGGCCAGCGGCGCCGGTGAGCGCACCGGCAGTCCGCCAGTCGGTGAGCGCGCTCACCGACTGCGTGCGTGACGGCCGCGGATACATGGTGGTCGGATATCGAAGGACTGGTGGAGGAGGCCGGACGGCTGATTCGGGATCAGGCGTGGGCCGTGACGCCCGCTGACCGTGCCGTCGTGCTCAAGGCCGCCGCCCGCCTGCACGCCGCCGTGGGCACCCCGCATTCCCAGCAGGCCCTCCCAGGGGTTGACCGGCTGGAACACTTGGGGGAAGCGTTCGTTCGCTGCTGTTGCCATCGCCCACGTCCACGGACGCCCAGCCTGGTTGCTCGGGGCAGCTGCCACCGCCCTCACGCCAATCTGCGCTGGCGCGCCATGGCCGCCGAAGACGGCCCCCACCTTCGGCGCCGTCCCGCCGGTCCTCCAGCAGTACACGGCAGCGAAGCCGCGATCCGCCGGCTCCAAGCCGCCCTCACCCGCATCGCCGCAGCCTGACAACAGACGGCATGGCCACGAGCTCGTTTAGGAACCGGTCATCTATGCCTGCCGACGCGGCTTCCGCCTCGGACGGCGTTGCTATGTTCCCGCTGGCCAGAGGTGCAATCCGACATGATCGGAGTCACACTGCTTCTTTTGCGGCCTCAACTCGTGCGGCGGCGCGGCACAGCGTGAACCAGAAGGTCGGGACCGGGTTCGTGCCCGGCGTCACGTCGGTCAGCTGCCACCCAGGGAACCTGGTGCTGAGTTCGTCCGCAGTGACGCCGGACCACGAGTCGTCGAACGCCCCGGGCCCGTAGCCGAACATCAGCAAGCGTGCACCGGGGGCGGCACGTTTGGTGACGCCGGCGGCGTAGGCGTCGCGGCGGTGCGGTGGAATCCCGCAGTAGCAGCTCAGGTCGAAGAACAGGTCGTATGGGCCGGGCACGCCCACCTCGTCGAGTCGGGTGGCGTCCGCGCACAGCACCGTGACGTCCGCTCCGGCCGCGGCGCTCTTCTCCCTCGCCTGCCGGACCGCGCGGTCGACCAGGTCGACGGCGGTCACCTGCCAGCCGTGCTGGGCCAGGTAGACCGCGTTGGTCCCGGTGCCACAGCCGAGTTCGAGCACCCGGCCCGCCCTCGGCGCGTCGGGCCCCTCTATGAGGGCCACCAGCTCGGGCGGCGTGACGCCGCTGTCCCACGGCGGCTTTCCGTCCCGGTAGAAGTCCTCCAACACGCTGCGCACAGACGCTTCTTGGTCGAGCTCCGCAGCCGTCCGAGTCTCACTCATCGCTACTCCTCAGAGAAATTAGAGTTCGTCTCTAGTGTCTGCCTCTAGAGATAGACTCTCGGCATGGATGCAGTCAAGGGATTCGACGGACAGAACGTCAAGCGCCCCGACAAGCGGGCCGAGCGCTCGCGGCGGACCCGCGAGAAGATCGTTGCGGCGGCGCGGGATCTGTTCGTCGCACAGGGGTATGGCGCGACAAGCCTTCAGGAGGTTGCGGATCACGCGGGTGTGGCCGTCCAGACTGTCTACTTCGTTTTCCGCAACAAGCGCGCGCTGTTCAAGGACGTCGTCGACACGTCCATCGCGGGTGACGTCGAGCCGGTCGCCACGATGGACCGCGAATGGTTCCGCGCGGCGTGCGCCGAGCCCACCGCGGCCGGGCAACTGCGTGCCCACGTGCGGGGTGTACGCGACATCCTCGGCCGTATCGCCCCGATCATGCCGTTGATCGCGGCTGCCGCGGCCACGGACCCGGAGATCGCCGCGCAGTGGCCCGCCGGCCCCGACCCGCGCTACACCGTCCAGCACGCCGCGGCCAAGGCACTGACCTCCAAGCCCGACGCCCGCCCCGGCGTCGACACCGCCCGTGCCGCCGACCTGCTGTACGGGCTGCTCAGCCCGGAGTTGTACCTGATCTTTGTCCGCGACCGGGGTTGGTCTCCTGACGCCTGGGAGGAGTGGGCCTGCGCGGCCCTGACCGTCCACCTCTGCACCGACCACGAGTAGGCCATCCGGGACGATGCCCTGACGGTTCGCTCCCGTTCCTCCCGGGAGGTCGCACGCTTCGGGCTCCGCGCGGGTCCGAAGGGTCGGCGTCCGGGGCGCCTGGCCCATCCAGGGCGGGGACCGGGAGCTGGCCGAGTCCCTCGGCTACGCCTGGCCGCGGCGGAACTAGTCATCACCCATCTGGCGCCGGCGCCCGGGCTCCTACGTCTTTCCCCCGCACCGAACTTGGGCCAACCGCCGTGTCCACACACCGCAGTTGGGAACGCCAAGGCGGTTGATCGGCCGTACGTCACGGACGGTAACCCGCGCATGGTCGTCACTGCGACCCTTCCCTTGCCGTATCTGATCCATGGGGGTCACCATGTCCACACCGCCGTCCTACCGGCAGCGGCAGTGGTTCGAGATGCCTGACGTCTCAACCACTGCGCCCAGAGGCCTCGTTGGCCGTCTACTCTGCCGCACTCGATCTGCCGCACGCCCTCGTGGAGTGGGTCACGATGCTGATCGTCACCCGTGAAGGCGACCGCCGCTGCAAACTGCGACCCTCGCAACGCGCGGTCATCGCCCTGGTGTACCTGCGCGAGCACCACCTACGCGAAGCTCGCGCAGGCTTCCAGACCGGCGAAGGCACCGCCCACGTACACTTCGCCCCCCTGCCCGGCTGACCGTGATCGCCGCACGCGGTTGGGAGGGGTGGGTGTGAGGGGATGAGGCCGCGCTCGGCGAGGCGGCGGGCGGCGGTCTGGTCCGCCCCCGTGCCGTTTGGAGAGAGGTAGCTCGGATACGGCGAACGGCTCCGCCCCTGGAAGGAAAGGGGGGAGCCGTTTCACGGTGGTGCAATTTTGCAGAGGCCACTCAGGCGTGTCGTCGGTTACCGGTGACGACGCGGTAGAGGGCCAGCAGGATGACGGAGCCGATGACGGCCGCGATCCAGGTGGACAGGTCGAAGAAACCGTCGATGGAATCGACGCCGAATATGACCTTGCCCAGGAAGCCACCCAGCAGACCGCCCGCGATGCCGATCAGGATCGTGATGATGACGCCGCCCGGGTCTTTGCCCGGCATGATCGCCTTGGCGATGAAGCCGGCAATCAGGCCGATGAGAATCCACGCGATGATGCTCATGATGCGTCTCCTACCTGCTGATATAAAGCCTGTGTCAACACGACGTATACGCACCCCGGCGACTTTCAAACCCCTCATGCCACCACAGAGGAGGGATGAGCTTGGCTCATGCGTCGGCCTCGACGAGCATGACAGCGGTGCCGGGACCGGTGTAGAGGCGGAACTCCGTCGGCCTCGCCCACGGCTGACACCGTCTCTGCAGCCCGCACGCCGGTAGGCCCCGCCTTGTTGGCCGTTGACGGTTCACCACCACAACGGGCAACTCCTTCCCGCTGCCCTGAAGCCGGGTGAGGATCGAGGGATGCAGATCACAGCCCTGGAACGGGCCAACCCCGTCGCCGCTGTCATCCGCTCGATCGGTTTCCGTCACGACGGCGCCCAAGCCCTGGTCACCGACGGCCTCTGCCTCGACCTGCGCGGGGGCCCTACGTAAGCCGGCCAACGATCCCGGGATGCGCTGCGTCACCGGTCTGGACGCCAAGGTCTACGGGCACGTCTCGACCACCCCCGGCGCCCTGACACTGATCAACTGGACCGCCGTACAGCTGTGTGCCCTGGCCGATGAGATACCGGCGGGCCGTCTGGTCCGACTTACGGCCGCGTACCAGAGAGGCAGGCACTGCAGTGTCGCGGTTGCCGAGGCGGTCGGTCGCCAGCTTCGGGAAGCCTGGGGCGGCCGGTATGGCGTGGAGATCAAGGACCATTATTTCGACCAACCCGTCCTACCCTCCTCGACGCCGGCCTGACCCGCTCGGCATAGCAAGGGGGATGGCCGCCCGGGGTTTCCCTGGGCGGTTGCCCTCTTCACATGTCCCAGTCCCTGCGTCCCTGCGTCCGTGCGGTAGGAGGCGCTGGTGGGACCGTTCAAGAACGGGATCGGTCAGGCGCGAGGTGCGGTGGGCAGGGCCGTGGGGTCCACCCCGGACAGTTCCACGATGCGGTGCGCTGGTACGCCGACGGCCAGGGCCCTGTGCAGCAGGGCGTCGCGGCCCTCCTCGCTGTCACGGTAGGACAGCAACTCCTCCTCGACGACCGCCACCGGATCGGTGGCGCCGGCCCGGCGCACCCGCTCCAGCTCCTCCCCGGTCAGCGGCACCGGCAGCCGCTCGGCCCCGTCGGGGATCATCCCGGTCTGTTCGGGCGGCACGATGCACAGCGCCGGAGAGGTCGCGTCGGTCTCGTGGGCATCGAGCCAGGCCCGCACGGCCGGTGTCTGCAGGCACTCCAGCTCTCCGGTGAGGAAGACGGGCGTGCCCTGCCAGCCTGAACCGGGGACGGTGTCGGCGAGGAAGAGGTAGGCGTCATCGGTCATGGTGGATCACTTTCCAAGGTCTGTCGTGGCGTCGTTGGGCTCCCGCCTACCCGCTTTCGCCCCGCCATAGCTGTTCGGCGTGACGGCGGGGACTTCCCGCTCATCGACGACCGGTGGAAGGCGGTCGAGTGCACCAGTCGTACGGGGTGGCACGGGACGGGCCTTGCCCCCGCATCCTGAACACGGGTTGTGCGGCATCGCTGACGATCACGATATGCGGGTCCCCGGCTTGCCATTGGCCTGCGGCGATGAGCCGTTCAACGACCCCTCGGAACTGAGCGGCGGTCACCGCGGTCGCGTCGTCCGCCGGGCCGAGCCGGACCGTGTCCAGGATCGCGGTCCAGGACGTGGCACCCGGCTCCAGCACAGCCACGAAGGAGTAGGGCCATCCCGGAATGAACTGCGACGCCGTCTTCGCACGGCCGTAGACGTGGCAGAACAAGCGCTCCGCCGAGCACGGCGCATCCGAGCGAAGCCACGGCGAAACATCGACCGCCAGGGCCAGACGCCCACCGTCGAACCGCGGCAGCGGCAGGCCGGCCAGCACCGTCCGCAGCCGGTCGACCTCAACCCGGCCGTTGTTCAGGCCGTCGTGCATCGCTCCGTGCCCACGACGGTGCTCGGGCAGCAGTGTCAGGTCCACCAGGGACTCCACCGCACCGTCCGCACACAGCGCTGCGTCCACCAGCTCGAACAACTCGTCGCGCCGAGCGCTCAGACACTCGTAGAACTCTCCCCGGAAGCGTGACGCTTCCGCGAACGCTACCCTCCGCACCACGTCGGGCAGCAGACTCACCTCACGGCCTTCGTCTTGGTCACGTGCACCTTGGTCGGAGCACATGATCAGACGAAGGCCGCCCCCACGTCTGCCGAACCCCCAGGTGAGCGACCCAGTTCGAGACACTATTCGAGGCCGGAAGATAAAGCACAAGCTCAGAAGACTGGATCGCCGGTGGAATCGTCATACCCGGGCGGTAGCTTGCCACTATGGCTGACATCTTTGAGCTCTCACTCGTCCTGAACCTGCGGGACAGTCTGTCGGACGAAGAGGTCACAGAGCTTCGGTGGCATCTCGGGCTGGGCGGCAAACCGGAGACTCTCCGTATTGTGACCGCGTTTCCGATCGTGGTGGAGGACGACTGCGGCGAGTTCCTCACAGAGGACCACCCTGTGCCTCTGCTGGGCCGGCATGGCGAGGCCTGGAAGGTGGACGGCGCACTCGTCTCGGTGCTGCTGCGCACTGAGGGCGGGGCATGGGCCCTGACTGCTCGGCAGGAGATCCACCCTGATGAATTCGACCGCACTGGGGAGCTGCTCAGCTGGTTGGCCACCAGGGCCGATGACCGGCACCGGTCGGCGACCGGTGCGGTCCGCCTGGGCTGGACCAGGTTCTGCGAGTCGGACCGGTTCGAGCCCTTGGTGGTTCGAGACGGTGAGGTCGTTTGGCCGTAGAGTCCCCGCTCCACCCTCCGCTGGACAGCGGATCGGGAAATGATCACTGCAGACTTCGTGCTCGGAGCAGTGCACTTCGTCGGCAGCCCGGTATGGGCGCGGTCACCCGCGCCATCCGTGTACGCGAGGAGCACCGCGCACAGGGTGACGTGGTGCGTGTCCTTGGCGGAGCAGGCATGTTGGGTCGGGTGACGCGTGCACTGGCCCGGGCGCCCAGGCCGGGCCAGTCCGCTCCGTGGCCCCGATACCGCACAGGGAATCGGGGCCGCCCCCAACAGTCCGGCACCAGTGTCCGGCGTGGGACCGGCGCCCCCACCCCCCCGCTGCTCCCCGGTCCGCTCGAGTCCGGGGCGTTCGTACAATGCCCCGGATTCGAGCGGTGGGATCCGTTCAATAGAGTGATGCGTATGGACATGCGAAGGATCGTCGCGGTGCTGGCCGAGGAAGCGGAGCAGCAGATCCGGGACCGGGTGTGGGAGATCGAGCCGGGTGACCGCGCGCTCGCCGGTGAGGTCGGGACCGGCCTGCGTGACGTTATCCGCCCGGCAGACGCCCAAGAGGTGCTGCCGCAGATCGACCGGCTCGCACACCTGCGGGAAACCCTCGCCGTCCTGGCCATCGCCCTCGCGCGCACACACGGCCGCATGGCCTGGTTTCTCTCCGGTGCCCTCCACGCGCTCGAACCGGTTCTGCGCTGGCGTGCCCTGCCGGCCGACCAGGGCGGCACCTTCGGCACGGTCCTTGCGACTCCTGAGGAATACATAGAGGCGGAAGACGCCGTCCGCCGACTCCAGGACGCCCTTGCGCAGATCGCCGCCGAACCAGTCGACCCCGGCAGTGCTCGACCGGATCAGCAAACAGGCGGGGCCTGAACTCAGGCTGACGGTCGTCGCGGGTTTTCACTGTTGGGCGTCATCTGTCTTCACTGGTGTGGTGCCGTCTGAGGGGGCGGTTCCTGCTGCAGGTGTCGCCCGGGCGGTGAAGGGTGGTGTCGTTTCCCGGATAAGGCGGATGGCGCCTGTGCGCGTCGGTCGGGTCCTTGTCCTGGTGGTGTTCCTCGGGCACGTGGTCCTGGTTCTCGGGCACGTCCTGGCGGTGATCGGCATCCTCGGCGGGCGCCGACCCTGCCGCCCGCCTCGGTGGTCTCCGCGCTGCGCCGTGCTCCTCGTGCCCGCCCCCGCCACTTCGTCCGATACCGGCTTCCGGAGCGCGAGGGGCCCAGGAGCGGAACGCATGGCGCCCCTGCACCGGGGATCACTGGGTGCGGGGGCGGCAGGGAGGCGGATCAACGACCAGTCGACCCGACCTCCCACCAAGCACGGTAGTGGCCCGGCAGGGGCTGCGATGGCTGCGCGCCCTTCGTTGGAGGAGTTCCAGCACGCGGATGAGTGACGACCGCGCGACGTAGGTGACGAGGTGGCTTTTGGCACAACCGCCTCTTCCCGCCCGCCTGGTGGGTCCAAGCTTCGGTGTGACTCCCAGAAGTCCTGGCGAGTGTGCGTTGGGCGGGCGGGTCGACGGGTAGACCGGCGAGAGGCGGGTTTGTGCTGGAAATTCGGGGGTAAACGACGGCCGGTCGAATGCACGGAGGCGGATTGATGGAACAGATGGCGGGCGCCGAGCGCGGGCGGTTGCTGCGTGGGGATGTCTTCTCCGTGTCGGGGGCGTTCGAGGGCAGCGAGGACATCGCCGTCGCCCGTGACCTGGCCCGGAGTTTTCTCACTGACGTGCAGGCCGTCTACGGCCTGCCGGTGTCCGGGCGCGTCATGGACACGGTGCAGCTCGTGGTGAGCGAGCTGGTGACCAACGCCCGCAAGTACGCGCCCGGTCCGTGCCTGCTGACTCTGGAGGTCAACGGAGGCGGTGCGGTCGAGGTGAGCGTGTGGGACAGCAACCCCACACCGCCGGCGATCCTGGCACCCGATCCGACCCGGATCGGCCAGCACGGGCTGGAGATCGTCATAGCAGTCAGCCAGAACTTCGCGGTCCACCGCGAGCCTGTGGGCAAACGAATCACCACGGCGATCGGGCTGGTCGACGACCCCGGCGGGGACGCCGTCGGCCACCAGCCGTGACCGACCCCCACCCTGACCACCCATGACATCACCGAAGCACAGGTGACCCGCCGTACCTACGGACGGGCCGGCCTCGTCGGCCCCGAACGCCACCTGCCGCTACCTGGCCGAGTGGACCGCGACCAAGCTCCGCTGGGGTCTGGCCGCCGACCAGAGGGAGACCGACGCCATCAACTTCTACGCCGACGGCCCGTGCGAGAAGACGGTCGTCCACTACATCCCCGCCCCGTAACCCGCGCAGCCCACGGACCCCGCGCCAGAGCGTTCCATCGGCGCGGCGGGCGGGCCATCGGCTGCGACATCGCTGACCGGAACGTTGAGCACCTTCACCATGCTCTTTGTGTCCCAAAGGCGTTACTGCCCGGCGCCTGGCCGGGCGAGTCCTGCTCCGACCCCCTCTGTGCCCCTTGGCCAGGCCGCGTCCGGTCATCGGGTCGAAGCCGCTGTGGGACTGGCGATCGAGTGGTGCCCGGTCAGTGTGACGGCTGGGCGTTCCGGCTTCGCCGGGGGTGGGGCGGCCCTATCGTGCGGCTTTTCCTGATCACTGCGCACGAGGACAACTCCATGACGACTCCGGGTCAGTCTCCCGCTCCGGTCGGGCAGCCGCCGATCATCATCGACAACAACGCCGCCGCGTCAGCGGCCGTGGTCGGCAGGTACGGAATGGTTCGGCGCCGACGCCACTCGTTCGGGCTCCACTGCGTGCTGCTGATGCTCACCTGCGGGATCGGGAACGTCTTCTACTCCATGCGCATCTCGCATTGAACCGGGACCGGGGCCTGTGGCGGACGAGGGGTTGGACCTCGGGGTGCTCTGGGCCTACTTCGCTGGTGATCCTAAGGAGCGGCGGGCGGCGGCCTGCCGGCTCGACGAGCGGGCGCTGCGCGAGGGCCGGGTCGACCGCGAGGACTTCGAGCGCACGTGGGGGCCGGCTCGTCCAGGACGTAGCCCGGGCCGGAGGCCGTCCCCCGCAGTGCGGGTGAGGGCCGTCCGGCGTACCGGCTTACGTCACCGCGATATGGGCCGCGGAATGGGAAGTGCCCGACCTGCGCGACGCGGGCACCTGACCAGACCCACGACATGACGTTCACCGTTCGCGTTGTGGGTCCAGGCGGGCGGATCGTCGTCGGCTTCTGGTCTCCGTCTAGCTGGTGTGAGGGCTGCCGATCAGATGTGGCGGCGGTGCTTCTGTCCCTGGGGTGCGGTGTGCCTCGTCCTGGACGAGCAGGGAGAGCAGGGAGGCCACGGGCAGGCCCGCTTCTGCGGGGTGGCGCAGCACCTTGTCCCGCTCGATGCGGTACGTGTTGCTGCGTCCGTCGCGGGTGTGGGAGAGATATCCGCCCTGCTCCAGGTCGGAGATGATCCGCTGGACAGCGCGTTCCGTGAGCCGACAGTGGGCAGCGATGTCGCGGACCCGGACGCTGGGGTCGTCGGCGATGGCCGCCAGCACGCGTGCGTGGTTGGTGATGAACGTCCAGCCTCTGTGTGGTTCGGGCACTGCAGTCATGTACCGCATTCTAGAGACCGGCATTGCCTGAAACGCAATGCATGACATACTTTTCGTGCAACTGGTGGCATGATTCTGAACGGGAACCACAGGAAGGGGCGGGCGATGTCTCTGGACGGGATCGTCACGATGAAGCGCGAGACCGGTGCCGCCAGAAGCGGGGAGAGGGCGGCCGAACAGGCTGGGGGGCGAATCCTGGACCGGGTCGCGGTGCGGCAGCACGAAGCGCATGGCACCTGGGTCGTCGCCGCGAGCGGCGCCTACGACATGGAGACCATCGCCCCCCTGACGACAGCCCTGGACGCCGCGGCTGAGAAGTACCAGAGGGTGGTTCTGGATGTCTCCGGCGTCACCTTCGCGGACTCGGCCTTCCTGAACCTGCTGATCTCCACCCATCGCAGGACCGATCTGTGCCTGGTTGACCCGACACCGCAGGTGAAGCGGATCCTAGAGATCACCGGGCTCGACACCGTCCTGAAGATGAGGGAAACACTGAAGGACGCCGCCGCCTGCTAGGCCGTTTCTTCCGGATCATCTTGTGGACCAGATGAAGATGCCTGCGAGGTGGATGGTGGCGGTCTTGTCGTAGCGGGTAGCCAGGCCACGCCATTGCATGAGCTTGTTGATGCACCGCGATCCTTCGACTGCACCTTGTCCGCGACACCGTCCGGCACGCACATGAGCCATCGATCCGTACGCGGACAGCGCCACCGCCTCGCCGTCGTCGACGAAGGGAAGAGCTGACGGTCGAACCCAGCTGTCCGACTTCCGGGTCTCGATGGGATGGGAGGTTCGCGTGCTGCGCGCTAGCCTCCCGGCATGGATCCTCGTGGGCCCTTTCACTCGGGCGATGGCCGTCAGCGCTATGCGGGCCCTGCCGTCGTTGTCATGCCTGACGGTCGCGAAGTCGCGGTCACCGCGTCCCTCGTTCTGCTCTACGACCCGCGCCGGAGCGACAACCGGGAGTCGGACCGGGACAGCACCTGGGCCGGCGGCATCACCCTGGCAGATCCGGGAAGCCGCGTCGACCTCTTCGACGCGGACCCGGGAGTGCTCCGCCTGCCCGATGGGCGTGAGGCGAGTTCATGGCGACCAGCGGCCACACCGAAGTCGGCGTTGCCGGGCTTGGTCCAGCGCCCTTCGCTTCGCAGTGAAGCCTGCTCCCGACAGACGCGGGGGCCGCACAGCGTGCAACACCGGGGGTGCAGCAGAGTCCGCGTTGCAACTCTGACCTGCCAGAACATCGGCCGAACCATGGCCGCAGCACCGGACCCCGGCTCCAGAAGGCCGGGGACCGGTCACGGCGTAAGACGGCGATCAGAGGGTGTCCGGGTCAACCTGGGGGATCGGCACCGGCTGGCTATCACGCGATGCGGGGAGAGCCGCTGAGCAGGTCAGGGGTCACCGCCGAGCAGGAGATGGCCGATTTCAGGTTCTGGCTCAGGTTCTGTGGAGTGTCACTCCCCGTGAATGCAGGACCGTTGACGGCCGGCCGACCGGGAGCCGAGCTCATGACTGAACGGGCCCGTCGAGGCGTTCCGTGGGGCCGGCAAAAGAGAGGAAGAGAGTCCGCGTGGTGAGCAGCCAGGTGTCGTCCACCTTGCGGAACGCATCTTCGTAGTGCCCCACTTGAACCGGGGGCCGCGGCGGTACGAGGCCCTCGCTGTAGCCGTCGACACGGTACGTGGTGAAGTAGGTGGTGGCGGAGGCGGTATCCGCAGAGGTCGCCGTAACCAGGATGTTGGTGCATATACGGCGTGACAGTCGGTCTGCGGGCCGGTCGCCGAAGTAGATGCGCAGGGCGTCGCGACCCGCAATGCGGCGGTCGCCGGCGGGCCATTCCCAGGTGCCGTCCCGCGTGAACAGGTCCGCCACCGAGCTCGGGTTCCCGAGGTCGAGCCGGTGGACGAACTCGATGACCAGCCGCTCACAGGCCCGCTCTGCGAGCAGGCGCTCCATCGGGTCAAGAGTTTCTGCATTCATGATCAACTCATATCAGGTCGCCCCTGGCTGCGGGAGCCTCACCCGAGCTGGGCCCCGGTTCCCGGCTCATGTTCTCCGGAACGGTGCCCGTTCGTGAGCGCCCTTACGTGCCGATCCGTGACTCAGCGTGGCCGGCCCGCAGAACCTGATCCAGAACCCGATCTCAAAGCCACGGCCAGGTATGCGGGGCCGTGTGTTTGTTACTCGGGTGTGAGTGAGTATCCGCGCTCTGACGCGGGCCGGAGGATGCCGGGAGGCTGGGGGCATGACGAACCAACCGCGTAATCCCGTGTCCCCGTCGGTGACGACCGTGCTGCTCGCGGGTGTGGCGGTGGCGATGTGGGTGGCCTGGCTGGGGTGGGACCAGCTCCGTGACGTGCATCCCGACGGCTCCACGACCGGCCCTTACGAGGCGTGGCAGGTGATCGGGCTGGGGCTGGGTCTGCTGATACCGGTGTGCTGGGCGGCGTTTCGGGGGCACGTCGGGGCCGCGGTGCTGGGTACCTCGGGCGGTCTGGCCCTGGCCGCCGCTTACGACTGGTCGGACGACGCGAGCGGCCTGTTCGTGATCGGCGTGGGGACGGTCATGATCGGGAGCGCGGCCGCGACCGGTCTCGCCGCGGTCCTGACCTCCGCCCTGCGCAAGGGAGTGGCCGGAGCCGGCCGCCCCGGGCACTGACCCCAGCCGGCACGACTCCCTGCGGCCTGTCCGGGTGCATCCGCCCCTCGGCGCGGCTACGCCCACTCGACTCCCAGCCCTCGGAGAGCGCCCAGCTACTCCCCGGTGAGTTTGTCGCGGCGTTGTTTCTGATTGGAGTACCAGATCCCCAGGGCCAGGTCGTGCTCCTGGCCGTCAATGACGATCCGCCCGCGGTGGGTCCGCTTCACCGAGGGTTCTCCTTCGCGGGCCGCCTCGACCTCGACCTGACCACTCGGACCGCGACGGTCCCCGGGCCGCGTGCGCCCGGCGGCGAGGCGGCCGTCGCCCCGGTGTGAACGGGCTGACTCAGTCAGCCGTGGACGGCGGCGGCGCCGCGGGCGATCACCATCGTGCGGGGACCGGTCTCGCTCCACGGCGGCTCACCTCTCCCGCTCCGGCCACCGGCGCTCTGCGCCCGCTACGCGGTCCGGGCGCGGGCGGGCTCGAAGAGGACGAAGAGGCGGTCTGAGCCCAGCTCCCGCCGGTCGGATTCTCAGGCTGTCAGCGAGGAGCCCTGCGCATGCACCACGTGCGGGGGCCGTTGTGGGGGAGGTGGACATCGGCGGTGACCTTGAAGCCAAGGCGTTCGTAGAACCGTACGTTTGCCTCGCTGGCGGTTCCAGGAACGCCGGATACCCAGCGCGCTCGGCCTCCTGGATGCCGGGAATCAGTACGGCGCTGCCGAGGCCCTTTCCCTGGGCCTCGGGGGCGGTGGCCACGGTCTCCAGGAACCATCCCGGCTCCTCGGGCCGGTACGGGGCCATGGCCGTGTCCGCAGTCTCGGAAGCGGCGGCCCGGTCGCCGCTGAGTTCGCCGAGGAGCGGTCCGAGTTCGGCGAAGGCGGGCGAGGGGTCCTGGCCGGGAACGGCCCAGACGGCCACGGCGCGGCCTTCGTCGGCGACCCAGACCCGGCCGTACACCATGCCGATACGGGTCAGGCACAGCTCTTGGTAACGCCGAATCCGCTCCTCATGACCATCCGCCGCGATCACGTGCCGCGTGAAGGGGTAGTCGGCGAAGGCGCGGGCGAGAGTATCGACCGCAGTGGGAACGTCGGCGTCGGTGATGGGACGTACGGAAGGGGGGGCTCTGGTGCTGTGGCATGTTCACCAAACGATCTTGACAGCGGGCTACTGCCTCGACAACGCATTTGACCGGGCGCCCATGCCCTACCCAACGCCCCCGAGAAGCGATGACCTTTTCCGCCCCGATGCCCAGTTCCTCGCCCTCTGCCAGCCGCTCGACGGCGCCCAGGGCGTCCCGGCGCAGTGCAAGGCACCGCGAGTACGAGAACCGCGTCAACGCCCTGGAGTCCGGGGCCCGGCGCTGAAGAGCTGTCAGGGCCGCAGCCCTAGCCTTACGCGGCGCTACACGCCACCTGGCCGTAGCTATACGAGAACAGGACCTCCTGGCGACGCCCCGTCCGGCCGTACGCCCACAGCCCTTCATAGCGCCGCAGGAGCCCGCCGGGGGCCGATGTCTTCCCCGGGCCCGGCGTCGGACGCCCGGCGGTTACGGGATACCGGTTACAGGCCGGTGAGGACGCCGGTTCTCGCTGATCAGGGCGGTCCGGAGCGACTCTCCCCGGCCTGTAACCGGTAACCGGTAACCGCCCTGGTCGCCGTCCAGCTCGGCCTCCACGCCCCGCCGACACCTGACCCGCGACCAAAGGAGCGCGTCCCAACGCCCGCACGCCCGCCCACCGGCCGGCCCGCACGCAGCCACCCGCGCACGCGAGGACCACCGCGCGCACCAGGGCGACGTGGTGCGTGTCCTTGGCGGAGCAGGCGCGTTGGACCGGGTGACGCGTGCACGGGTCCGGGCGCCCCACGGCCGGGCCTGCGCCGTCCGCGGCCCCGATCCCGCGCCCGGCATCGGGGCCGCCCAAGCAGCACTGCGCTGTGCGCAGAGAACGCCCAGGTGATCACGATGCGCTGCGATCTGTGCGGAACCTTCAGCACCCCCGGCTCGGAGATCCACGCGCTCGTCGCCGACTCCTCCGCGGTATACGGGCAGGACCCCTTGCTCGACGGCAGACGCATCCTCACCGCCTGCTCCCTGAAGCACTTGGCCGAGCTCCGGCACCACCACCGACAGAGACCCTTCGTCGACGTCGAGCTCTGGGCCGGCAAGGTCGCCCTGGCACTTAAGCGGCATCCAGAGGGCCTGAGCACCCAACAACTGGCGAAGACCGGACTCGCCGCCTCCCAGGTCGAACACGGCATCACCTGGCGGCATGAAAACCACCCGGCTCCACCACCCGTCGAGTCGGCCGACTGACCAGCCCGGCCCACGTGCCACCCCTGTATGGCTCACAGACGGTTTTGCCTGGTGAACAGCCGTGCTGTGAGTCTGTGAGGGACTGCCCACGGCCCGGTCCGGCGGTGCACCGGTCACGTCCTGGCGGCGCTCGTGGTCCTCGCCCTCGTCCTGGTGGTGCCCGGCGCGGGGCCAGCGCCTTGCGCCCGCGCCGTCCTGCTCCCCGCTCCGCCCCGCCTCCGGCCTCGCCCTGGTTCGTGCGCCTCCAGGTGCGCTCCGGGCACCCGTTCATGCGTGCGCTAAAGACCGTTGCAGTGCCAGGGACGCCCGGGCGCGCCCCTTACGAGCTGGTGCGTGATAGCGATGGAGTCGTGTTTGCCTGATCGGAGTCGTGGTCACGCGTTGGCGGTGCGGTCGGAGACGAGGCCGGCGATGGCCCGGTAGGTGACGGGCAGGGCATCTCGCCGGGGTGGGTCCATCGGGTCAGCCGCTTCCAGCGCTTGTGGTCGGCGAGCGCGTGCTCGACGGTGCTGCGTTTCGATGAGTGTCGGTGCCGGGTTTCTTCTCCGGCGGCGTGCACGTACGGAAGGGCGATTTTGTTCGGCTTTCTGGGGGGTGTGATCGCCTGGCCGGGGTGGTCGCGGCGGAGGGCCAGATATCCGTCGTCCAGGAGAACCTCCACGTCGGGGAAGTGCTGGAAGCAGACGGCGATGCCTTCGTTGCGGGCGGCGGTCGCATCGTGCATCCGGCCAGGTCGCAGGCCATCGGTCCAGAGCGTGCGGCCCTGAGAGTCGGCGATGACGGTGGCCTTCATGGTGTTCTGCTTCTTCTTGCCCGAGACGAACGCGCGGCGTCCGCCACGGCCGGCCGGAGGCCTGCGGACCTGGATCTCGGTGGCGTCCAGACGCAGCTCGATGCCCTCGGCCTGGGCGTAGGCGAACACATCGGCCAGGGTTCGAAGCCGCATACCAGGGCGGTCGGGGACCGCGCAGCCTCGTTCGGCCAGGAGCCCGCGTATCTCTCCGACGGCCCGGGTGACGGTGGAGCGGTCGACCCCGAACAACAGGGCGGGAACAGAGTGCGGCAGATCGTGCCGCAGATGAATCAGGGCGGCGACCAGCCGGTCCACGAAGATCAGCTGATGCCGGGCGCCGGCCCCCGCAGCCCGCCTCCTGGCCCCGCCGCGTGCTTCATGACGGCGCCCCTCGACACCTGCCTGCCACGGCTCGGCCAACTCCATAGCCAGACAGGCGAGACGATGCCGAGAGACCCCCGTGAACAACTGATGCGCGAGGACCGCCCGGTCGACCATGATCGTCACACCCGGATCATGCCAGCCACCAGCAACGACGTATCAGCCGCTATCACGCACCAGCTCGTTGGGCACCTCGGGACAGCCGAGAGGGCGCCCGGCCTGGAACTTCAGGACGGGCGCCCTCTCGTCGGGGCGTGCGCGTCAGGACGCGGAGGCGCTGTTCGCCGCGGGTGTGCCGGCCAGGATTGTCTCCTCCACCGCTTCGTACCGCATGCGCTGGTCGGCCGGGTCGCGTTCAGAGAGCACCGTGCCGAGCCAGCCCGCGAGGAAGCCCAGCGGGGCCGAGAGGATGCCCGACGTGGTGAACGGGAACCAGTTGAAGTCCTGGTCCGGGAAGATCGCCTGGGGCGATCCGGACACCAGGTTGCTGCCTGTCATGAGGATGAACGCGGAGGCGCTGCCCACGATGAGGGTGCAGAGCAGTCCCGTACGGGAGTAGCGGCGCCAGAAGAGGCTGTAGATGAGGGCCGGTGCGACCGCGGACGCGCCGATGCAGAACGACAGGGTGAGCAGTGCCTGAAGGTTCAGGTGCCGTGCACCGGCGGCGATCGCGATCGCCACGAGCCCGACGCCCGCCGCGGCGGTTCGGGCGATGGCCATCTCTGCGGAGTCCTTCAGTTGCGCCTTGCGGCGCAGCCCGTGCGTGATGAGGTCGTGCGCCAGGGTGTTGGCGCAGGCGAGGGTGATCCCGGCGACCGAGGCCAACAGGGTGAGGAAGATGGCTGTCGACACGGCCGTGAACAGCAGTGTCTCGACGGTCGTCTGGTCCGTGCCCATGACGGCCTGGCTGACCATGAGGAACGCTGTCTTGCCCTGCGGGTCGCCGGCGACGATCCCCTGGTGGCCGACGATCGCCGCCGCGCCGAAGCCGATGACGGCGATCAGCAGACAGGTCACGACGACGGTCGACACGGCCCAGGACATCGAGCGCCGCACGGCTGCCGCGCTGCGTGCGGTGAACATGCGCATGGTGATCTGCGGCAGCACCGCGGCGCCGAGCAAGACCGTCAACTGAGTGCTGATCATGTCGAGTTCGTTACCGCCGAACTGCAGACCGGAGGCGAGATAGGCGTCTCCCGCCCCGCTGCCGCGCTTGGCGGCGTCCAGCAGGGAGGGCAGGCTGAAGTCGAAGCGGTTGAGGATGAGCGCGGCGATCGCGAGGGACGCGCCGAGCAGGGTGACGGTCTTGACGATCTGGATGAAGGCGGTGCCCTTCATGCCGCCGATCGCCGCGTACGCGATCATCAGCAGGCCCAGGAACACGATCGCCCCGGTCTTGAAGCCGTCGGAGTTGAAGCCGAGGACGACGGAGAGGAGGTCACCGGCGCCCGCGAGCTGGAAGATCACCAGCGGCAGCAGTGCGATCAGGGTGACCGCGGCCGTGGTGATCCGCGCGGCGGGGCCGGGGAGACGCCGGGCGAAGACGTCGCCGATTGTGAACCGCCCGGCGTTACGCAGCGGCTCGGCGAGCAGGAACATCATCAGGACCAGCGAGAGCGCGGTGCTCAGGGCGAGCGTGACGCCGTCGTAGCCGACGAGCGCGATGATGCCGATGGTGCCGAGCACGGTGCCGGCGGAGATGTAGTCGCCGGCGATCGCGAGGCCGCTCTGCACGGGCGAGAGCGAGCGGTAGCCGGTGTAGAACTCGCCCAGGTCGTCACGATCGGGGCCGGTCATCACGCACAGCAGCAGCGTGACAGTGATGACCGCGATGAACGCCATCAGCGACATGGTCTGGGCCCCGGAGCTGAAGCTGGTCATGCGCGCGCACCTCCGGTGGGCTGCTGCCACACGGGACGTCCGGAGCGGCTCTGGCGTTCTGGCGGGGGCGCGGCTGCCGCGGCCGCCTGCTCGGCGCGTTCGTGGATCGCCGCGACGAGCGGGTCGACGCGTTTGCGTGCGATCCGCTCGTACAGCGCGATCGCAGCCAGCGCCACGGGCAGTTGGAGGAGCCCCAGGACCAGACCGGTGGTGAGACCACCGGTGATGTTGCTGGTCATCATCGAGGGGGCGTAGCCGGACAGGAAAAGGAAGATGACGAAGTAGCCGAGCGCGGTGAAGGTGGCGACGCGGCGGAGCCTGCGGTAGGCCGATCCGAGCCGGCGCAGATCATCACGATCGTCGGTGGCGGCGGGCGGTCGCGGCTGCGGGGACGCGTGCCAGGGCTGCTGCGCGGAGTCCCAGCCCTGCGGCGAGGAGTCCCACGCTCGCGGGGACGAGTCCCAGGCTGCCTGTGGATCGGTGTCCCGGGACGGCGATCCACCCTCCCAGGAATGCGACGCCGCCTCTTGGCGGTGCCGCCCGGCATTCCGGTGCTGCGGTACGGGCGGTGGGCCGGGGAAAGACTGGTGGTACGACATCGATCTTGCTCCTTGCCGCCCAGGGGAACGGGCGGGTGGCGCGGGTGGTCCGCGTACGTTACTCATGGGTATAGCCCTTGCGTAAGAGGGTTTCCGACCGCTCGGTATGTCGGTTCGGTGACGATCCTGTGTGCGGCCACGGAACCAGGGGTAATCCCCGTCGTGGATCTTTCCGCAGGTCACGGGTGAGTCTCGGGCCGCACATGGGTCCGGGCAGGCCGCTCGGCACGACCGGTCCGGCGGATGCGCCGGGCGGGCCGACGATGTGGTCGGGTGGATGCACTCGGCTGCCCCCGGCCCGGATCGGCCTGGCCTGCTAATGATCCAAACGAAACTGCCTAGTCCCGGTACACGCGCAACTCCGCCACCTCGTACGACATCTCCGACGTGCCGGGATCGGGCGCCGGGTGGTAGCGGCCCGCGCACACCGACAGGTTCACGATCAGATGGGCCCGCCAGGAACGCCCCACCCCGCGCCGGTCGTCGAAGGCCTGCGCCCCGTTGACCCACCACACCACGCTGCGGGCACCGAACTCGACCCGGAGGTCGACCCACGCCCCCGGCTGGACGGCCGGGTTCCGGAAGTAGAGGTGGCGCCCCCGGATCCGGTTCGACAGCTCGAGCAGGTCCGGGTTGTCGGGGTGGTACTCGAAGACGTCGATCTCCTGCCCGCCGTCGAGCCAGGTCCAGATGGCCGGCCAGGCGCCCGTCTCCACGGGCAGCCGCACCCTCGCCTCCAGGACGTCGCCCGTCCGCACCAGGAAGCCCTCGGGACTGCCTTCCGTCGTGAGCAGGCCCGCGTCCCAGTTGCCGTCGGACCGACGGGTCGCCCGGAACACCCCCGTCCTGCTGTACGCGGGGTCGGCCACGAGGTGGTCGAGCTTGTTGTCACCCGGATTGGTCGGCCCGCCGTCGGGATACGCCCAGGACCGGCCGGCGGCCCACTGCTCGGCGGAGGAGAAGTCCGCGTCGAGCACGACGGTCCCGGGAAGCCGCGCGGACCCGGCCGGAGCCGCCCCACCGCGTCTCAGCAGCCGGGCGAAGAAGTCGGACGGCATGGCACGCTCCTTTCGTCCCGGGTACGGCCGATCCGTCCCCCGGCGATGCTGCCCATCCCGTATCGCCCGTACGCCGCAGATCGCCCGTTGGCGACAAGTCGTCACGGGAGCCGCTGTCCATGCCGAATGCGACAGTCTTCCCGGATGTCCCATCGGGGCACCAGGACCGAGTCGATCGAGGCGCTCGACCCGGCCCGTTCCGGAGCCGCCGTTCTCCGAGCCGACCCGTCGATCACCTTGGCTCGTTGGTCACGCCATGAGAGAGAACGTCACCACCCGCCGACGGCTCCGGTTCCGGAGCCTCGCCGCGGGCGTCGCCGCCCTCGTGCTCGGGATCACGGGCGCGGAGAGCACACACGCGAGCCCCGCCGGCCCCGGCTGCCCGGCGGCGGAGATCTTCGCGACCGACAACACCGCGATCATCACGGACCCGGAGGATCCCCGGCTCAGGACCCGCCTGACCCGATTCGACCACGAGGTGCGCGCGGTCATCCGCGCCCATGGCGCCCGGCCGGTCGCCTCGACGCTCCTCGACGGTGTCTTCTGGTCCGACGACCTGGAGCAGGCCACGTACGAGAGGTCGCGCGGGTTCGACGTCGACAGGGTGGGCCGCGACGGGCTCCACCACATCGCCGGCGTCATCGCCAAGCAGTACGACCAGGAGGCCGTGCTCACCTTCCGCTGTCTACCCCGCACGTCACGGGAGACCGACGCGGTCGAGATCGAGGTGCCGGGTGTCGGGGTGAGTGGCCTGCGCGAGGCGCTCGTCGCGGACCCCGAGGCCCGCGAGAAGCTCGGTGGAGGCTCGGTCACCCTCGAAGGCCGGCTCGTCCTCGTCGCCCCGATCGCCGATCTGCCCCCGGCCCGGAGGTTCACGACCGCGCTCGGCGCCGACTGGGGCAAGGCCGAGGTGCGCTACGGAGACCGTGAGTTCGTGAGCTGAACGGTCCGGGGTACGCGCACGCGTGGCGGTCGTTGGACGCTCGGGCAGGGTCAGTCGGGACCCGACCCGACCCGGTCCGACCGGGCGGAAGCCGGAACCGGCCGCGGTCGGGTCGGACCCGGGGAAGTCCGAACCGACCGCGTCGGCCCGGACCCGGGGGAGCCGGATCCGGGCCGTCGAAGAGCCGGGGAACCGGCTATCCGGCGTAGGTCTCGAACTCGGCCACCCTGGGGGTGCCGGTCGAGCTGACGATCTCGAAGGTGATCTTGTTCAGCGCGGTCCGGGGGACGGGGATGACGCCCGCCCCGCTGCCCGACGCCAGCACGGCCCCGGTGTCGCCGTTGAGGACCCTCCAGGACCCGATGGCGCCCGTCGCTCCCGCCGCCTCACGGATGGCGAGGGAGGAGACGGTGGTGGCGGAGCCCCACTTGATCGACACGGACCCGGTCGAGCCGGCCGGCGACCAGTACGTGCTCAGGTTGCCGTCCCGTACGTTGCCGTAGCTCGTACCGTCGGCCTTGCTCGAACCGTCCGAACCGGCCCCGATGCTCAGGTTGGTCCCGCCCGGCTGGGTCGGCCCCGTGGTGGGCGTGGTGGGGGACGGCGTGGGGGTGGTCGGCTGCGGCGTGGGTGTCGACGTCGACGGGGTGGGGGACGGCGTCTGCGGCGTGCAGTTGCCGTTCGACACCTGAAGTCCCTTGTTGGCGCCCGCCGTCCGGCTGACGACGTCCGGCACGCAGGCGGCGGCGTCGAGGGTGTGGGCGTACGGGATGGTGACGGTGGTGTTGGACTGCGGGTCGGGTCCGGCCGGATTGTTCTCGGCGCCACGGGCGGACCAGGTCACGTTGTCGAAGACGTTGCCGCTGACCTGCCAGTAGCCGGCCGCGTCCGTGTAGAAGGTGCCGAGGACGTCCTTGGAGTCCTCGAAGTAGTTGTTGTCGACCTTGGCGCGGGCACCGGCACGGGAGTTGATGCCGGATTCGTTGATCCGCTGGTAGTGGTTGTTGTACATGTGCGCGACGCCGCCGCGGAGCAGGGGCGCGCGCGAGTCGATGTTCTCGTACAGGTTGTGGTGGTACGTGATGAAGCCGTTCGAGAGCTCGGTCTCGCTGGAGCCGACGAGGCCGCCGCGGCCGGAGTTGCGCAGGACGCTGTACGACAGGGTCACGTACTGGGTGTTGTCCTTCATGTCGAACAGGCCGTCGTAGCCCTCCGACTCGCCGCCCGACGCCTCCAGGGTGACGTGGTCGACCCAGACGTTGCGGACGTTGCTCTCCATGCCGATGGCGTCACCGCCGTTGGAGATGGGCGAGCCCGACTTCTTGACGTTCTTGACGGTCACGTTCTGGATGATGATGTTGCGGGACTCGCGTATGTGGATGCCGAGTTGATCGAAGACGGCGCCCGCGCCGACCCCGACGAGGGTGACGTTGCTGATCTGCTTGAGCTCGATCACTCCGTCGGCGGTGCTGCAGCTGGTGCCCGACACCTTGGCGGTGTTGGCGTGGTTGATGGTCCCCTCGACCTCGATGGTGATCGGGGTGCTGCTGCTGGCCCGGCCGCACAGGGCCGCGTGGATCTGGGTGCCGGTGGTGGCCCGCACCGTCT
This sequence comes from Streptomyces sp. NPDC058664, assembly GCF_042716635.1. NCBI lineage: Bacteria > Bacillati > Actinomycetota > Actinomycetes > Kitasatosporales > Streptomycetaceae > Streptomyces > Streptomyces sp. NPDC058664. Next base: position 5,961 of record NZ_JBHXRW010000055.1, on the reverse strand, counting down.
GCCCGCCCGCGCCGCCGGTGGTTCCGCCGTTCTGCGTCGCGTACCCACTGGCACCGCCGGTCGCCGCCGATGCCTGGGGCATCGCGAGCACCACACCGGTCGCGGCCGCCAGGGTCATCGCGGCGGCTGCCGCGGGGAGTCGCCAGGTGACTGGTCGTCTCATGTTCGCCGTCCTTCTTGTCTTCGAACGCTGGGGGGTGGGGATTGCCGTTCAGTCCAGAAGAAACCGTCCAGGGGCAGCCTTCGGGGAGGCGCCCACGGACGCATGGAAAGCGCTTTCTTGCCCGGAGAATAGGGTGACCCCTGAGGCGTGACAAGGTTTTGCGCAACGGGAGATCGCGAGGCGCTCGGGCGTCGCCCCCCGGTAGGGAGATCGGCGAAGTCTCCAGGAGTGGCAGCGTGGGCGCGCGATCCTCACGGCACCACGAGGACGGGGAACTGGTCGTCCCCGGTCGTCCGGGCAACGGGTTCCGCGACTGCTGCCCGGCCTCACGAGCGGATCCGATGCCGGCACGGACGCGGTCCGCGCGGAGTTCCCGCGCGAGGCGTGGAACCACCACGACCGGCTCGCCGCACGCGGCGCCGTTCTCGGCGATCAGCGGGCGCCCTGGCCTGGTCCTTGCCCTCCGGCCTCGAACGGTGAGCCTTTCCCGCCCGATGCGTGTGCGGGTCGGAGGCTCCTGTGGCGGCTTCCGGAAACGCCGGTCGACCCGCCGCACGACGACATGCCGAAGCGCTTCACGGTCACCGAGCGGAGGGAGGCGCCCGAGCGGGGAACACTTTCGGCGACGTGCCCGGTCGGAGGCTCGGCCGAGCCTCCGACCGGGCGGCTGATCCCCACGGCGAGGTCTTACGGCGCCGTGGCCCTCGCGGGTTCGGCGGACGTGACCTTCACGGGAGCGGTGTCGGGTGCGCTGTGCCGTTCGGCCCAGTTCTCCAGGGCTGTGCGGCAGGCATGATCGAGGTGGTGCAGACCGGACAGGTCCAGCTCGACCGGCCGGTCCTGGGGCAGGGACTCCAGGCTGTCGAGGGTCTTCGGCAGCCGTAGGAAGGTCGCGTTGCCCGAGGCGTACACCTGGACGGGGCCGGCGCCCTTGTCGACGACCTCCAGCCTGAGGTGCGACGCCTCCCAGGCGGTCTTGATCACCGCCAGGGCCAGACCGATGAGCACACCCTCGAACATGTTCACGGCGACGATCGACACCGCGGTGACGACCAGGATCAGCGCCTCGCCCTTGTGTCCCCGCCACAGTGCGGTGATCTGGCGGAACGGGATCAGCTTCCACCCCGCGTGCACCAGGATGCCGGCCAGGGCGGGCAGCGGGATCAGCGCCAGCGCGGAGGGCAGCACGGCGGCGAACAGCAGCAGCCACGCGCCGTGCAGCACCCGCGACGCCTTCGTCTTCGCACCCGCCTGGACGTTCGCGGAGCTGCGCACGATCACCGCGGTCATCGGCAGTGCGCCGAGCAGACCGCACACCGTGTTGCCCGCACCCTGGGCGATCATCTCCTTGTCGTACTGGGTGCGTGACCCGTCGTGCAGCCGGTCCACGGCCGCCGCGCTGAACAACGACTCCGCGGAGGCGATCAGCGCGAACGCGATGATGGTGCCCCAGATGGCCGGACCGGCCAGTTCACCGAAAGCCTCGGACCCGGGCGGCTGGATGACGCCGAGCAGACCCTCCACCTCGACCGTGGCGACCGGCAGGCTGAAGGCGAGCGAGACGAGAGTGGCCAGCACCACCGCCGCGAGGGCGCCGGGCACGGCCCGCACCTTCTTCGGCGTCTTCTTCCACAGCGCGATGACGGCGACGGTGCCCGCGCCGATCGCGAGCGAGGACAGGGCCCCGGTGCTGCCGAGCGCGTCGGCGAACGCCCCGGGCAGACCCACGATCTTGCCGATGCCGGTCTGCGGGGCCTTCATGCCCGCCGCCGCGTAGAGCTGGCCGGCGATGATCACCAGGCCGATGCCGCAGAGCATGCCTTCGACGACGGCGACGGATATCGCCCGGAACCAGCGGCCCACCTTGAGGAAGCCCATGGCGAGCTGGAGCAGACCCGCCATCAGCACGATCACGCCGAGCGCGGCCACACCGAACTCGCTGACCGCCTCGAAGACCAGCACGGTCAGGCCCGCCGCCGGCCCCGACACCTGAAGACTGCTGCCGGGCAGAAGGCCGGTGAGCAGTCCGCCCACGATGCCGGTGACCAGGCCCAGTTCCGCCGGGACGCCGGAGGCGACCGCCACGCCGACGCACAACGGTACGGCGACGAGGAAGACGACGATGGAGGCGGCGAAATCCTGCCGCAGGTGAGGGAACCTCGACATCACGGCCATGGTGTCCCTCACAGCGCTTCGAAGGTGTCGGTCTCCGCGCGGTGTTCGCGCACGGCTCCGGTGTGCACCTCGTAGTACCAGCCGTGCAGCCGGAGGTGGCCCGTCCGCAGGCGCTTCTCGACGCAGGGGTAGGAGCGCAGCCGCAGCAGCTGTGTCAGGACGTGGTGCCGCACGGCCTCGCCGACCGTCGGGTCCGCGGGGTCGGAGCACTTCGGCTCGTCCGCGGCGTGCGCGAGCCAGTCGCGAACGGCGGGTACGGCGTCGAGGTCGTCGCCGCGCACCACCGCGCCCACGGCGCCGCAGTGCGAGTGGCCGCAGACCACGACGTGCTGGACGCCGAGGACCTCCACGGCGTACTCGATGGTGGCCGCCTCGCCGGTGGGGGTGCCGGAGGCGTACGGGGGAACGATGTTGCCCGCGGTGCGCAGCTCGAAGAGCTGTCCGGGGCGGGCGCCCGTGATCAGGGCCGGGACGACACGGGAGTCGGCGCAGGTGATGAACAGGACCTCGGGCGACTGGCCTCGGGCGAGGCCGGCGAACTCCTCAGGGCGCTGTCCGAACGTGCGGGCGTTGTCGATGAGGGGTTGCATGATGTGGTGACTCCTCCTGGCGCGCCGTAGGGGCGCGTCGGACGGGCAAGGACAGGTGTGGGGGACTGTTCCGCTGCTCAGCAGTGGAACACCTGAAGTGCCGCCGGGGAGTGGGCTGCCGAGGATCTCGACGTGCGGTGCTGAGCAGTACGGGGTGTGCCCTGCTCGTCGGCCTTCCGGGCTCCCTGCCGCGGGTGCGCGCGGTCGGGTGCTTCTGGTGCGGAGTCGGCGGCGGCGGCGGTGCGGTGCCGGTCGCGGACGCGCGGGGGACCGGTCGGATCCCCGGGGCGTCCGGCGTCCCGGCAGGTGGCGATCTCGTCGTGCGTCGCCTCCCCGGAGGGCTTTGTTCCGGGCTGACCCTTGGCTATGACGTGACGAGACGTGTGCGCAGATGCGAAGGACGTGGTGGACGCGAGGGCTTGAAGACCGAGCAGGACGGCGGCAAGGATCGACACCGCGGTCCGGGCCGTGGCACCTCGGAACATGCGCCCTCTCCAGGTGGTTCACGCCTCTAGGGCGTGCCAACGTTTGGTCAAAGATCTGCCAAGAAAGACGTTAACCCTGCAAAATCATTTGCAGGGTTAACTCAAGGTTTCCATCCGAAGAGAGTCTGAAAGAGATGCCATGGGCGGCGTGAACTGTCCGCCCCCGCCATGGACTTGGCCGACCGGACCGCCCTGCGTCGCGCGGACCGCTGCCCGTCCGCCCGCTCCTCGTGCCGGTCCGACCGGCACGAGGAGCGGGCGGCGAGGGCGCGTCAGGCGACGGCGGTCCCCTCGAGCTCGATCATCTGACCGGGGATCGCCAGTCGCGTCACCCCGAGCATCGTGGAGGCCGGTGCCACACCGGCGGCACCCAACCGCGCCGCCAGCACCCCGTAGTGCCGGAACAGCAGATCGACGTCGGTCGTGTAGAGGTTGAGCCGGACGAGGTTCGCGAGCGACATGCCGGCCTCGCCGAGCACGGCCTCCAGGTTGTCGACGCTCAGCGTCAGCTGCCCCTCCATGTCACCGTCGTGCCGGGGCTCGCCGTCGCCGCTCATCGCGGTCTGTCCCGAGACGTACAGGGTCCGGGTGTGCCCGGAGACGACCTCCCCCTGGTTGAATCCCAGCTTCTCCGACCACGTCACCGGGTCGACCGCCGTTCGTTCCACTGCCACGGCAGCTCCAATCGATTCATCGGGAGTACGCGCGTCACCGCCGGCGCGGTAACCGCCGGTGGTGACGTCACGCCGACGGGCCTTCCAACGAATCACGACACCCTCAGCCATGTATTCCGTTGGTGTCCCCGCATGCGAGCCGATCGACTGGTCTCACTGGTGCTGCTGCTGCGTCGGCACGGTCGGCTGGCCGCGGACACGCTGGCCCGCGAGCTGGAGGTCTCCACCCGCACCGTGCTGCGCGACATCGAGGCGCTGTCCGCGGCCGGCGTCCCGGTCTACGCGGAGCGGGGCCGGCACGGCGGCTTCGCCTTGATGCCCGGTTTCCGGACCGAGCTCACCGGGCTGAACCACGACGAGGCCCTCGCCCTGCTGACCACAGGACCGGGGCGCGGCGAGCAGACGTTCGGCCTCGGCCCGGCGCTCGCCTCGGCCCTGCGGAAGGTGGTCGACGCGCTGCCCGAGAGCCATCAGGCCTCCGCGAGCGACGCGGCGCAGCGGTTTCTCGTCGATCCGGAGACGGACCTGCTCTCGCGCGGGCTGGTCACCGAGCGGGTGCCCGACACCACGATGACCGTGGTCAGGCGCGCGGTACTCGCCGGACACAAGCTGCGCATCCACTACGCGGCCACGGGCCAGGCGCCCGCGTGGCGCACGGTGGACCCGATCGGCCTGGTCACCGTACGCGGCCGGGGCTACCTGCTGGCCACGAGGTCCGGCGGGGACCGCACCTACCGGCTGTCGCGGGTGTCGGCCGCCGAGGAACTCCCCGAGACGGCGCAGCGACCGAACCGGGTCGATCTGGACCGGATCTGGCGTGAGCGTTCCGCGCGGTTCCTCTCCGACGGTGACCACGTCACCGTGCTCGTACGGATGGATCCGGCGCGGCGGGAGGAGCTGCTGGACACCGCGCCGGCCGTCCGCGCGGAAGCCCCCGACGCGGACGGCCGGCTGCGTCTTGAGGTGACCTTCCAGGACATGAGACACGCCGAATGGGCGCTGTGGCGGCTCGGCACGGACGCGGAGGCCCTGCCCCCCGGTCGCTGCGCACCTCCCTGCGTCGCCGCGCCGCCGCGATGGTCACCCGCTACGGAGACCCGTCCGAGAGCGAACAGGCGGCGGTCCGGCCCGAGTCGCCCCGACGGTCGCGGGCGTGACGGCGCGAAGAAGACCCTTGTCATGCCTGACGTGATCACGTACCGTCCTTCGACGTGAACACCGGACCGGCGACTCGACGCCATACACAGACGGGCCATCCGGTGGACGACTGACCGCTCGGCGGGTGCGTCGGAAGCACCCCCTCGGTTCGGCACGTGGACCTCCGCGATGCGCAAGCACCGCGCATCCGTCTCCGTGTCGAATCAACAGCGAGGTCATCCACATGGCAGTCACGTTCAACCACACCATCATCGCCGCCAAGGACCGCCACGAATCGGCGAAGTTCTTCCGGGAGTTGCTGGAACTCCCCGAAGCGCCGTCCTGGGGCCCCTTCCTCAACGTCCAGCTCGCCGACGGCGTTCTGATCCAGTTCGCCGAACCCCCGGTTGAGATCCAGATGCAGCACTACGCGTTCCTCGTCGACGACGAGCTGTTCGACCGCGCGTACGGGCGGCTGTGCGACCAGGGGATCGAGCACTGGGCCGACCCGCAGATGCGGCGCCCCGGCGAGACCAACACCGAGCACGGAGGGCGAGGGGTCTACTTCAAGGATCCCGCGGGTCACGCCTTCGAGCTGATCACCCGGCCCTACCTGTAGGCACGGCCGGGCGGGCCCCCCCACCCCGGGGGCCCGCCGCCCCGGGGGGGGGCGGGCCGGGGGGGCGGGCGACCCCCGGCGCGCCGACCCCGAAAAGTGGAGTATAAAAAAAAAAACC
>NZ_JBHXRW010000054.1:0-48380 GCF_042716635.1 Streptomyces sp. NPDC058664 | reverse complement strand
CCGCACGCTAACCCGGCCCCTACCGGAATCCGGGGAGCCCGCGCACACGGCGGCGGGGCCGGGCCCCCGGGGGGGGGGCGCCCGCCCCCCCCCCCCACGGCCGGCCGCGTGAGCCGCGGGCAGGTCGTCAGAACGCGGCCTGCGCGGTGCGCTTGTCGGTGATCAGCTGAAGGACCTGGGTGAGCGACGAGAGCTGCTTGAAGTCGCTCTCCTCCATCTTGACGCCGTACTGCTTCTCCAGCCGGACGACGATCGCCAGCGCCATCAGGGAGTCGACCTCCAGGTCCCGTACGAAGTCGGCGTCGTCCGTGACCTCCTCCACGTCGAGCTCGAGGACGTCGGCGACGAGGGAGCGCAGCTCTTCCTTGTCGAGTGCGATGTCGAGTGCGATCCGGGTGTTGTTCGACATGTGCGGGTGTTCCCTTCGGATGTGTGTCGGTGAGGGTGGCTGCTCATGGACGCGACACGCTCAGCGGCGCCTGGCGGTCACCGGCAGGCCGTGCCGCGGCCGGATGGTGATCCTTGCCAGCGGGTCGACCACGTACCCGGGAACGGGCTCGAACTCCCAGTTCCGCCCCACGGTGGCCAGCGCCATGACGCCCTCCATCCACGAGAAGGTGTTGCCGATGCACTGCCGCGGACCGCCGCCGAAGGGAAGGTAGGCGAGGCGCGGGCGTCCGGGCTGTACCGCGTGGCCGGTGAGCTCGTCCGCCGCGTCGGAGGGCCGCGGGTCCTTGAGCCAGCGCTGCGGGGCGAAGCGCTCGGGCTGCGGCCACCACCGGGGGTCGCGGTGGTTCACCCACGGGACGATCGCGACGAAGCTGTCCTTGGGGATCCGGTGGCCGAGGAGCTCGAAGTCGTCCAGGGGACGGCGGGCCATGCCCATGATCGGCGGGTAGAGGCGCATCGCCTCGGAGAGAACCGCGTCGGTCCAGGCGAGGCGGGGCAGGTCCTCGACCGTGGGCAGCCGGTCGCCGAGCACCTCGTCGATCTCCTCGTGCATCCTGGCCCGCGCCTCGGGGTGGTGGCCGAGCAGGTGGTAGGACCAGGTGAGCGCGTTGGCCGTGGTCTCGTGACCGGCCATGAGCATGGTGATCGCCTCGTCCCGGACCTGGTGGTCCTCCATCGGCTCCCCGGTGTCGGCGTCACGCGCCGCGAGCAGCATGGAGAGCAGGTCGGCGCCCTGGCCGTCGCCCTGCCTGCGCTCCGCCATGAGCCGGTAGACGATGGCGTCGAGCTTGTCCCGGCCCGCGAAGAAGCGCTTGTTGCCGGGCAGCGGCAGCTTCGCCAGATAGCGGGCGAAGGGCAGGGAGTCCCAGCGCAGCGGGCCTTCGTCGCGCGGGATCGCGGTGCGGACGGTGCGGGCCACATCGCTGTCGAGCGAGACGTCGAAGATCGTGCGGGCCACGACGGAGAGGGTCAGCTCGATCATCTCGACCGACATGTCGAGCCGGTCCCCGTCCTTCCAGCCGGACTGGATGTCGTCGGAGAGCTCGGCGAAGGCACGGCCGTAGCCGGCGATGCGCTCGTGATGGAACATCGGCTGTATCAGCCTGCGCTGCTTGCGGTGGTACTCGCCGTCGCTGGTGGTCAGGCTGTTGCCGAAGATCACCGAGAGCGGGGCTTCCCACTTGCCGCGTCCGGCGCTCATGGTGGCCTTGGTGAAGTTGCGGTGCGAATTGACCAGGACCTCGTGGACCGCCTCCGGGTCGCTGACCAGGTACAGATCGCGCAGGCCGAGCGGGACGCGCACGAGGGGGCCGTACTGGTCGCGCAGCCCGGTGAAGTAGTCCATCGGATTGCCGGACATCGCGATCAGGGCGCGCAGCCGGCCGGTGGGACCGGGGACGGCGGTGGCCGTGGGGGTGCCGGCCGTGGGGACGGTGGAGACCTGGGTCATCGAGGTGCCTTCCTGAGGTGTGGTCACGAGTGGCGCCGTGTGCTCGGTCGTCGGCCCGACGGGGCGTGGTGCGGAGTCACTCCCTGACGAAGCGTCGGAGGGCGAGCGCGACGTTCTGCCCGCCGAAGGCGAAGGAATTGGAGAGGGTCGCCCGGACCTCGTACGGGCGGGCGGTGTTCGGCACGTAGTCGAGGTCGCACTCGGGGTCGGCCGCGTCCTGGTTGATGGTCGGCGGGATGACCCCGCGATCGATGGACAGGGCGCAGAACGCCGCCTCGGTCGCGCCGGCCGCGCCCAGCAGATGACCGGTCATCGACTTGGTGGAGCTGACGGCCAGGTTCCCGCTGTGCGTGCCGAAGGCGGACTTGATCGCCTTCGTCTCGGCGGCGTCGGAGAACGGGGTCGAGGTGCCGTGGGCGTTGACGTGGTCGATCTCGTCGGGCTTGAGGTCGGCCTCGCGGAGCGCGGCGAGCATGGCGCGGGCGGCACCCTGCCCGGTGGGGTCGGGGGCGGTGACGTGGTGGGCGTCGCTGGTCTGGCCGTAGCCACAGACCTCGGCGTAGACGTACGCGCCCCGCGCCCCGGCCGACTCCGCGGTCTCCAGGAGCAGCATGGTGGCGCCCTCCCCCATGACGAAACCGTCCCGGTCCGCGGTGAACGGGCGGGAGGCTCGGCCGGGTTCGTCGTTGCGGCGCGACAGCGCGCGCATGTTGGCGAAGCCCGCGACCAGCGGCGAGGCGATGCACGCCTCGGAGCCGCCCGCCAGTGCGGCCCCGGCATAGCCGTCGCGGACCATCCGGTAGGCCTGCCCGATCGCGTCGGCCGAGGAGGCGCAGGCGGTGACCGGTGCGGCGCCGGGGCCGCGGAAGCCGAAGCGCTGGGCGACCGTGCCCGCGCCCATGTTGACGATGGAGCTGGGCACGAAGAACGGAGAGACCATCTGGGGCGCCGCCGCGTCCTTCAGCACCCCCGCCATCATGGTGCCGGCGCCTCCGATGGCGCTGCCGATCACGGTGGCGGCGCCGTCCCGGTCGATGCCGTCGAGGCCCGCGCGCTCCACGGCGAGTTCGGCCGCGGCGATCGCGAAGTGGCAGAACCGGTCGAGGCGTCTGGCCTCCTTGCGGGTCAGCCAGTCGGTCGGGTCGAAGTCCGTCACCTCGGCGGCGATGCGCACCGGCAGCCGGCCGGCGTCGAAGCCCCGGATCGGTCCCACGCCGGAGGTTCCGGCGAGCAGCCGCGTCCAGACCGTCTCGGTGCCGGTGCCGAGCGGGGTGACCATGCCGATGCCCGTCACCACCACCCGGTGGCGCCCCGGGACGGTGTTCATACGGGTTCACCCGGTTCGGCGAGCCCGAAGAGGGACTCCATCCGCATCGCGAGGTGCACGTCACCCTGGATGTGCAGCCGGCCCTGGAGCAGCAGGTCCATGCCCTTGGCCGCGGCGGAGGCCATCTCCACGAAGCCGACCGCGTCGAGGGCGAGGGTGACCGCGGGTGCGCCCGAGTTCCCCGTCCCGCGCACGTCGCAGGCGTCCTCGGTCAGTACGAGGTCGTACGCGACGGTGTCGGCCGGTGCCCTTTCGACCTCCCAACGGGCGGTCCGGGGACCGTCCATAGGGCCTCCGGTGTAGCGCTCGGGCATCCGCTCGAAGACCGTGCGCAGCACGTCCTCGCCGTCGGGTGTGGCCAGCCAGGCCGCGAGGTCCTCGCGCGGCAGCCCGGTAAGGGCGGCGCGGACTTCGGGCAGTGCGCCGGAGCGCAGTCCGGCGACTCGCTCCGGGGAGAGGGGGGGTCCGGCCGTCATGAGGGCTCTTCCGTTCGTGCGGGCAGGGGCCCGCTGTCGACAAGTCGGTCGGCGGCCTGCCGGAGTTCCCGCCTCGGGGAGACGCCGGGCAGCCGGGCGAGGACATGGCCGTCGGGCCGTACGAGAACCGCTTCCGCCCCCCGCAGGGCGTAGATGTCGGCGAAGGCTCCGCTGACATCGCGCAGCCGGGGTCCGTCCGGGGTGACCACGTCCGCTGTGCTCGTGTCCGCTGTGATCACGGCCGCCGTGAGGGGCAGGCCCATGAAGGTCGGGGTCTCCTGCGCCACTCGCCGCCAGACGTCTCCCTCAGCCCCGGTGAGCAGGGCGAAACCGGTGCGGGCCAGGTCGGTCGTGGAGATCCGGTCGCCGGCCCGGTCGAGCCAGGCGTGCGGGGCCCGGTGGCCGGCCCGGGCGGTCGGCACATAGGTCACCACGTCCTGGACCACCGGATCGCCGGGGCCCGGTGCGTAGGTGAAACCCAGTGTCTGTCCCTCGAAGTCGAAGTGTGGCCGGTGCTCTTCGATGTTCCGGGCGAACTCCGCCGGGTCGGCGTCGGATTGGAGCAGCGCCCGCTTCTGGAGGGCGTTGACCTCGCTGTGCCGGGCGTTGAACTCCGCGACCGGGCGCCGTTCACGCTCGTACGAGTCGAGCAGCGCGTCGGGGGCACCGCCGCGCAGCACCGCGGCCAGCTTCCAGGCGAGGTTGTGGGCGTCCTGGATGCCGGTGTTCATGCCGAAGCCCCCGGTGGGCGGGAAGGTGTGGGCGGCGTCCCCCGCGGCGAGCACCCGCCCGTCGGCGCTGCGCCAGGAGGCGAGCCCGGTGGAGCCCATCACCCAGTTCCGTACGGAATGCACGCGCAGCCCCTCGATCGCTTCGCGTGACTCGCCGATGGCGGCCTCGATCAGCTTGTGGTGATCGACTCCCTGCTCGAAGTAGGTGTGCTCCTCCTCGGCGGTGAGGGCGGGGATCTCCAGGAGCCATTCGCCGCGCACCGGGTCGACGGTGACGAGGACGCCCCGCACGGTGTCGTTGAGCACCCAGTACAGGGCGCTCTCCCGGCCGGCCGTCCAGGGCGACAGGTCGGCGCTGAAGTGGATGTCGAGGAGCCTGCCGAGCGGCGTGGACGCGGTCTGCCGCAGGCCCACCGTCTCGCGCAGCGTGCCGTGCAGCCCTTCGGCCAGGACGGCGTAGCGGGCCTCGACGACGGTGGGGCGCTCGCCGGAGGCCGTCACCCTGACACCGGACGGAGTCCGGGTCAGCCCCTCGGCCCTGACCCCGCGGATCAGTCGTGCGTTCTCGGGGAGCAGGTCGACGAGCAGCGCTTCCACCCGGTTCTGCGAGCAGATGACGGGAAGGACCGGGCTGTTGACGGCCCGCTGCATCAGGGCGTCCGCCGAGGCGATGATGTCGAGGCCGGCGAGCTCGGTGCCGGCGAGCTCGGTGCACCAGGTGATGCGCGCCGTCTTCTCCAGGGGCACGCCGGCACGGCGCACCTCGGCATCGACGCCCAGGTGCCTGAGCAGCTCCATGGTGCGCGAGTTGATCACCGTGGCGCGGGGGTGACCGGACGGTGCGGGGCGGTGCTCCAGGACGACCGTGCGGACGCCGAGTCCGGCGAGGAAGTGGGCCGCGGCGAGGCCGGTGGGCCCGCCACCGACCACCACGACGTCGGCCTCCACCCGCGCGGCGGCCTCCGGCTGATGCGATACGGCTGCGGTCATCGGCGTACCTCTCCAAGACGGGCGACGACCGGTGCCAGGCGCCGGGCCACCGCGGCGTCGAAACCGGCCTTGAACAGGACGCGGGCGACGACGACCGCGGGCAGTCCGGCCAGGATGGCGCCGGCCAGCCAGAGCACGAACACCCCGGTCAGCGCGGTGCGCTGGACCTCGCCGCGCCGGTCGGCGGCGCGGATGACCCGGCCCCAGACCCGGAAGACCTTCCCGGCCAGGAGGTCCGCCGCGGCCAGCGGAGGGTGCACGGGGGCCGCGTCATGGGCGGCCAGGACGTCACGGACCCGGTCGGCCAGGGCGTCCTCGGAAACGGCGTGGGCCGCGGATTCGCCCTGGTCCGGGACGAGTTCGTTTTCCGCCGGGGCGAATTCGTTTTCCGCCGGGGCGAGTTCGGCGAGGCGCTCACCGAGGAGCGCGAGCCGGTCCAGCTCGTCCATGCCGACACCGGCACGCGGGAACCCCCAGGACGCCTCCCGCTTGCCGGCGAGCAGCCAGCGCAGCGTGGTGACGAAGGTGACCCCGGCGGAGGCGGTGTCCACTGCGGCGATCGTGCCCAGGTAGCGGCCGCCCGCGGCCTGGAGCAGCCGCTGCACCTCGACGGCGGCCGAGTACCACATGTTCCGGCAGGCAACCAGGCCGATGACGGCACGCCCGTCGAACGCCTTCGGTTCGGAGCCGACGAGCGCACGCATGGGCAGCGCCGGAGCCAGGAACCAGACGGGGAAGGCGAAGACGACCAGGTCCGCCTCGTCGTTCCCGGCCACCGGCGGCCGGGCGGTGATCCCGGGCGCCCCGTCGGGATCGACAGAGGCGGGAAAGACACCGAAGAAGCGGCGTATGGGCCAGGGGAAGGGAAAGGGTTCCCGCGGCCTGATCTCGACCTTGCGTATGTCCCAACCCGCCTTTTCCAGCGGGTCAGTGACGGCGGAGACGGATTCCAGGAGCTGACCGGTCTGTGAATACCAGTAGACCGTCACTCGGGGCTGTGCGTTCACGGCCTCAGACCTCTCCGGCGGAGACGGCCGTCAGATGCGCGAAGGAGATCGCGAACCGGCCGGACTCGGGAACCATCACCAGAAGCTTGTCTCCGGGCGACACCAGGCCCTCGCTGAGCATCTCCTCCAGGATCACGTAGATGCTGGCGGATCCCGTGTTCCCGACCCGGGTCAGATTGCTGTACCACTTCTCGACGGAGGGACCCCTGACCTTCTTCCGCTCGATCTCCTTGAGCACCATGGACTTCATGCGCTCACTGGAATAGTGCGCGGGGAACCAGGCGAGCTCGTCCGGGTCGAAGCGGCCCTCGTCGAGCAGTCGCTGGTATTCCTTGACCCCGATCCGCACGAGGTGCGGCAGCAGGCCCAGGTTCTGGCGCAGTGCCAGCGCGCCGTCGACGGCGGCGTCGGCCGCGGAGGGGTGGTCCCACCAGGTCCGCTCCGCCGAGTTGTCGGCCGAGCCCATGTACATGCAGGTCTGCTCGGTGTTGGCGTAGGAGGTGAGCGAGATCCAGTCGATCCGCAGGCTCACCCCGTCGGCGGCGGGGCGGTCCTGTACCAACGCGGCGCCGGCGCCGTCCGAGAGCATGTAGCGCAGGAACGCCATCTCCATGGCGATGGCGCCGTCGTCCGAGACCGGCCGGACGTCGGCGAACCGTTCGCTCCTCAGGAAACGCGAGGCCAGTTCGGATGCGGAGGCGATCGCGTTCTTCTTCTCCCCGGCCGCCACCTGGAGGTAGGCGTTCTTGAGCGCCATCATCCCGGAGCTGCAGATGCCGTGGGTGGTGACGATCTCGCAGGGCGGGCTGCCGAGTTCGCCGTGGATGCCGCTGGCGATACCGGGCGCGACGAGGTCCGGGACGGCGGTGGCCGCCGCGATGAGGTCGATGTCGTCGAGCGTGATGTCCGAGCGGTCCACCGCCTGGCGGATGGCCGCGACCGCCATGTCGGTGTTGGAGAACAGGGTCCTCTGCTGCTTGTCGATGGCGTAGTGCCGTGACTTGATCCCGCAGTTGCCGAGGATCTGCTCGCGCAACTCCGAACTCGCCCGGCCCACGCTGCCGATGTAGTCCTCGATCTCCTCGTTGGGCACCGGTTCGCCGGGCAGGAAGCGTCCCATGGCGGTGATGTAGGCAGGCATTGCGGAGACTCCCCGTGATCTAGGCGGTTGCTTTGGACTCGACCTTGGAGACGGCGAAATCCAGGACGTCACCGACGGTGCGGAGCGAACCGATGCGCTCGTCGTCCATCGAAATGCCGTACGCACCCTGAAGGGTCTGCGCCATGGCGACGAGGTCGAGAGAGTCGATGCCGATGTCGTTGTAAAGATCGGATTCCTCGGAGAGTTCGTCCGGGTCGGCATCGCACTTGGCCAGGAGGAATCCCGTGATATCCGCGTAGAGATCGTCCCTCAAAGACATGTTCACCTCCCGTGCCCCACCCCCTGTGCGGCATGGGATTCACTCTGACCCAGGCCGCGGGACGGGGCATCGGAGAGGCTCACGCGGCCGTCCTGAATTTTTCCCGCTCGGCCCTCGATTCGATCTTCGACCCGCTCCCTCGAATCCGCGCCGATCACCACGTCACGGTTCGGCCGCACGAAAGCCTTGCCCTGGACGCGGCAACCGCGTCACCGCGCACCTTCTCCCGCGATGCGAAATGCGCTGTGCCTGACGGCAAGCCCACGCAAGACGGCCGGCAGGTCTGCCGATCAGCGTGGGTCGGCGACCTCGACCTCGACCTCGAGAATGAGCGTCCGTGGTGGAACCCGTCGCCCCCGCACCGCCGCGCGGGCGCCCTCTCGTACCGCTCGCAAGACCGAAGCGGCAGGACGAGGGCATCTTCAAGGATCTGGATCGGACCTAGTTCTTGCCTCGTACAGATGTAGCCGTGGCCACGAGAGCAGACGCCGTCGCGAGACTGGCAAGCACTCCGAACAACTCTGGGTAGCCTCCCAGAATCGAGGCAAGGGTGGTTGCCGCGAAGGGTGCGAGAGCTGAGGCTGTCATGGCTGGGGCACTCAGGATCGCGGAGAGCCGACCGTAGTGCTGTGTGCCCCAGCGGTCGGTGATCGCGGTCGCCTGGAGGAGGGTGAGGTTGCCGCGGACCATGCCTGCCGCGATGGACACCGCGATCACCAGGCCGTACGGGCCCGGCGTGACGGCGAGAGCCGCAGTGGTCAGGGCGCCGAGTGCGAGGAGGGTCGTGGTGCGGACTGTCGTCCCGGTATGGCGGGCGAGCAGCGCGTAGAGGGTACGGCCGAGAGTCTGGCCCGCGCCGCCGAGGCCGAGAGCCCAAGCCGCTTGGGATGTGGTGTAGCCACGTTCGAGCAGGAGCGGGACGAGAGTGACGACGACGGCGTACATCGCGAAGGCCGAGAGCGTGAACGCGACCGCGAGCAGGAGGAACGGTCGGCTTCGGGTTACGGCGCCGGGGCTCGCGTCCGTGCCGGCCGGGGAGGGTGGTGCCGGGGGCCAGGGGGCTCTGAGGGCAATCGCGTGGGCCGGGATCGTGACGGCGGCGAGAATCGCCGCCAGCACCAGATAGGTCTCGCGCCACGACAATCGGTCGGCCAGGGCGGCGGTGAGCGGCGCGAAGACCGTGGAGGCGAGGCCGCCTGTGAGGGTGACGATCGTGAGGGCGCGGACGTGATCGGGGGCCCACCAGCGAGTGAGTGCGGCGAACGCGGGCTGGTAGAAGGTGGCCGCCATGGCAAACCCGCCCAGCAGCCACCCGGCGAAGAACACCGGCAGGTTCGGCGCCAGGGCCACGGTCACCAGACTCAGGACCCCGGCCACGGAGCCTGCCGTCATGACCGTGCGTGGGCCGCGGCGGTCGATGATCCGGCCGACCCGGATTCCGGCGAGGCCAGAGATGACCAGGGCGAACGAGAACGCGGCCGTCGTGGCGCCGGTGGACCAGCCGCTGCCAGCGGTGATCTGCGGATTCAGGACCGGGAAGGCGTAGTAGACGATGCCCCAACTGGTGATCTGGGTGGCGCAGAGCGCGGGCAGGACGGCGCGCGGCCGCGACCGGTCCCCTGTTCCGGTCGCGGCTCCGCGGGTGTGAAGGTCGGCCATCGAGAGGTCAGCAGCATCCGCCGGTGGTGACCGGTGCACTGGCCTCGTTCTCGGCGGTGGCCGCCGTGCCGGCGCAGCAGGTGCTGCCCTGCTGCTTGGTCAGGGTGTCGGCGTCGGCCTTGACGACATACACCTCCCACGGTTCGCGGCCGGGGCCGTGCACCCACACCTTGTCCTGAAGGGCGTAGCAGCAGGCGGTGTCGTTCTCCTCCGTCGTCGACAGGCCCTCCTCCGCCAGCCGGGCGGTGGCGGCGTGGACCGCCTCGGTGGTGTCGACCTCCACGCCGAGGTGGTCCATACGGGTGTCCTCGTCGTCGGCGCCTTCGATGAGGACGAGCTTGAGCGGCGGTTCCGCGACGGCGAAGTTGGCGTAGCCGTCACGGAGCTTGGCCGGCTCGGTGCCGAAGAGCTTGGTGTAGAAGGCGACGGAAGCCGCCAGGTCGGGAACGCGCAGGGCGAGCTGTACGCGGGACATCGTGTTCCTCCAGCTGTGGGTGGACGGGTGGGGTCAGCAGCCGCCGGAGGCGGCCGGGGCTCCGGCGTCGATCTGGATCGTCGTCGGGGTCGCGCAGCAACCGCCGCCGTCGTCCGTGGTGTCGGCGGGCTGGTCGAAGAGGCCGGCGCCGCCGCAGACGCCGGTCTCGGGGAGGACGAGTTCGACGCGCTCGGCGCCCTCGCGGTCACCGGCGAGGGCGGCGACGACCGAGCGGACCTGCTCGTAGCCGGTGAGGGCGAGGAAGGAGGGAGCGCGGCCGTAGGACTTCATGCCGACGAGGTAGACGCCCTCTTCCGGGTGCGCCAGCTCCTTCACACCGTGCGGGTAGACGGTGCCGCAGGAGTGCTGGTTGGGGTCGATCAGCGGAGCCAGCTCGACGGGGGCCTGGAGGCGGTCGTCGAGACCCAGGCGCAGTTCGTCCAGGAAGGTCAGGTCGGGGCGGAAGCCGGTCAGGACGATCACCTCGTCGACCGGGTCGAGCCGGCGGCCGTCCTCGGCGACCAGAACCAGCCGTTCGCCGTCGCGTTCGATCGCGTCCGTGCGGAAGCCGGTGACGGCGTCCGCGTGCCCGTCGTCGACGGCGGCCCTGGCGGCGAGACCGAGGGCGCCCCGGGCCGGGAGCCGGTCGGCGGTGCCGCCGCCGAAGGTGGAGCCGGAGATGCCCCGGCGCAGGATCCAGGTGGCGTGCGTGCCGGCGCCGTCCTCGGACGTGGCGAGGCCGGCGAGCGAGGCGAGTGCGGTGAAGGCGGAGGCGCCGGAGCCGATGACGGCGGTGCGCTTGCCGGCGTGACGGGCCCGCACGGCGGGGTCCTCGAAGTCGGGTACCCGGTAGGAGATCCGGTCGGCCGCCGCGCGTTCGCCGACGGCCGGGAGGCCGTCGCCGCCGGCGGGGCTCGGGGTGGACCAGGTACCGGAGGCGTCGATCACGGCCCGGGCGAGGAGGCGTTCCTCGCGTCCGTCGCCGTACCGGACGTGGACGGTGAAGGGCTGGGTCCCGCGGTCGGCGTCGACGATCCGGTCGCGGCCGGTACGGGAGACGCCGGTGACCCGGGCGCCGAGGCGCACCCGGTCGCCGAGGACGTCCGCGAGCGGCTGGAGGTAGCCGTCCGCCCAGTCCCCGCCGGTCGGGTACGTCCCCGCGTCCGGCCTCACCCAGCCGGTGGGAGCGAGCAGCTTCTCGGCGACCGGGTCGGTGACCTCGCTCCAGGGAGAGAAGAGCCGCACGTGGGACCACTGCCGTACGGCCGCGCCCGCCCGGGTGCCGGCCTCCAGGACCAGGGGCTCCAGGCCCCGGTCGAGGAGGTGCGCGGCGGCGGTCAGACCGGTGGGCCCGGCCCCGATGACCACGACGGGCAGCTGGTCGGTGGCGGTGGAGTTCACGGCGATACCCCTTGTGATTCGACGTTCGTCAATCTCTTACGTCTCCAGCATGGCGGTTGATTCGATGAACGTCAACATAGACATTTATCGAATTCTCCTGCCCCGGGACCCCGAGCCCTGGGTGGCTGATTCGACATGTGTCAACATAGATGCATGTCGAACGTGAAGGCGCCGCCGCTCCTGGAACCCGCCGTCGAGCCCTGCTGCCCGCCGCTGAACGAGCGGCCGCTGACCGCCGAGGAGGCCGAGCGGACGGCCGTCATGTTCAAGGCGTTGGGCGATCCGGTCCGGCTGCGGCTCTTTTCCGCCGTCGCCTCGCACGAGGGCGGCGAAGCGTGCGTCTGCGACATCTCCGACGTCGGCGTCTCCCAGCCGACCGTCTCCCACCACCTGAAGAAGCTCAAGGAGGCCGGCCTGCTCTCCTCCGAGCGGCGCGGCACCTGGGTCTACTACCGCGTCGAGCCGGCCGTCCTCGCCGCCATGGGAGCCCTCCTCGGCACGGCGGCCGCCGCATGACGGCCCCGGTGACCGTCGCACCGCTCACGGCCGACCACGCCGACGAGGTCGTCGCGATCTACCAGGCCGGCATCGACGAGGGCGACGCCACCTTCGAGACCGTCGCCCCGACCTGGGAGCGGTTCGACGCGGCCAAGCTGCCCGAGCACCGCTTCGTCGCGCTCGACGAGGACGGCCGGGTGCTCGGCTGGGTCGCCGCCACCCAGGTCTCCGACCGGTGCGCGTACGCCGGAGTCGTCGAGCACTCCGTGTACGTGCACCCTGACGCACGGGGACGCGGCGTCGCCTCGGTGCTGCTGAAGGCGCTCATCGACTCCACCGAGGCGGCGGGGATCTGGACCGTTCAGTCCGGCATCTTCCCCGAAAACACCGCCAGCCTCGCCGTCCACGCCCGTGCGGGCTTCCGGGTCATCGGAACGCGTGAGCGCGTCGGCCGTCACCACGGAGTCTGGCGCGACACCGTCCTCGTGGAGCGTCGCAGCCCGCACATCGACTGACGCAGTCGAGCACGGGCGCGCGGATACATGCAGGCAGTCACGCCGCGGCAGAACCGGCGCCGCCGCCCCGGCTTCAGGGGTGGCGGCGCCGAACGTCAGGAGGCCTGGGCCGCCAGAGAGATCTCTTCCTTGCCCGCCTTCTCGGTGTCGGCGAGAAAATCACCGAGCGAGGCCAGGACGCCGGGCGCCGGACGGTAGTACACCCAGGTGCCGCGCCGCTCGGAGGTGAGCAGGCCCGCTTCCCGGAGCTTCTTCAGATGGTGGCTGACCGTGGGCTGGGAGACGCCCACGTCGGCTATGTCGCAGACGCATGCCTCACCGTTGGGGTGTGAGGCCACTCTGGACAGGAGGCGGAGCCGGACGGGGTCGGCCAGCGCCTTGAACATCGCCGCCATGATCTCCGCGTCCCCTTCGGACAGCGCGGCGCTCACTATGGGTGGGCAGCAGGCGGTAGCGGTCGCACCGGATGTGGGCGGGGTCGACTTGGTCAAGGGGCCGGTCCTCACGCCGAGGCCGCGGGGCGGCCCATGACGGCGTCGGCAGCACTGGGGAAGCAGGCCACGCAGGCGACGTTGATGGAGTAGAGCATCGAGGTCCCCTGGCGCTCGCGCAGGACGAACCGCACGTCCGCGAGCAGCTTCAGGTGGTGGGACACCGTCGACTGTCCGACGCCCATCCGGTCCACGATCTCTCCGACACTCATCGGCCCGGTCGCCAGCGCGAGGAGATTGAGGATCTGCACGCGAGTGGGATCGGAGAGGGCCTTGAACCAGGTTGCGTAGGACTCGGCCGTGCTTCGGTCGATCAGCTGGGCATTCATCGTACCGCTCATGATCCATCGATGTTATTCGATGACCGCCCGCGACGGCAAGGTTCGTTCCGCATGGAGAAGGCCCACGGAGGCCCGTCGGTGCCTCATGTACGCCCGAAACCGCCGGCACGAGCGACTGTGTAGACGCCACATGGAAGGTGGCCGCATCGGTGCGACCTGGGAACAAGCTCCACTCCCTGGCTGCCGCCACCGAAAGCGCGAGACGGATCCCTTCGGCGCGACGAGGGACATCGGATCCCCATTGCCGGGCATCTCTTTAATCGTCTATCATCGATATTCGATAAAAGGGATGCCGATCGAGCCTCCCCACGCGGCTCGCCACGTCCCCCGTACGTACCTTCACGGCGCCGCTCCCCTCATGTGTCACCGTCTCAGAGAGGTTCACCCGTGGACGAATTGCGGGCCCTTGGCCTGTTCATCCTGTTCGAGGTGCTGCACTATCTCCCGTGGTTCCTGGTCGCCATCGTCCTGGGAATCGCCGTACAGCGTCTGTCGATCGACGTGGTCGCGCGCCGCAGCTTCGCCCACGGGCGCAAGGGCGTCCTCGGCATCGCCATCGTCACGGCCATCGGAGCGTTCAGCCCCTTCTGCTCCTTCACCGTGATCCCGCTGATCCGCCGCTTCCTGATAGCCGGCGTCCCGCTCTCGGCCGTGATGGCGTTCTGGATCGCCTCCCCCTCCATGGACCCGGAGATCTACGCGCTCTCCGCCGCCCAGCTCGGCTTCCCCATCGCCACCGCCCGTCTCATCGGCGCCCTGGCGCTGAGCTTCGGCGCGGGCCTCATCGTTCTCGCGCTCGAACGGCGCGGACGGTTCGCGGACCCACTGATCGCCTCCACGGAGGAGAAGGCGCCGGCGAAGAGCTGCTCGCAGGAGGCGGTGACCGTGCCGGAGACCGCGTGCTCGGCGGCGAAGGCGACCGTGCCCGAGACCGTGGCCGTCGGAGGCGGAAGCGGCAGCGGTGGCAGTGCTGCCGGCGGGTGCGGCGGTGCCGCCCAGGAAGCCGAGCCCGTTCCTGCGGCCGGTGGCTGCTCCACCGCCGCGCGGAACGACGCGGACGACGACGGCACCCCGTGGCGCGTGCTCGTGCGGCGCGACATCAAGAACCTCCGGGCCGGCGAGATCCTGAAGGAGATCGTCAGCGACTCGCTGATCCTGGGCAAGTGGCTGCTCCTGGCCATCGTCCTCGAGGCCCTGATCGTCCGTTACGTACCCACCGATGTCGTCTCGGGCATTCTCGGCACGGACGGCGTCCTCTCCGTGCTGGTCGCCGGACTCATCAGCGTCCCGCTCTACCTCAACGGCGTCGGCGCCATCCCGGTCGTCGAGGGCCTCCTGGACCAGGGCATGGTCGCCGCGGCGGGCGTCACCTTCCTCCTCGGCGGTGCCATCACGACGATTCCGGCCATGGTGGCCGTCAAGAGCGTCGTCAAGACGAAGGTCTTCGCCTTCTACCTCGGCGTGGGCCTCCTCGGCAGCGTGGGTATCGGCCTCGTCGCGCTGCCCCTGCTCTGACCCAGTACTCCTCCTCACCCCCCACCCACGCTCCTGCGGCGGCCCCCGACGCCGCAGGAGCGTCGCCGTACCCGCTGACGAACACCGTGCGTACCCCGTCCGGCGGAAACGCACCGAGGCAAGGAGCACGCATGACCACACCCCCGCGTCCGGACGTCACCCTGGTCCCGATGACCGACGACCACGCGCCGGCCGTCATGGCGATCTACCAGCAGGGCATCGACGAGGGCAACGCCACGTTCGAGACCACCGCGCCGCCGTGGAGCGCGTTCGACACCGCCAAGCTCGCGGCGCACCGGCTCGTGGCGCTGGGTCAGCGGGGGCGGGTGGTCGGCTGGACAGCGGTGTCGCGTGTCTCGAGCCGGCCCGCGTACGCGGGGGTCGTCGAGCACTCCGTGTACGTCTGTCCCACGGCGCGCGGAACCGGCGTGGGGCGCACGCTCCTGGAGGCGTTGATCGTCTCCACGGAGAAGGCGGGGATCTGGACGATCCAGGCGGGCATCTTTCCCGAGAACAGCGCGAGCCTCGCCCTGCACGAGTCCACCGGGTTCCGTGTCCTCGGTCGTCGGGAACGCGTGGCTCGCCATCACGGAGTCTGGCGCGACGTCCTGCTGGTGGAGCGCCGCAGCCCGGTCGTGGAATGACGATGCCGGTCACCGTGGTGACCGGCATCGGGCCGCAGATTCGTGGGCGGTGCGGATCGTGCCCGCGCCGACCACGGTGTCAGGGAAGCTCGAAGGGCAGATCCATGCCGTCGAGCGCCGCTGCACATCCGCAACGCCTCTCGCGGTCCAGGACGGAGACCGTCTGCAGGACCAGGTCCTTCAGGCGCTCCACGTTCGCGCCGAAGACCCGGAAGACCTCGTCCTGGGAGACGCCCTCCCCTCGCTCCACGCCGGCGTCGTAGTCGGTGACGAGGGCGAGGGAGGTGTAGCAGAGGGCGAGTTCGCGCGCGAGGACGGCTTCCGGGTGCCCGGTCATGTTGATCAGCGACCAGCCGGCCGACGCGTACCACTGGGACTCCGCCCGGGTGGAGAACCGGGGCCCCTCGACGACCACCATCACGCCGCCGTCGTGGACGTCGGCTCCGGCCTCACCGGCGGCCTTGAGCACGGCCGCTCGCCCGGCGGCGCAGTACGGGTCGGCGAAGGAGACGTGCGCCGCGCCGTGGTCGAAGTACGTCTGGACACGGCCCGTGGTCCGGTCGACGAGCTGGTCGGGGAGGACCACACTGCCGGGACCGAGGGAGCGGCGCAGCGAGCCGACGGCACAGGGGGCGAGGACCTGCCGTACCCCCAGCGAGCGCAGCGCCCACATGTTGGCGCGGTAGTTGATGCGGTGCGGGGGGAGCTCGTGGTGGCTGCCGTGCCGGGGCAGGAAGGCCACTCTGCGGTCGCCCACGGTGCCGACGGACACCGCGTCGGAGGGCGCGCCGTACGGGGTGGTGACCTCGACGCGCCGTACCGACTCCAGGAGTTCGTAGAAGCCGCTGCCGCCGATGACCGCGATGTCGGCCTTCGGCACCGTGTCGGACGGATCACTCATCGCTTGGGTCCTCCTGCGGGTGCGTGTCGACCGGCACCGTCGGTCTGCCCGGGCCGGGTCGGGAAACGAGTGGGGTAAGGGAGGCGACGGCCGCGTGACCTGGCACGGCCGCGCGTTCGTCGTCGGGGCGGCGCACGGCCACCGTCTGCCAGCCGGCCTCGGCCGCGGCGTCGAGCTCGGCACCGACGTCGCTGACGAACAGCAGGTCGGCGGGTGCGTGTCCCAGGTCCGCCGCGATCGCACGGTAGGAGTCGGCGTCCGCCTTGGGGCCGGCCGTCGTCAGGTCGAAGTAGCCGTCGAGCAGCGGGCGCAGGTCGCCGTGGGCGGTGTGGCCGAACCAGTCCCGCTGGGCGGCCACGGAGCCGGAGGAGTAGATGAAGCGCTCTGTGCCCTGTGCCTTCCAGTGCTCCAGTGCGGGCGGCACGTCCGGGTACACGTGACCGTACAACTCGCCCGCCGCGTAGCCGCCGGACCAGATCAGTCCCTGCAGCGTCTTCAGCGGCGCCGCCTTCACATCGGCGTCGGCCCACTGCTCCAGGAGCGCCAGAGCACTGGCCTCGTCGTGGGCCGCCCCGGTGTGGGTGGTGACCGCGTCGAGGATCTGCTTCCAGGGCTCGGTGCCGCGGTGAGCGGCGAGCCAGGGGGCGAGCCGCTCACGCGCGTAGGGGAAGAGGACGTCACGTACGTGGCTGAGGGAGCCGGTGGTTCCCTCGATGTCGAGGACGACGGCCCGCGGCCCGTTCTCGGGAACACGTGCCTGTCGGCTGCCCGGCATCAGCCTTCCCGCAGGAGCGCGTCGAGGCGGGGGAAGCCTTCGGCGATGGGCTCCTGGGTGAAGTCGCCCACCCAGCCGTCCTCCTTCTCGAAGAACCGGACGGCGCAGAAGTCCGGTACGGGTCCCATGTCGAACCAGTGCCGGGTGCCGGCCGGAACCGACAGCAGGTCACCGGCCTCGCACACCACGGCGTACACGCGGTCGTCCAGGTGCAGGTAGAAGCAGCCGGTGCCCTGGGCGAAGAACCGGACCTCGTCCTCGGCGTGCCGGTGTTCGTCGAGGAACGTCGACCGTGCCTCGGCCGCGCGCTCCTGCCACTCCGCTCCCTCCTCGGGGTGCAGTCGGGCGACATCGACGAGGCGCAGCCCGTGGTCGGCGCACAGCTCGTCGACCTCGGCCCGGTAGGCGTCGAGCAGTTCCTCGGACGATGTCTGCGGCGTCACCTCTGCGCGTAGCGGCCAGCGGGTGAAGGAGACCGACCGTTCGCGCAGGGCCTGCGCGATGGCCTCCTCGTCGCGGGTGCGGAGCAGCACGGTGTCCGGTGCGTCGTCCGGCATGATCTGCAGCAGTGTCATGGCGCGGTCCTGTGGTCGGGTGCCTGCGCGGCACGGGAGACATGCAGCTCGGCGTGGGAGAGCACGAGCAGTTGGCAGAGCGACTCGAGGCATTCGAGCCGGTTCTTCGCCTGGCCCAGCGAGTCGCCCCACGCGGTGATGCCGTGATCGGCCAGGAGGAGCCCGGGCGGGCCTTCCCGGTCCGCCGTGAGGTGGGCGGCCACGTCGTCGGCGATCCGGTCGACCTGGGGCCAGTTGGGGAACACCGGCAGGTCCGTGAAGGCCGGGTCCTTCAGTCCCAGGCCCTTGAGCAGCTCGAAGCGATCCACTCGTACCGAGGAGACAGCGTCCACGGCAGCGGCGCGGTGGGCGACGACGGTGGCGTACGGGGAGTGGACGTGGATGACGGCGCGGGCGCCGGTGGCGCGGTAGACCGCCGCGTGGATGGAGGTCTCCGCCGAGGGGCGGACCTGGCCGGGATGGGATGCCTCGCCGGTGCGGGCGTCGACCTCCACCACGTCCCGGGCGGTCAGCTCGCCCTTGTCCCGCCCGCTCGCCGTGATCAGTGCCCGGCCGGGATCGTCGGGCAGCCGCATGGAGATGTTGCCGGACGTGCCCGGCATCCAGCCGCGCTCGTACAGGGTGCGGGAGATGTCGGCCAGCCGCTGGGCGGTCTGCTTGCCCGCGGCGGTGGACGGCGCGTAGGTCATGCGCTCACCTCGGATGCGTGGTGGACACCGTGCTCGGAGACGATGGCGGTGATCAGGGAGGCGGGGGTGACGTCGAAGGCGGGGTTGTACGCGCGTGTACCGGGCGGGGTGGTGCGGATTCCGCCGTAGGAGGTCACTTCGTCGGCGGCGCGTTCCTCGATGACGATGTCCCGGCCGTCGGCGAGGGACCTGTCCCAGGAGGATTCGGGGGCGACGACGATGAACGGGATGCCGTGGTGGGCGGCTGCGATCGCCAGTGCGTAGGTACCGATCTTGTTGGCCACGTCCCCGCGCGCGGTGATGCGGTCGGCTCCGACGAGGACGCAGTCGACGAGCCCCTGGCTCATGGCCGCGGCGGCCGCGCTGTCGACGCACACGCGGTGCGGCACACCGGCTTCGGCCAGTTCCCAGGCCGTCAGCCGGGCGCCTTGCAGGAGCGGTCGGGTCTCGTCGACGAGGACCTCGGTGACCCTTCCGGCGTCGGCGAGGGCGAGGATCGTACCGAGCGCGGTGCCCACGGCGGCGGTCGCGAGCCGGCCGGTGTTGCAGTGGGTCAGGAGCCTCAGGGACTCCTGCGGGCAGCGGTCCAGTACGGCCTGGACCGCGTGAACGACCATCTGCCGGTTGACGGCCCGGTCCTCGTCGATCATGGCGGTGGCTTCGGCCAGGACCGCGTCCGGGCCGTCGGCGAGCTTTGCGAGAGCCCGGTCGACGGCCCAGGCCAGGTTGACGGCCGTCGGGCGGGCGGCGGCGAGCCGCTGTGCGTCGGCGCGCACGGCCTCCTGCCCGTCGCCGGTGACGCCCGGTGAGCAGTGGGCGTACGCCGAGAGCGCGACGCCCAGGGCGCCCGCGAGACCGATGGAGGGGGCGCCCCGTACCGCGAGTGTCGTGATGGCGGTGATGACGTCGTCCACGGTGTCCAGGCGCAGGAGCCGCCTCTCGTGGGGCAGCGCCCGCTGGTCGAGGGTGACGACGGCATTGCCGTCCCAGCGCAGTGACGGCTGGTCGGAGGGCTTGCTCACGGGCGGCGGCTCCTTGGGCCTGAAAGGTGGAACCGGTCAGTCGGTCAGGGGGCGCGACCGCAGCTCGACCAGGGTGGGCGCGGCATCCACGTCGGCGGTCACCTGCTCGTGCTCCTCGCCGACGGCGATGACGTAGCCGTACCGGTTCATGTACGCCCGGGGCGGGAGGGCCAGCCGGGTGCCGGGGCCGGCCGTGGCGACCGCGCTGTGCACCGTGGGCCCGAAGAGGTCGTTACGGACGGTCACTTCGACCGCCTCGCAGTCGGCCTCCGGGTAGAGGAACCTGATGGCTGCGGTCCTCTGCTCCTTCGGCGCGGTCTCGGGGGTGAGCCCGGCCGCTACGTGGGCGGCCGCGACCGCCGGGTCGGTCCCGGTGGCGAGCATCCCGATGAGCGGGATGAAGTCGCCGCCGAGGCGCGCGTTGATCTCGACGAGGCGCGGCCCCTTGGGGGTGAGCTTGAACTCGGTGTGCGTGGCGCCGTGTTCGAAGCCGAGTGCCTTGTGGATGCGGTGCAGTTGGTCCAGGAGTTCGGAGTCCTGGAGGAGGGGGTCGGCGGCGTCGACGGTGTGGCCGGTCTCTTCGAAGTACGGGTCCATGCCGACCTGCTTGCGCGCCACGATCATCGGGGTGCACACGCCGTCGACCACGACCGCGTCGACGCTGATCTCGGGACCGGTGAGGTACTCCTCGACCAAAACGTCGGCTTCGTAGCGGGGCACTCCGGGCCAGTTGGCGGAGCCGGCCGCCTCGAACGCCGCTTCGACAGCGTCGCCGTGGTCCGCCCGGACGACACCGAGGCTGCCGGCGAGTCCACGGGCCTTGACCACCACGGGGTAGCCGGTCGCGTCGGCCGCACGGCGCGCCTCCGCCGCCGTGGAGACCGGGGTGCAGGCCGGCTGCGGCACGTCGGCCGCCGTCAGCCGTGCCCGGGTGGTCGCCTTGTCGCGGCAGGCGAGCACCGCGTCGGGTGCGCTTCCGGGCAGGCCGAGCGCTTCGGCGAGGCGCGCGGCGGCGTGCACGAGGGACTCGTCGTAGGTGAAGACCCCTGCGACGGGAAGCTGTTGCATGACCTTCCTCGCCTCGGCGAGGAGTTCGTCGAGGTTCTTCGTGTCGAGGAGTGAGGTCCCCTCCACGTACGGCAGTTGCCAGCTCGGCTCGTGGGCGTCGAGGAGCCACAGACGGAAGTGGCGTGAGACGGCCGCCACGATGTACTCCCTGTAGCGGCGGTCACCGCTGCCCATGAGGAGCAGGACCGGTGCCTCGGTGGTAGACGAGTGCGGGTGGGGCGTGGCGGCCATGGTGGGGAACCTTTGCGTCGACGTGTGGTCGGGGCCGAGGCCGGCCGACGGAGCGGGGCAGAGCCCAGGTCGGCAACGGCGCTGTCGGCCGACGGCCGGAACCCTGCCAGCATTGAGCGATGTATGTCAATAGATCGATGAATGGCTGAAGGATCACCCCTTGCCGGACGTCGCCGCCACAGGCACCCCTGCCCCGATTCGCCCACCTCTGTGAGTGCTCGCGAAAGCCGGTCAGGTTACCCAGTGTGGGCGTTCACGCAGATGAGGCCAGTAAGGACCAAGGATGCCCACGCGCCTTGCAACTCCTGCGGATTTCGCCGTCAGGACTGCGAAGTGACGCCTGGTCCTCACGAAACGCGGCAAAAATCGATCGGTGACCATCGATGATTCAGACGTGGCAGATGACTCCGGGTTCAATCCGCCCAACGCGGTCGCCGGCGTGGTCAAGCCACCTGCGCCGGGGTCGCCAGAGAGGCGGGAAGGGAGTAGCGTTCGCGCACGGATCGCGATCCGCAGCCCGCGGGGTCGCGGGCGAGCGGGCGTCGGGACGGCCCGGGCGCTCCGAAGGAGAAGCGGCCGGACTTTCAACCGCAAGGCCGCCGGGCCACAGAGGCTTCGTGTGTCCCGTCGGCCAGACCACCGAAGAACGTGGCCAGATCGGCCGGCACCTCGGGGCGCAGCCGGTAGTAGGTGAAACGCCCGCAGGGCTCGGTCTCCACGACACCCGCTTCCCGGAGAACCCGGAGATGGTTCGACAGGTTCGTCTGCCGCGCGCCCGTCTCCTCGACGAGATGAGTCGTACACAGCGACTCACGGGCAAGCAGGCACACGATGCGAAGCCGCAGAGGGTCCGCCAGGGCCCTCAGCAGTTCCGCGTTCACCGACGTCCGCATGGCCTGATCGTGACACACCGAGCACAACCGGTGTCAACCACCAGATTCCTGAACGCCCCTGGATAGCAACCCATTTGAGGAGACGCAGGTGTCCTGGATGCCCTCTGTCCTGTTCGTCTGCATACACAACGCCGGCCGGTCCCAGATGGCCGCCGTGTGGCTTCGCCACGTGACCGGCGACCGGATCGAGGTCCGTTCGGCGGGCTCCGCCCCAGCTTCGGCGGTGAATCCGGCGGCGGTCGAAGCGATGCGCGAAGTCGGCATCGACATGTCCGCGGAGGTCCCCAAGATCCTCACCATGGAAGCCGTCGGCGAGTCGGACGTGTGCGTCACGATGGGCTGTGGGGACACCTGCGAGGTCTTCCCCGGTAAGCGCTACCTCGACTGGAAGCTCGACGATCCGGCCGGGCAAGGGGTGGAAGCGGTGCGTCCCCTCCGCGACGCCATCAGGGACCTCGTCGAGAATCTCATCGTGGAGATGGACGCTGCGGCGGCACGTTGAACCAGAACGGTCAGCAGTCGATACCTCGGGGGAAGGCGTGCTTCCTGAGCCCCCGAAGAGCATCCCAGCGGATCGAGAACCAGGCCCAGGTTCCGCGCTGTTCACGACGCAGCAGCCCCGCGGTCGTGAGGATCTTGAGGTGACGGCTGACCGTCGGCTGGGCCAGGTCGAGCGACTCGGTCAGGTCGCAGACGCAGAGCTCTCCGGCCGGCGCCTGGTCGATGAGGTGGACGATCTGCAGACGGGTCTGGTCGGCCATCGCCTTCAACTGGGCGGTCAGCACCTCGACCTCGTCGCGGTCGATCAGCAGCCCTGGGGAGCACGGAACACAGCGCTCCTCGTTCACGTCCTCGATCGGTATGCCCGCCAACGGAGTTGCCATCCGGACACCATACGAGCTGACAAGATCGCACGGCGAATCCGAGGATCGATATCCGTCAGGCGTTCACCGTTCGTCCACCCGCGCAGCCTCATCGCAGAAGGGCCGCGATGGCCCGGGCGGCTTCACGGGCGGGACGGCCGACACCGACCAGGGTGGCCGAGGCGGGGCCGGTCCAGTCGCCGTAGCCGAGCAGATGGAGACGGGGCTCGCCGACAGCCTCCGTGCCCCGGGTGGGGATGTGTCCGCGAGGACCGCGGAGCCCGAGCGGGGCGAGGTGGGCGAGAGCGGGACGGAAACCCGTGCACCAGATGACCGCGTCGGTCTCGGCCCGCGTGCCGTCGGCCCACTCCACGCCGGTCCCGGTGAGGCGGGTGAACATCGGCTGTGCCTTGAGGAGTCCGGCGTCGCGGGCCGCACGCACCGGTGGTACGGCGACGATGTCGCCGAGCGAAGCCACTCCGCCGACATCGGTGCGGCCTTCGTCGAGGGCCCGGCGGCGGGCGGTGGCGTGGTCGAAGAGGGCGCGGCCGTCGATGTCGTCGGCGAGGAACCGCGCGGGGCGCTGGGTGACCCAGGTGAGGTCGGCGCCGTACGCGAGGTCGGCGGCGATCTGTGCTCCGGAGTTCCCGCCTCCGACGACGATGACCTTCTTTCCGGTGAACTCGCCGGGACCGCCGTACTCGACGGTGTGCAGCTGCCGCCCCTGGAACGCGTCGCGACCGGGGACGGCGGGAAGGAACGGTCGTGACCACGTTCCGGTGGCGCTGACGACGGCGCGGGCGTGCCAGGTGCCGGAGTCGGTCTCGACGCGGAGGTGCCCGCCGTCGCGGCGGACCGCCTGGACCCGGACGGGCCGGTGGACGGGAAGCCCGTAGCGCTGCTCGTAGTCGGTGAGGTACCCGACGACGTGGGCGGCGTCGGGATACGTCTCTCCCTGCTGCGGCGGCATGAGGCGGCCGGGCAGGGAGGAGTACGCGGCCGGCGAGAACAGGCGCAGCGAGTCCCAGGTGTGCTGCCAGGCCCCGCCCGGTGTGGGCTGGGCGTCCAGGACGGCGAAGTCGAGACCGCCGAGGCGGCGCAGGTGGTAGCCGGCGGCGAGCCCGGCCTGCCCGCCGCCGATCACCACCACGTCCACGACCCGCGTCATTCGCCGGTCGTCCTGCCGCGCATGAAGACGACCGCGACCAGCGCCAGGCCCACGACCGCGCCGATCAGCTGCATGCCGATGAACGCCGGGACGGAGGCCGGGGCGATGCCGGCGAAGGTGTCGGTGAAGGCACGGCCGATGGTCACCGCCGGGTTCGCGAACGACGTCGACGAGGTGAACCAGTAGGCCGCGCCGATGTACGAGGCGACCGCGACGGGCGCGAAACGCAGCCGGTCGGTACGGGCCAGGCCGAAGATCAGCAGGATCAGGCCGGCGGTCGCCACGACCTCGCCGAGGAGCAGGTTCCCGGCGGAGCGGTCGTGCGTGGACCACTTCACCAGCGGCTCGCCGAACATCGCGTCAGCCAGGATCGCGCCGAGAATCGCGCCGACGATCTGGGCGGGGACGTACACCGCGAGCTCACGCCCGTTCACACCCGCGCCGCCCCGGCGGGCGGTCCACCACTCGGCCAGGGTGACCGCCGGGTTGAAGTGGGCGCCGGAGACCGGGCCGAGGAGAGCGATCAGTACGCCGAGCCCGAACACGGTGGCGGTGGAGTTGGCGAGGAGCTGCAGCGCCACGTCGTCGGTGAGCTGGGTGGCCTGGATGCCGGAGCCGACGACGATCGCCACGAGGGCGGCGGTGCCGACGAGCTCGGCGGCCGCACGTGCGACGAGCGGGGTACGGGGCGGGGTCGCGCCGGGCGCGGGCTGCGGTGACGTGTCGGTGGCTATGGCGTCGCTCGCAGCGGGCTCGGTGGCGGTCACGGGCTGGATCTCCTCGGACAGGTGAAGCAAAAAAGGGGGAGGGTCAGGGGCAGGAGCGCTTGAAGTTCGCCTCGGCGGTCAAGCGCGCGGTCTGCGCGAGTGCGGCGAGCTGCCCGGCGAGCTGCTCGATGACGTCCGGCTTGAGCCGGTAGTAGGTGAACCGGCCACAGGGCTCGGTCTCCACCACTCCCGCCTCGCGCAGCACGCGCAGGTGGTTGGAGAGGTTGGTCTGCTTCGCGCCGGTCTCCTCCACGAGGTGGGAAGTGCAGAGCGTCTCGCGGGCGAGCAGGGTCACGATCCGGAGGCGCAGGGGATCGCCCAGAACCCGGATCAGATCAGTATCGACTGACGTCATCATGTACTGATACTCTCACATCACCCGGAGCTGACACCAGCCAGGGCTGACCTCTCGGCAGCAAGGAAGACCCGATGACCACCGCACCGCTCGCCTCCGTGCTCTTCGTCTGCGTCCACAACGCCGGCCGTTCCCAGATGGCCGCCGGATTCCTGAGCCACCTGGCCGGCGACCGCATCGAGGTCCGCTCCGCCGGCTCGGTCCCGGGCGACCGGGTCAACCCGGCCGCCGTCGAGGCGATGGCCGAGGTCGGCGTCGACATCTCCGCCCAGCGGCCGAAGGTCCTCACCACCGAGGCGGTCCAGGCGTCCGACTACGTCATCACCATGGGCTGCGGCGACGCCTGCCCGGTCTTCCCCGGCAAGAAGTACCTCGACTGGGCCCTGGAGGACCCGGCCGGCCAGGGCGTCGAGGCCGTCCGCCCGATCCGCGACGAGATCAAGGTCCTCATCGAGGGCCTCGTCGCCGAGATCGACGCGAAGCAGAAGGCGTGACCTCTGTGACCGACCCGACCGCGACCACCGGTGACGACGTCCGTGAGGTCATCGTCATAGGCTCCGGCCCCGCCGGATACACCGCCGCCCTGTACACGGCCCGAGCCCAGCTCAAGCCCCTGCTCTTCGGCAGCTCGATCTTCGTCGGCGGCTCACTCACCACCACGACCGAGGTCGAGAACTTCCCCGGCTTCCCCACCGGCATCGACGGCCCCGACCTCATGGACAACATGCGGGCCCAGGCCGAGCGCTTCGGCGCCGAGATGATCGACGACGACATCGTCTCCGTCGACCTCACCGGCGAGATCAAGGAAGTCACCGACTCCGAGGGCACCGTCCACCGCGCCAAGGCCGTGATCATCGCGACCGGCTCCGGCTACCGCAAGCTCGGCCTCCCGAACGAGGACGAGCTCTCGGGCCGCGGCGTCTCGTGGTGCGCCACCTGCGACGGCTTCTTCTTCCGCGACCGCGACATCGTCGTGGTCGGTGGCGGAGACACCGCCATGGAGGAAGCCACCTTCCTCACCCGCTTCGCCCGCTCCGTCACCGTCGTCCACCGCCGCTCGACCCTGCGCGCCTCCAAGGCCATGCAGAAC
Source organism: Streptomyces sp. NPDC058664 (assembly GCF_042716635.1). Taxonomy (NCBI): domain Bacteria; kingdom Bacillati; phylum Actinomycetota; class Actinomycetes; order Kitasatosporales; family Streptomycetaceae; genus Streptomyces; species Streptomyces sp. NPDC058664. Next base: position 22,592 of record NZ_JBHXRW010000054.1, on the reverse strand, counting down.
CGGGCCTTCGCCGACGACAAGATCTCCTTCGCCTTCGACAGCGAGATCGCGGAGATCAAGTCCGAGAGCGGCATGCTCGCCGGCGTCGTCCTGCGCGACACCTTCACCGGCAAGACCCGCGACCTCGACGCCACCGGCCTCTTCATCGCCATCGGCCACGACCCGCGCACCGAACTCTTCACGGGCCAGACCGACCTCGACGACGAGGGCTACATCCGGGTGGAGGCGCCCTCCACCCGCACGAACCTGCCGGGAGTCTTCGCCGCGGGTGACGTCGTCGACCACACCTACCGCCAGGCCGTCACCGCGGCAGGCTCCGGCTGCCAGGCCGCCCTCGACGCGGAGCGATACCTCGCCGCCCTTGCCGACAGGAGCAAGGCCGCCGCGAGCGTCGCTGTCACAACCTGAGGCCACCCCGAGGCCCATGCTGTCGACGCTCCCCATGAACACCAGCTTCTGCCCGTCACGTTGGCGGACCTGACGGGCAGGAGCTGGCCCTCCGCTCCGGTCGGCATGGTGAGTCGTACTCCAGCCGGCCTTCCCTCTGCTCTTCGGCCACGAGCGAGCACGAGGAGCCGGCAACGAGACTCGTTGCCGGCTGATCTGCTCGGACCTGCGACCTGCGACCTGCGACCTGCGACCTGCACAAGGCCACCACACTCGATGTTCGAGCGTCCATGCCCGGATCATGCCCTGAGGAGGGCCTGCTGCCGAGGTGAATGCGGACGGATGCCGACGACTGCGGCACGGCAGCGGCCGAAGGGGTTCTTCAGCTGGATTCCGGTTCCCGGCAGGAGTGGACGGGGGCGCCGATGAGGATGTCGGCGGCGCTGGGGAACTCGGTGATGCAGCGGGGGTTGATGGCGTACCGGATGCTGGCACCGGCACGGCGCCTGGTCAGGAAGCGGACGGTGTGGAGGATCTTCAGGTGGTGCGAGACGGTCGACTGGTTGAGTCGAAGATGGTCGACGATCTCACCCACCGGCACGGGCCCCGGCCGGCCGCTCAGGAACCGCATGATGCGGATGCGCGTGGGGTCGGCCAGGGCCCGGAACCAGCGGGCGTACTCCTCGACGGTCTCCCGGTCGAGTGACGTTTCGGGCATGGAAATCCTTAGCGGGCCATGAGGGTCACCGCCGTCGCGCCGGCCGCGGCGAGCAACGGACCGGCCGTGCGATCAGGAGCTTGGTCGTCTGGCCGCGATCGCGAACGAGTAGAGGCAGCCGAGGGGTGGCGACGGTCTCCTGGGCGGTGGCCGTGCGGTGCCGCGTCCCCGTGGCGTCCATCAGGGGCACGAGTCCGTGGGGACGTCGTTGCCCCTGTCGGCCGTTGCGCGCACCGGGATCGGCGCGCGGACGAGCACGACCGTGCGAACCGTGGCCGGAGCTTGGGCTCCGGCCACGGCCCGGGTGTGACGTCGTGGTCAGCAGCAGGTGCCGCCGGGCGCGCACTCCTGCGCGCCGGCGGTGCTGTCGACGGGCTTGTGGGCACGGATGATCGCGGCGTGGAGGCCGTCGGCCGCCTCCTGGGTGAAGACGACCTCCGCGTCCTTCAGGCCGACCGCGTCGAGGAGTTCCTTGTACTCGGAGACGGACAGCGCGCCGGCGATGCACTGGCTGTGCCCGCCGCGCTCAGCTCGCTCCTCGGGGCTGAGCCGGTCCTCGGCGACGACGTCGCTGATGCCGAGGCGGCCACCGGGGGTGAGGACGCGGGCCATTTCGGCGAAGACGGCGGGCTTGTTCAGCGACAGGTTGATCACGCAGTTGGAGATGATCACGTCGACGGTGTCGGCCGGCAGCGGGATGGACTCGATCGTGCCCTTGAGGAGGACGACGTTGTCGATCTCGGCGTCCTCGACGTTGCGGGCGGCGAGGGCGAGCATCTCCTCCAGGAAGTCCAGTCCGAAGACCCGGCCGTCGGGGCCGACGCGCCGGGCGCTGAGGATGACGTCCAGGCCGCCGCCGGAGCCGAGGTCCAGGACCGTCTCGCCCTCGCGCAGTTCGGCCACGGCGCTCGGGTTGCCGCAGCCGAGGCTGGCGAGGAGGGCGGCGTCCGGGGCGGTGCCTGGGCCGATCTCGTCGTACGCGGCGGGGCCGAAGGTCTGCGGGTCGGGCGAGCAGCAGGCGCCGCTCGTCTCGGCTTCGGCGGCCTTGGCCCGGTAGTACTCCCGGACCTCTTCCTGCAGGCTGCCGGCGGTGGTGGTGTCGCTCATGACGGGTGGTCCTTCTCGGTCAGGCGCCGGCGGGGGCGAGGCGGTGCACGGGGCGCGGGTAGGAGGGCTTGAACGACACCGGGGTGGTCGCCGAGGAGGTGACGGCGGTGGCGAGGTCGGCGGCCTTGACGGCCTCGGTCACGGCCGCGTCCAGGGCGTCGGGCTCGCAGGCGACCCGGGCGTTGACGACGGCCCGGCCGGCCGGCGCGTGCGCGGCGGCGGCGCGGTCGAGGGTGGGCTGCGCGCCGGATTCGGTGAGGCTGAGCTTGGCGAAGTCCCCGTCGGCGGTCTCCACGGTGATCTTGGCGTGGCCGATCACGGCGTCGTGCTCCGCGGCCCAGCCGGACAGCTCCTGAAGGACGGTGCGGGCCCAGGCCGTCGCGTCGAAACCGTCGCCGGCGGCGGTGAGGTCGAGCTCCTGGTTCATCCAGGCGAGCTGGGCCTCGGCGGCCGCGTAGCGGTCGTAGTCGATGTCGAGGACGACGTCCCCGTTCGTCGCCGGTGCCTGCCACGCGTCGAGCAGGTTCTCCAGGTGAGCGCCGGTGGTGGCGGAGTATCCGACGACGGTCGCCTTCGGGTTGCTCGCGCGGAGCGAGGCGAGGAGGTCCTCGGCCCGGTCCGCCTTGATGGTGTCCAGCTTGTTCACGGCGATGACGTCGGCCTCGGTGACCTGCTGGCGGAAGAGGTACGACAGGTCCGACTCCGGCTCGCCCCGCTCGGCGGCGCGGGCGAACGCCAGGTGACGCAGCGGGTCGACCACGGTGGTCAGCGGGGCGACGACCATGTCGTCGCCGTAGTACTGGCGCAGCGGTCGTACGACGGTGGCCTGGAGGTCCGTACAGCTGCCGACGGCTTCGGCGATCACGGTGTCGACGCTGTCGGAGGCGACCAGTGCGACGATGGCCTCGACGAGGTCCTCGAACTTGCAGCAGAAACAGCCGCCGGTGACCTCGGCGACGCTGTCGAGCTTGCTCCGTACGAGCTTGGTGTCGACCAGTTCGACGCCCTGGTCGTTGGTGATGACGGCGACCTTGCGGCCCTGCTCCTGGAGCGCGAGCGCGGCGGCGGTCATGGTCGTGGTCTTGCCCGCCCCGAGGAATCCGGTCAGGGGGATGAAGGTGATCATGTGGTCCTTCTCGTCCTTGTCGTGGAGTCGGGTGGGGTCAGCCGCAGCAGCTGTCGCCGGAGCCGCCCAGGAGGGGCAGGTTCGCGGGCTGGGCCGGGGCGGGGGACGCGGCGCCGAACGCGACGCGCCGACTGTTTCCGAAGGCGTCGAGCCAGGCGCTCGCCTGCGGCCGCAGCGCCGGGTCGGAGAGCAGCATCGAGGTGCGGACTTCGCGCGGGGTACAGCCGCGCAGGGCCTTCGCCTGGTGGGCTCCGGCGCCGAACTCGACGGTGCGCAGGCCCTCGGCGTACGCGTCGCGGACGGGTGCGTCCAGGACGAGGGCGAAGTAGATGCCGCTGCGCTCACCGATCGCGGCGTAGTCGAAGCCGGCCCACTTCGGGAAGAGACGGTGGTTCTTCCGGATGGTGACGCAGGTGGCGACCAGCGCGCCGTCCTTGTAGCCGAGGTAGGCGCGGACGTCCGCGCCCTCGTCGATGAGCGCGGAGAGGATGCCGACGATGTGCTCGGGCTCCTCGCCGGCGCCGTTCTTCTCCCTGTTGAGACAGGTGAGTTCGGCGATGCGGGCGACGTAGGGGCGGATGTCGGTACCGTCGGCGCGCTCGATCGTCACGCCGGCGGCTTCGGCGCGGCGGACGTCGCCCTTGATGCGCTGGCGCTTCTTCAGCGGCAGGGCGGCGAGGTGTCCTTCCCAGTTCGGCGCGTCGAGGCTCATGAAGTCCTCGTAGCCCCAGAAGGTGCTGGACGCGCCGGCGGCGTCGAGCGCGTCGACGAGGGCGTCGTTACCGCGCCGGCTGGGAATCCAGGGGGCCACGATGCAGCGGATGCCGGCCTCGAAGGCGGCGGGCACGAGCTTGTCGATGATGGACCCCATCAGGGTGGGGGTCCAGAAGTTGTAGGCGACCTCGGTGCGGTAGCCCAGCGGGGAGCCGAGCAGGAGCGTCGGGAAGAAGGGCTCGGTTCCCAGCGCGTCGACCTCGGCGCTGCGCGCGGCGTCGGTCTCGGCTCCGCAGCACACCTCTTCGCCGGAGGGCGCCTGCCATCCGAGGTAGGTGCGCGGCTCGTGGTCGACGACCGGCGGGGTGGTGAGGATGTAGCCGGGGAGGAGTGCCAGTTCGCCGCGGGCGCGGTGGGCCAGGGTGTGCCAGGGCTGGGCCTCGGGGAGTACCTTCTCCGTGGCCCGCAGCCAGGTGGGACCGAGGTACGGCCACGAGTCGGTGAGGCCGGCGAGCTCGCCGGTCCAGTCCATGTCCGGGAGTGCCTGGCCGGTGGAGATGACGACGCGGGGTGATCCACCCATGTCAGTGTCCTTTTCTTGTGAGCGGGTGGGTCAGCACTTCACGCAGCAGCGGATCTTGCCGGCGTCCTCGGCGTCGGTGCGGCGCTCCTGCCAGAGCTCCTCGACGCGCTTGTCGGGGTGGGTCCACTCGACCCAGAAGCCGCGGTCGACGGTGGCGATGTCCTCCATCCAGGGCGAGGAGAGCAGCGGGGAGCCCTTGAACAGCAGCAGTCGGGTCTGCAGGGCGGTCGGGTCGGTGACGCGGGCGAGGCCCGTCTCGACCAGCCAGTCCTCGAAGCCGAGGAGCTCCTCGTACTCGATCCACGGGGTGAACGGGATGAACGTCGGGTACAGCTCGAAGCCGATCCGCTCGGCCTCGGCGACCGCCTCGCGCATGTGGTCGACGTCGATGTGCTTGTCGAAGATGCGCAGGATGCGGTTGGAGGGGAACTCGAGGGCGCAGGTGACGCGGCGCAGCCCGAGCGAGACGAGCTTCTCCAGTTCCTTGGTGTAGTCGAGGACGTGGTCGACGCGCGTCGTGAACTCGAAGGTGATCGGGCCGATGGCGTCGACGAGTCGCTCGACCACGCCGATGCCGATGGTGCGGGAGTTGAAGAACTCGGCGTCGATGAAGCAGAAGTGCCGGACGCCCTCCTCCGCGAGCTGCAGCGCGTCGGCCAGGACGCTGTCGGCGTCGTACGCGGCGACCCCGCCGTCGTAGGCGCCGTAGACGGAGCAGTAGGTGCACTTGTGGTGGCAGCCGCGGGACGCCTCGATGTTGCCCATCAGGCCGAACGGCGAGTGGTGCGCCGGGTAGTGCACGAGGGAGGGGAACAGGTCACGGGCGGGCTTGGTGACCGAGATGCGCCGACGCGGGGGCTTGGGCCGCATGCCCGTGCGGGTCATCAGGGCGGGCACCGCGTCCAGCGCGATGGTGCCGGCGGCGAGCTGGGCCAGCTCCTCGCTGATGAGCTCGGGCTCCTCCATGATGATGCCGTCGGCGACGTCGAGGAACTCCCGGTGGTTCATCTGCGCGTACTGGCCGAAGGTCACGACCGTGGTGCCGTACGCCTCCGAGACCCTGCGTGCCAGGGCGATTCCCCGCTCAAGGCCCTCGAACTGCTGGACCGAGACGAGCGTGAGGTCGAAGGGGCCCTCCGGAATGGCGTCGGGAAGCAGGTGCGCGTCCCAGCCGACGACGTCGGCGCCGTGGTGCTGCAGAGCGGCAGCCGCGCACGCGGACGTCAAGGGCTGGAGCTCCGCTTCGAACGCGGAGGCAACCAGAACACGGGGACTACTCACACTTCCCCCCAGGGAGTGATCAAGGAGCGTGACGGATCGAGATGGGGCCGGGTCAGAGCCCAGGTCGACAACGACGCTGTCGACCGACGGCCGGAACCCTGCCAGCGTTGAGCGATGTATGTCAATAGATCGATGAATGACTGAAAGGCCATCTCGCCGGCCCTCCGTTGCCGCAGAGAGTCGCTGCCCCGATTCGCCCTCCTCTGTGGCTGGTTGCGAAGAGAGGTCATTCGCTTGAACCCTGTTGTTCACACAGCTTGAAGCTGTCCAGGGCGAAGGTTTCGACTGGCGACCCACGCGGCTTCGGAATTCGCGGCCGACCCCGGGCAGCGCACCCACCACCCCGGTGTGTGACTCAAATTCAATCGCCGATCATCGATGATTTCCACCAATCAAGGTGTCGCCAGGGCGACTCGGAGGCGGTAACGTTCGCCCACGGCATCGCGGTCCGCACCCGGGGTCAGCGGGTGGACGGACACCGGTGCCTTGATGCTTCAGGCCCTTCGAAGGGGAGTGGGCCGAGCACCGAATCGTTCAGGCGCGTGAGCGCCCCACGGCAGCCCCTACGGTCCTGAGTGAGTTCAACGGGGAACGCGACAAGGATCGTAAGAACATCGGCTGCTAGCCATGAGCAGCCGTCATCCGCACGCCCGGTGTCCACCGCGCCGCCTTGCCGGAACACCCGCAGGCTCGCCCGGCGTCCGCCCGCTTCGTCCACGTGGCAGGGGGCCGCCGGCGGTCACGGCCGCACCCCTTCTACGTCCCGACCACAGACCTGCATGCCACAGGGGCGGCGCCCGTCACCGGTGTTCCCCGATTCCCGCCCCTCCCATCACCGCAAAGGCACCGCCATGTCTTTCATGTCCACCGAAATCCGCAGGAGAACACCGCGCCTCACCGGACGGCGTGTCCGCCAGGGCGCCTCCGCCGCCTCCGCCGCTCTTCTCCTCGCCGCCGCCCTGACCGGCTGCGCCGGTTCCGCGAAGGCCGGCTCGGACGCCATCCAGGCCAGCGGCTCCACCACCGTCGCCCCGGTCGCCTCCGACGCCGCCGAGGCGCTGAAGGCCAAGGGGCTGAACATCACCGTCGCCACCCAGGGTGGCTCCGCCGGCGGCATTTCCCAGCTCGGCACCGGCCAGATCAACATCGCCCTCAGCTCCAAGCCCTTGTCCGACAAGGACCACAAGGCGTACCCCGACACGGACTTCGTCACCACGCAGATCGGCGCGGACGCCGTCGGCGTCATCATCACCAGGGAAGTCGCCGACGGCGGGGTCAAGGGCCTGTCCAAGGCGCAGGTGGCGGGCCTGTTCGAAGGCAAGATCACCAACTGGAAGGAGGTCGGCGGCCCCGACCTCCAGGTCTTCGTGTACGACAAGGAGCCCGGTCGCGGCACCCGCGAGGTGCTCGACAAGTTCATCTACGGCAAGGGCGAGCCGCCGGCCCCGCCCAAGTCCGCGAACTACGCCGTCGTCGGCGGCAACCTGGAGACCCGCAACAAGCTGAAGTCCACCCGCGGTTCCATCGCCCCGCTGTCGACCGGCTTCATCGAGGGCCACCCCGAACTGGTCGCCGTGCCCCTGGAGGGCGTCGCTCCCACCCCGGCGAACGTGGCGTCCGGCAAGTACCCGATGACCCGTCCGCTGTACATGATCACCAACGGCAGGCCGAAGGGCACCGTCAAGCAGTACATCGACTACATCCTCTCGCCCGAGGGCCAGAAGCTGCTGCCCGAGCACGGCTACCTCACGCGCGAGCAGATGGGCCTCTGACGATGGGGCTCACTCTGGAGCGCCCCGCCCAGGCGCCCGGACCCGCCGTGTCGCGGCCCTCCTCCGGGAGCGGCCGCGGCAGCCGGGCGAGATGGGTCTGGGGATGGGCGTACAGCGGCGTCCTGTCCGTGCTGCTCACCCTCACGGTCCTGCTCGGCTACCTCGTCACGGGCGTCGCGAGCGGAACCGTCGACTGGGCGGCCCTGTTCGCCTCGTCCACCTGGAGTCCGGGGAACCTCGCCTTCGGCGGCCTGGCCATGATCTACGGCTCAGCGGTCGTGTGCGTCCTGGCACTGGTGCTCGCCGTCCCGGTCGGCTGGGCGGCGGCCGTCGCCTTGTCCGAGTACCTGCCGCCCCGCCTCGCCAAGCCTCTGCGCCTGAGCATCGAACTCCTGGCAGCGGTCCCCTCCATCGTCTACGGCCTGATCGGCATCATGGTGATCCGGCCGTTCGTGGCGGACCTCGGCGACGTACCGGGCGGCGACAGCCTGCTCGCCGCCGGCATCGTCCTCGCCGTGATGATCATGCCGACGATCGTGGCGGTCAGCGTGGACGCGCTGGCCGCCGTGCCCGGCCGGTACCGGGAGGCCGCGTACTCCCTCGGCCTGACCCGCCGCGAGGTCGTACGGTCCGCCGTCCTGCCCCAGGCCCGGTCGGGCATGCGCGCCGGCGTTCTCCTCGGTCTGGCCCGGGCACTGGGTGAGGCCATCGCGGTCTTCATGGTCATCGGCCGCGCCGACGGACGGCTGCCGGAGTCGCCGGGGGACATCTTCTCCTCCCTCGTGCGCCCCGGTCAGACGCTCACCACCAAACTGGCCGGCCCCGAGCCGATGCTCGCGGGCACCTCCGGCCCGTACTTCGCGGCGCTGTGCGGCCTTGGCATCATCCTGCTGGCCCTGGTCGCCGTCGCCACCGTGTGGGGCACCCGCGGCTCCACGGGACGGGCCGCGCGCGCTCCGCGTACCCGTCGGTCCTCCGCGTGGCTGCGCACTCCGAAGGACCGGCTCACCACCGTCGTCCGGCTCGGGGCCCTGCTGCTGCCCGGGACCCTGCTCGTCGGCATGCTCGGCATCCTGCTGGCCCGCGGCGGCGCGGCACTCAATCCGGTCTTCTGGTTCTCGCCCTCCGAAGGTGCGGCGGGTGGCGGCATTCGCGACCAGATCGTGGGTACGCTCCTGCTCCTCGCGACCACGGCGCTGATCGCGCTGCCGCTCGGCTACGGAGCGGGCATCGTGATCGGTACGCGTTCCTCCGCGAAGACCGCCCGCGTCCTGGAGACGCTGACCGTGGCGGTCGGCGGGACGCCCACCATCCTGCTGGGCCTCGCAGGGTACGTCCTCTTCTGCACGACCATGGGCTGGGGCCGTTCCTGGCTGGCCGGCGCCGTGGTGCTGGTGCCCGTGGTGGTGCCGGTGGTCGCCCTCACCACCGCAGGCAGGATCCGGAGCATGCCGGCGGAGATCACCGAGGCCGCGTTCGCACTGGGCCTCACCAGCTCCCAGTACGTCCGCTCCGTGGTCATCCCGTACACCTGGCCGGCCACGCTCACCGGCCTGCTGCTCGGCCTGGCCCGCGCGGCGGGCGAGACGGCCCCCCTGATCTTCACCGCCACGGTGTTCTTCGGGGCCCCAGCCCTCCCGACCGGCATCATCGACGCTCCGGTCCAGGCCCTGCCCACGCACATCTTCACCCTGTCGCAGGACTCTGGCGCCCCCGAGGCGATCGCCCAGGCGTGGGGCAGCGCCCTCGTCCTGGTCCTGATCACCGCGGGCCTGCTCAGCCTGGCGGTCTTCTTGCGCAACCGCTTCGAAGGAGCACGACGATGGACGACGTGACAATCGGTGCCACGACCATGGACAACAGGGTCGACAGGACCGTCATCGCGGTCCGCGACCTGCAGATCCTCGACGGCACGAAGCGCCTGGTCGGGCCGGTGACGTTCGAACTGGCCGCCGGATCCACCACCGGCCTGTGCGGTCCGTCGGGCGCCGGCAAGTCCACCGTGCTGCGCGCCCTGGTCGACCTGCTGCCCCACGGGCTCGGCCGTCAGGGCGAGGTGGAGGTCCTCGGCCGTCCCGTCCGGTACGGCAAGGGCGACGCCAACCTGCGCAGCACCGTCGTCCTGGTACCGCAGACCCCCGTGGTCTTCGGCGGCAGCATCCTGGACAACGCCCTGTTCGGCCTCCGCCATCTGGTGCGGGCGTCCCGGACGGAGCTGCACGACCGTGTCGAGCAGGCACTGCGCGAGGCCGGCCTGTGGAGCGAGGTCTCGGACCGGCTGGACGCTCCGGCCCAGACGCTGTCCAACGGCCAGCGCCAACGGCTCTGTCTGGCACGGGCCTTGGCCCTCGAACCGGCGGCCCTCCTGCTCGACGAGCCGACGAGCGCCCTGGACGAGCGGAGCCGCGACACGGTCGAGGAGTCCGTGGCGGCCCTGCGGGGCAACCGGACGGTCCTGCTCGTCTCGCACGACCCCGCACAGGTGGAACGGCTCTGCGACCGGACGGTCCGCATCGACCTGGCGCACACCTGCGAGCCTTCCGCAGCGACGGTCTGAGCGCTCGTCCACCCCGCCGGACCCGACGGAACCTGGGCCCGCCGCCGCGACGAAAGCGCGATGGCGGGGCCAAGAGCATGATCAGGGTCTCGGGGAAGGGTGGACAAGCACAGGAAGCTCCTGGCGACTACGGACGCTCTTGGCCGATGACCCGTCTACCAGGAGCTTCGCCGTTCCGCGGATCCGTCCAACACGCGACCGGCACCATCAGGTCGGAAAAGGCTCATGGTGCCGACCACCCCTCTTTTGTGCCAACTGTAAACCTTCGTCACAGCCTTGTGACCAAGACTGCTCCTTGGCACCAGGCAACGTTCGTGAGCTGCGCTGATGCCAAGGAGCGCCAGCGGCTGGAGGGGCAGACTCAGAGAGATGGTTGTCACTTTCGTACAGCGCAGGTCACGAGGTGTGTCACCCCACAACGAGCGTCCCATCCGACTGCAGACCTTCGGCGGCACGACAACAGACACGCGAGTGCAGCAGCTCCCTTTGGTGAGCACACCAGCGCAGGCACGGTCCGGGGCGGCGGACCCCTTCGACTCAGGCGTCTGTGTAGTCGGCAGAGTTGCGGCGTCGGCAACCGCGCGGACGCGATGGACGGCAGCCTTCGAACTAATGCCGTGCCGGAAGTTCCCTCGACTCGCAGTCCGCCCCGATCTGATCGGCATAAGGGCCAAGCCTCTGAAGCAGAGTTAGCATTCCGCCGCGGCGGGCGTTCCGAAGCTGGTTCGCGGCCTCGGTCACGGCACACGCGCCAGGTAGCCGCTCTCCAGTCGTGGTGTCTCGAAGCCGGGGACTGAACAGGTGGTAGCTCTGAGTCGCGCGAGCCCATGCGAGCACGGAAAAGCCCATGTGATGGTGGGACTGCGTGAAGCTGTGGCCCAAGTCGCGCGTGAGGTCCGTCCAGTCGCGTTCGGGAACGACCCATTGAGCCAGTTGCCGTCGCCGGCGCGCGTAGTCGTGTCGTTCTGGGCTTCGTTCCAGCTGTTCCGCAACGGCCTCCACGGCCGAATGGAAGAGCGGCCAGGCATCTTCTGGGCAGCGCTGCCTCAGCTGCCGCATGGAGGACCGCGCACAATTGACAGGCATGTCGAGGAGCCGAGCAGCTTCGACTAGGTCGTGTCCGGCGGGTCGCGTGACCGGCCCCTTGGTGGATCGTTTCGGTCGTCGTGGGGCGGGGTGATCTTTCGGATGAGGAATGGGCTCGGCTGGAACCGCATCTGCCGAGGAACGCGGGGCGGGGCGGGCGGTGGCAGTGCCACCGCCGGGTGATCAACGGGATTCTGTTCCGGCAGCGGACTGGCCTGCCGTGGCGGGATTTGCCGTCCCGTTTCGGGAAGTGGAAGACGGTTCATGACCGTCATCGCAGGTGGTCAGCAGACGGCACGTGGGAGAGGATCCTGCGGGCCGTCCAGGCCGACGCCGACGCCGATGCCGATGCCGATGCCGAGGGACTGATCGACTGGAGCATGGTCAGCGTGGACTCCACTTCCTGCCGGGCCCACCAGCACGCGGCTGGTGCTCACTCCCGCCCGCCGGGAGTCCCCGGCAGACGCAGCACGCCGGTCCAGCACCGGACCGACGAGGCCCTGGGCCGTTCCAGAGGCGGCCTGACCTGCAAGATTCATCTGGCGGGTGAGGGCGGACGTCGCCCCCTCGCCTTCGTCGTCACTCCCGGCCAGTGGGGCGATGCCCCACAGTTGATCCCCGTACTGGAACAGATCCGGGTTCCGCGGCCCGCCGGCGGACACCCGCGTACTCGGCCCGATCACCTCGGCGGCGACAAAGCCTATTCGTCGCGCCGCAACCGTCGTTATCTGCGGCGGCGCCAGATCGAGCACACGATCCCGGAGCCCAAGAACCAGCGTGCCAACCGCCAGCGGCGCGGCAGTAAGGGTGGCCGTCCGACCGGGTTCGACAGAGAAATCTACCGGCGCCGCAACGAAGTGGAGCGAACGATCAACCGGCCAAAGATCTTCCGTGCGGTCGCGACTCGTTACGACAAGAGAGCCTACGTCTTCCACGGGACGGTCACCGTCGCTTCGATCCGGCTCTGGCTGCGTACGTAGGTTCGCTCGGCCCTACTCCAGCAGGAGTTCGACGTCATCCGGGACCCAGGGGAAGGGGACGTTGGGCCATCGCGTGGCGGCCCACGCGTCGAGATCGACGGCGAGAACGGCATCGATGAAGGCCTGCGGCGGCCGGTAGCCGTGTGTGGTGATGTAGTGCGTGATCAGGAACGGAGCGGCATAGGCGACGCCGGGCACGCCTGGGATCCGGACCTCCCCGTTCCCTTCCGGAGCCTTCTCCTCAGGACACAGGTCGCACTCGTACACCCCGAGGCAGACGTTCATCCACTGGACCTCCTGAACGGCCTTCAGCTTCTCCACGAACACCGCGGGGACCGTTCCAGTGGAGTACGGCTTGCCGGCTTCCAGCCACCCGATGCTCAGGCGGGTGTACGCCGGGCGGTACCAGAGCGCGAAGAAGCCCGACTCCCTGTCCGTGAACTCATCCTCGTCCCGGTAGTCGTACTCGCTGAGATCTTCGTAGAACACCTGCGCATCATCGCTGCATCGCCTCTTTGGCGCCCAGGCGAGCTACGACCCATCGGACACGGCCGGGCCTTGCGGATCTCCTCGTCCGTGCGGCCGACGAAGTTCCACCTCAAGACGATCACCGACCTGAGTGATCAGCGCCCGAGCACGAGCGGTCGCGCGGGGTCCTGGGACCACTCCTCCAGCGAGCCGTCGTAGATCGCGATGTCGTCGCGACCTAGCAGCGTGAGCGCGAGAGCCGTTCCCGCCGCCGAGATGCCACCGCCGCAGTAGACAACGACGGGCGATTCATCGGCGGTGAGCACGGCGCCGACGCGGGCGGCGAGTTCGGCACGGGGGAGGAACCGTCCGGAGTCGTCGAGCAGGCCCCGGCCCGGGAGGCTACGGCTGCCGGGTATACGGCCACGGCGCGCGTAGCGGGTGGGGGCCGTGCCGTCGAAGCCGGACGGAGGGAGGGCGCAGACCAGGGTGCCGGGGCGGTCACCGCGGCTGATGGCGTCGACTTCGTCGAGACCGACCCACAGGCCGGGGCGGGGTACGAGGGTGAGCGGCCCGGAGTCGCGCAAGGGTTTCGCTTCACCGGTCGCGACCGGGTGCCCGGCGGCTTCCCAAACCTGTCGGCCACCATCGAGCACAGCGACCGGTACGGAGAGGGCACGCAGCATCCACCACAGCCGGGCGGCCCAGATGCCGCCGCCGCTGTCGTAGGTGACGACCGCGGTGCCGTCGCGCACACCGAGGCGTGGGAGAGCGGCTGCGAGCTCGTCGGGCGGGGGCACGGCGAAGTGGTAGGGCGCGCCGTGGTCGGAGAGGTCGCCGGTGAGGTCCGCGTGCCGGGAGCCGGGGATGTGCCGGTCTGCCCACTGGGCGTGTCCGCTGCCGGAGCGGTAGTCGCCGTCGTGGCGGGGCGAGGGCAGCAGCGCGGTGGCGTCGAGGATCACGAGCCCGGGGTCGTCGAGGTGGGCGGCGAGCCACGTCTCGTCGACCAGCGGACCGGGGAGCAGGGGCGCTGGCTGTGGCTGACCGGGGTGCTGGGCGTCCATGGCATGGATGCTAACCCCGATCCCCAACCACCCTGACCTGCACGTCTCGACCACCGGACGCCCGCGTCCCGCATTTCGGACCAGGCTTGCACGGCATCGGCTGTGCAGGGTTATGGTTTCGGTCATCTACGCGGGAGCCCCTACCCGGTTGGGCTGAGAGGGCGTCTGGGATCTGTTTCGGCGAGCACGCCGGACGGTCTCCATGGGGACGCCGACCGCATCACTTGAGTCGTCAGTGCCCGCGTAGGAGTACCGGTGTCCGGAGCAGTCGAGCAGCAGCGTCCCCCGACGTCCGTCGTGGCGACCCCCTCCTGTTGTTGACCCCACCGGTCTTCCCCTTTCTTCCCCCTTCACCTTCACCAGGCCCGCTCGCCTGAGTTCTGCATGCGGAGAACCTTCATGTCGCACGTCCGAGTCATGCTCGACTATTTCCACCCATGGCCGAATTCCGCCGGTTTCTACACCGCACGCGAGCGCGGCTGGTACACCGAGGCAGGGCTGGATGTGGAACTGGTCGTCCAGGATCCGGGGCGAGGGGACACGCTGGAGTATCTGGCGCGCCGCGAGGTCGACTTCGGCATCTTCCCGCCCAACCGGCTGTTCGCCCGGCGCGCCGCGCACCACCAGCCGCTGATCGCCGTGGCGGCCGTGAACCACCGTGCGCTGGAGGCCGTCCAGACCGTGGTGGACACCGGCATCACCCGCCCCCGCGATCTGGCAGGGCGCCGGCTCGCGTACAACCCGACCCCGCGCGGCCGCGCCATGGTCCGGCATCTGGTTGCCGCGGACGGCGGTGACCCGGATGCCGTGATCACTGTCGACGCGGGTACCCGCGAGCTGACGGTGGACGACATCGTGGCCGGTGAAGCGGACGCCACCTTCGGCAACTACTGGTCCTGGGACGCGCTCCGCGGCGATGTGCCCGAGGAGCGGCGGCTGACCTGGCCGGTCGACGAGATCGGCGCGCCCCGCTATCACAGCTATCTGCTCGGTACGAGCGAGGAGTTCGCCGACCGGGACCCCGGGCCGGTACGAGCCTTCCTCGCCGCCACCGCCCGCGGCTACGCGGCGGCGTCCGCCGACCAGGAGCGCACGCTGGCCCTGCTGGAGCAGGTGATCCCGTACTTCTCCCGTCCCCTCATCGCCCGCTCTCTCGCCCTGATCGCCCCGACCTGGACCGACGCCGAGGGCCGTTGGGGCCTGATCGACGAGGCCCGGATGGGCCCGTACGCGAACTGGCTGGCGCAGCATGGCGCGATCGCGCACGCCCGTGACTGGGAGCGGTCCTTCAGCAATGAACTGCTGAGCGGCAACGACCTGGCAAGCGTCGCCGAATGAGCTGCCAGGCAAGGAATCTGACACGGCGCATGGCCGTCGATCTGATGCGGGTGGACAGCGCGCTGTGTCGGGTGTGAGCCGGCACGTCGTACGCCCACACCCCGCCGCATGAAGGATCACCGCATCATGAGACGCCGCACCGCCATTCTCGCCACCGCCACCGTGACCGCCACTGTGCTCGCCACCGCCACCGGCTGCGCCGCCGAGGACGCCGCATCCGCCGCCGCGGGCAACGGCACCACCCCGGTCACCCTCGCTCTGGACTGGACGCCCAACACCAACCACACCGGTATCTATGTCGCCCAGCAGCTGGGCTGGTTCAAGGACGCCGGGATCGATCTGAAGATCGTCCCGTACGGCTCGACCGCGCCCGAGACACTGATCGCCAACCACAAGGCGGACTTCGGCATCTCCTACCAGGAGGGTGTCACCACCGCGCGCGCCGCCGGGCAGGACATCACCTCCGTCTACGCCGTCACGCAGAAGACGAACGTCACGGTCGCGGTCCGGGCCGACCGGGACGACATCGACTCGCCCAAGGACCTGGACGGCAAGACGTACGCCGGCTTCGGGGCTCCGTACGAGAAGCCGCTCCTTCAGCAGGTCATCCGGAACGACGGCGGCCAGGGCGACTTCAGGAACGTCACTCTCAACACATCGGCCTACGCGGCGCTCTACGCGGGCAAGGCGGACTTCGCGATGCCGATGCCGACCTGGGAGGGCCTGGAGGCCGAGCTGACGGGCAAGCCGCTCAAGAACTTCCAGCTCGCCGACTACGGCTTTCCCGCCGTCTACTCCACGCTGATCGCCTCCTCCGAGCAGTTCCTGACGAAGAATCCGGCACTCGCGAAGAAGTTCCTCGCGGCCGTCGCCAAGGGGTACGCATACGCGGCCACGAACCCCGACCAGGCCGCCGACCTGCTCATCAAGGCCAACAAGAGCGTGCTCACCAACCCCGAGCTGGTGAGGAAGAGCGAGCAACTGCTCGCCAAGGAGTACTACCGGGCGGCCGACGGCTCGGTCGGCGGGCAGAGCAAGGAGCGCTGGCAGAAGTTCGCGGACTTCGAGTTCAAGGCCGGGCTGCTGACCGACGCCAACGGCAAGAAGCTCACCAAGGCCCCGGACGCCTCGGAGTTCTTCACCACCGACTACCTGCCGGAGAACTGATGCTGCGCCGCGCCCTGACGGCCCTGTGGCCGCCGGCCCTGGTCGTCACCGCCCTCATCGGCGGCTGGCAGCTCTACACGAGCACCGCCGGCGTCGACCCGGCGACACTGCCCAGCCCTGCCCGGATATTCGGGCAGGGCTGGGAGAACCGGGCCGAGCTGTGGGACCACACGCTGCCCACCCTGCAGGAGACGGTGCTCGGCTTCGGGCTCTCCTTCATCGCCGCGTGGCTGGTCGCCGTCCTCCTCGACTTCTCCGCGGCTGCCCGCCGGGGCCTGTATCCCCTCCTTGTGGCCTCGCAGACCATCCCGATCGTGGCGGTGGCCCCGCTGCTGATCATCTGGTTCGGCTTCGGGTTGCTGCCGAAGCTGCTGGTGGTGACGTTGACGACGTTCTTCCCGCTGGCAGCCAATCTGGCGGCGGGTTTCGCAGCCACCGACCGGGAGGCGATGCGGCTGCTGCGCTCACTGGGCGCGGGCCGCCTGCGCGCCTTCCGGCTCGTCCGGGTGCCGAGCGCGATGCCGTACTTCTTCGCGGGGCTGAGAGTGAGCATCACCTACGCCGTCGTGGGCGCCGTCTTCGCCGAGTACGCGGGCGCCGAGAGCGGCCTCGGCATCTACATGCAGGCGCAGAAGAGCGCGTTCCGAACGGATCTGGTGTTCGCGGCGGTCGCGGTGACGGCGCTGCTGAGCATTGCGCTGTTCGGGACCACCTATCTGCTGCAGCGGCTCGTGCTGCCGTGGGAGCGGGCGTTGAAGAAGGAAGGCCGGGTATGAGCGGGCGCTACGGGCTCGAGGTGCGGGGCGCGGGGAAGAGCTTCGGCTCGCTGGATGTGCTGCGGGACCTCGAACTGACCGTGCGGCCGGGTGAGTTCGCGGCCGTCATCGGACCGAGCGGCAGCGGCAAGAGCACGCTGTTCAATCTCGTCTCAGGGTTGGATGTGCCGTCTTCCGGGGAGATCCTTGTCGAGGGTGAACCGGCCGGAGTACGGTCCGGCAAGGTCGCGTACATGCCGCAGAAAGATCTCCTCTTCCCCTGGCGGACGGTTCTGGACAACACCGCGCTGGGTCTCGAGGCCCAGGGTGTACGCCGCCGGGAGGCGCGGCACCGGGCGGACGCGCTCTTCGGCGCCTTCGGACTCGACGGCTTCCAGTCGGCGTACCCCTTCCAGCTCAGCGGCGGAATGCGGCAGCGCGCGGCCCTGCTGCGCACGGTCGTCCTGGAGCGGCCGGTGCTGCTCCTGGACGAGCCGTTCGGTGCACTGGACTCGCTGACGAGGACCGAGATGCAGCTGTGGCTCGCGGAGATGTGGCAGCGCTATCGGTGGACGGTCGTCCTGGTCACGCACGACATCCGGGAGGCGGTGCTGCTCGCCGACACCGTGCATGTGCTGTCCCCGCGCCCGGCCACGGTCGTCGAGCGGATCGAGGTGCCGCTGCCCCGCCCCCGTGGGCTCGATGTCCTCGCCGACCCCGAGTTCGCGGCGACCGAGCGGCACCTGCTGGACGTGCTTCAGGGACAGCGCGGGCTACAGGAGCGACGGGGGCGTCAGGTGGTGGCGAAGTGAGCCGACTCCTTGCCCATGGGATGGGGACCGAGCCGGTCGACCCGGACTGGCCGCCGCTGACCGAGGCCGAGGTCGAAGAGGTGGTCGGCCCCGCGCGCGTCCTGTGGCGCAGCCCGCGTCCGCTGTCCGCCGCCGCCCTGGTCGAGCGGGAGGGGCAGCGGCTGTTCGTGAAACGGCACCACCGTTCCGTACGCACGCCGGCCGGGCTGGCCGAGGAGCACGCGTTCCTGCGGCATCTGCGCGGGCGCGGGGCGCCGGTGGTGGAGGTGCTCGCAACGGCACGGCGTGGCGAGTGGGTGTACGAGGTGCACTCGGCCGGGGTCGGGACGGATCTGTATCAGGACGCGCTGTCCTGGTCGCCGTTCCGGTCCGAGGGACACGCCCGGGCGGCGGGGGCGGCGCTGGCCGGGCTGCATCTCGCGGCGGAGGGTTTCACGGCGCCGCGCCGGCGGCCTCAGCCGCTGGTGTCGTCCTTCACGGTGTTCGCCGGGACCGATCCGTCGGCGGCGCTGGAGTCGTACGTCGCCGAACGCCCGGCCCTGGCCACCGCCTTGGCCGGCCGGCCCTGGCGGGACGACGTACGCCGGGTCCATCTCCCCTTCCACCGGCGGCTGGCCCCGCACCTCCCCGGCCTCGAACCCCTGTGGACCCACAACGACTGGCACGCCTCGAATCTGCTGTGGGACGACGCGGCCGGGGAGGTCTCGACAGTCCTGGACTTCGGGCTGAGCGACCGCACCACCGCCGTGCACGATCTCGCCACGGCGATCGAGCGCAACACCGTCCAGTGGCTGGAGCCGTCCTTCCCGGTCCGGCTGGACCACGTGGACGCGCTGCTCGACGGGTACACGTCCGTACGGCCGCTCCGCCCGGGCGAGTCGGCGGCTCTACCGGAACTGCTGCCGCTGGTGCATGCCGAGTTCGCGCTGTCGGAGCTGGGGTACTTCCACGGGGTCACCGGCTCGGCGGAGAACGCAGAGCTGGCGTACGACTACTTCGTGGGGCATGCCGAATGGTTCGGCACGACCGACGGTGTACGTCTCCTTGAGCACGTACGCCACCGGGTGACCGTCGCTCAGCCGATGACTTAGAAGGCCGGCTCGTACGTCGTCGGGGCCGTCCGGTTCGGCGCTCGCGTGCCAGGACCGCTGTCGGCCGCCATGGCGGCCCCGGGGCGTCGTCGAGAGCAGGCCCAACGCGTGGCGGTGGACCCTGCTCCGTTGAAAGGCGTCTTGAGCGATCTGAGAGGAAGTTCGGGAGGGCGTGAGCGTGTACGTCCACGTCGACAACAGCTCGAGGTCGTACGAACGTCGCTGGACCTTCGAAGTCGCCAAGCAGCCCAAGGGGGGTGACGGTCGCCGCGAGTCGACGGCGACATGCTCGCCGTCGCGCTGGCGTCTCGGCACCGACAAGACGGTCGATGCAGCCGCCTGGTAGCTCCGCGTCGGCCGCCTCTCCCTTCACCTCACTCACCCGCTCGGTGCCCCCGGAAACCGGGACGCCTTCTCCGCGTGCACAGTGCCGGCGTATGCGGGCGGTCCTCTCCGTGATGCCGGGCATGCAGCCGGTGGCATTCCCGCTGGGAGAGGTGCGGGGCGTCGACCAGGGGCGGCTTCGTCGACGGCACGGGACGCGGAGTCCAACGTGGCCGGCTGAGCACACCGGAGCTCACGAGCACCACCGGCAGGCGGCGGTCCTGCTCGTCACACAGGAAATACGCCCCATCGGCGGACTCTCCATTCGCCGCCCCCGGCAGGCCAGGAACATCGCGATACCTGGTACGGCTGCTTCTCGCCCGCGAGTCCGGCTGCACCATCGCTCGATACGTGCTGGTATGGAGCGGTAGGCCCGCCCTGGCACGGCCGTGCCTGTGGTCAGGTCTTGATCCGGTCACTCATCCGCAGGAGGAGAGGCACATGACCTCCGACCCCGACTCGGGCGCGGAATCTGGGCAGGAATCGGTGGTCATCGCCAGCTTCGACGGCCACCGGGACGCCGAACGCATGCTGGCATCGCTCGGGCGGGGTTTCCGCCAGAAGGCCCGCAAGGGCGGAACGACTGCTGCCGTCATCAGAGCCAACACCGACGGGTCGCTGAAGCTGACACGGTCTCGCGTGACGGCAGCCAACGACCTCACTTACACCCTGATGTCCGTCTCGCTCGCGTGGACGGTCGGACTCACGGGAATCCGGTCGATTTTTAAAGGGGCCAAGGGCGGGGCCCATGCCGCGCATGTGCGTCAAGGGCACCTGCGGGCGGATGCACACCACGCTCACGAGATCCTCGCCGAAGTCGGCCCGCACGCGGTGATCGCGCTGGTCCGTTGCAAGGATCGAGACACGCGGAACATGGTCGCCGCAGCCGCCACCGACCGTGCGAGACGAAGCTGGGACGGCTCGCTCGCAGAATTCCTCGCCGCCCTCGATCCCGGAGGCACTCACGATTGGGTGCGCGCTGCCCTCGGCGAGCCCACCAGCACGAACCGCTGAGGCTTGCATCGAGCGCGCGGCACCACGGGTGCGATCAGCCATGATCGCCCGGACGCCCCCTCACCGCGGAGGAACTGCCGGAACGCGTCTCAGGTGTCGCTTCAATGACCGATACCGCTTCGGCCAGGCTTCGGAAGACCTGGGTGCTTCGCCCGAGCCCCTCGGTTCCACGTGCCAGTGGCTCATCGCGAGGATCGTGCGCCCATGGAACCCGGTCAGTCGGCATTCCCGAAGATCTCGGCGGCGGTGTCGATGGTCAGCCCGGAGCCGATGTGGGGGCCGCCGCCGACGTTGTACACACCGGAGATCCTCTGTGGGTAGGAACCGGCTTCGATGATCGCCTCGGACCAGGCGTCGAGGTGCTCCAGCAGCTCGTCCAGGTCGTCGCCGAGCGCGGCCAGTAGCGGCCGTTCGAGCTCGTCGGTGCGGACCTCGATCTCTTCGCGGAATGCCCGACCCGCGTCGGTGAGCTTCTCGTCGGCGGTCATCAGCCCGCGTTCCCGGAGCCGGTCGAAGCCGGCGTCCATGTCGGCGTCGGTCCATCCACGGCTGGGCGTGTAGGCGCGGGCCGGGAGCCCCCACCACTGTTCGGTGAGCAGGAGGATCTCCACGGCGTCGACACCGCCGACGGCCCAGGAGATGACGTGGCTGTCACCGCGGTGCTCGCGCACCAGGTCCGCCGCCCGCCACAGGTCACCCATCGGCCGACCGGGGAAGCCGAGCGAGCGCAACCCCGAGTAGACGCCCCGGGCGGGCCACGGCGCCGCGTCGGCGGCCCGCCGCAGCAGTTCGGTGACCCGGGCGAGACCCTCGGGCTGCTCGCCCAGGACACGCTGCAGCATCGTTGTCGCGCCCTGTTGCCGGGCCTCGAGGATGGCCTTCCGGTCGGTGATCTGCCACCCCGCGTGAACGCCGGGCACGACGGCCTTCGGGTTGAAGCAGCCGAAAGCGGCGGCCACGACCTCTCCCGGCACCTGGCCCATGCACGCGCCACGGCTGGTGAAGTAGGCCTTCATCTCCGGTCTGGCCACGCCGTCCTGGGCGACCGGGCTCGGGTCGAAGCCGAGTGCTTCGTACGCTGCATGTGCCTCCGGGGCGAAGTACACCCCAGCCGCCACCGGCTCCACCGCATTGCGCAACCGCCGGGCCTTCTCTTGGTAGTCCGTCATCGTGTGACGCTCCTTGACTGACTGTCCGAGTGCTCCTTCGAGGTGCCGCGTGGCGCCCGCCGTGTTCCGGGAGAGCACGTCGCAGGACCGCTGTGCCGCTGTCCTGGCATCCTCGACGACCCACAGCGCAGGACTGGCTGGGCCGCGGTCGTGACGAATGGTCACACCTATCTCTGTTGTCGAGGGTGGCGGTCCGCGCGGCGGCGACGCATGGTGAGGACACAGGCAAGCATGCCGAGGCCCCAGGCGATCAGAAGGGCACCCCATAGCGGCATGGTCACTTCGGGAATGAGAAGGCGGATCTTGATTTCGCCTCTATTTTCGGAGATGAATACCAGAGCGATCGCGGTGATCAGCACGAAGGGTGCGAGTCGACGGACAGCAGGGCGGGAAAAGAAGGGCGTGTGCGCCTTCTTTGCTGTGCTGGTCTCGGCCATGATTGCCTCTCAATGACGCTGCCCTGACCCGAGCGACTGCCGTGTGAGGGCGCTGCCGCGAGGCGGCAACGCATAGGCGGCCGGTGCCCGGATGTAGGCGGCATGCTGCGACGGCGCGTGCTTCCCCCGGCACGTGCAACCTCTCCCGCGAGATGCGGGCGAACCGGGTCCCAGGCCGCCAGGCGCTTGCTCTTGGCACGCTCGAATCCTTCCCGGGTGGCGTCTCCCTGGCATCGTCCGGAACAAATAAGGGGATGGCCATCCATGGTTCGCTCCGATCACGAGACGCCAGGGGCGACGCCACTCCACCGCCTCCGTGTCAGTCGGCGGGTTCGACCTCGCTGGGTCGCCAGGTCTTGTCGAAGAAGGGCTGCTCGGGGCTGTAGAGACGCAGGACGGCGAACCAGCCCTTGCCCGGGGTGGTCTGGATCCAGGTGCCCTCGGCCGCGTCGTCGGGTCGCTCGGGGGCGAGGTGGAGGGTGGTGGTGCCGTCCGGGTTCGCCGCGGCGGCGGGGCCGGGGAAGGTCTGGCTGCCCGCCCAGGGGTATCGCTGCGGGGTCTGCAGCATGGACCGGGTCTGGT
>NZ_JBHXRW010000053.1:0-48443 GCF_042716635.1 Streptomyces sp. NPDC058664 | reverse complement strand
TTTTTACCCCCCCCGGGCCCCGCC
The DNA here is from genome assembly GCF_042716635.1 of Streptomyces sp. NPDC058664. Lineage (NCBI taxonomy): Bacteria > Bacillati > Actinomycetota > Actinomycetes > Kitasatosporales > Streptomycetaceae > Streptomyces > Streptomyces sp. NPDC058664. The sequence continues at coordinate 48,419 of NZ_JBHXRW010000053.1, read as the reverse complement.
CCCCCGCCCCGGGGGGGGGGCGGGTCCATCCGGGGGGGGCCCCGCCCCCCGCCCGGGGGGCCGGGCCCGCCCCCCCCCGGCCGGGGCGACTGCGACGGCGGTGCCGCTCAGCGGATCTCGGAGATCTCCGGACCGCGCTGGAGCTGGCCCATGCCGCCGGAGAAGCGGGAGTTCTCCTGCTCCTCCTGCTGCACGCCGTCCGGCACCATCTGCGCGTCGTTCGGCAGCTTGAGGACGATCGGGTCGCGCGGGGCCATCGGCCCGTCACCGCGGACGACGACGGTGTCCCGGACGATCTGCTCCAGGAGGCCGGCCGCCTCGGGCTGGACCGCGCCCTGCCCGGAGATCACTCCGCGCAGGAACCAGCGGGGCCCGTCGACACCGACGAAACGCACCAGCTGGACACCGCGGTTGCCGTCCGGCAGCTGTACGGGGACCTGCGCGCGCAGTTCCCAGCCCAGCGGGCCCTCGACCTCGTCGATGACACCGCCCTGCTGGACGATGCCGGTGGCGATCTCGTCGCGGACCTCGCCCCAGATGCCCTCGTTCTTGGGCGCGGCGAACGCCTGCAGCTGCACGGCGCTGTCGCGCAGGACGACGGTGGCCGCGACGATCGCGTCGCCCGCCACCTCCACCCGCAGCTCCATGCCCTCGACTCCGGGCACGAAGACACCGCCCAGGTCCACCCGGCCCTCCTCGGGCCTGGTGACCTCGGAGATGTCCCAGGGACCGTCGGGCCGGGGCGCCGGCGGAAGGTTCATCCGGCGGGGGGCCGCGCCGTCCGCGTCCTCGCCGTCCACCGCGTCGACGACCTGCTCGGCCTCGCCCGCCGCGTCCTCTGCGGCACCGCTCTTCTTGCGACGTCCGAACACGTCACTGTCCTTCCCGGTCGGATACGACCGAAGCGTATCGATTCCCACCCGATGTGCCGCCCACGGCGGCGTGACCGCCGGTGGACCCGAAGCCCCCCTCGGCCCGCGCCGAGCCGGGAAGCTCCGCCACCTCGTGGAAGCGCACCTTCTCGACCTGTTGGACGACAAGTTGGGCGATCCGGTCGAATCGTTCGAACCGCACGCTCTCGCGCGGATCGAGATTGACCACGATCACCTTGATCTCTCCACGGTACCCGGCATCCACCGTCCCCGGGGCATTCACGAGCGCCACTCCGCAGCGGGCCGCGAGTCCGGAGCGCGGGTGCACGAAGGCCGCGTACCCGTCCGGGAGGGCGATGGAGATGCCGGTGGGCAGCACGGCGCGCTCACCGGGGGCCAGTACGGCGGCCTCGGTGGTCACGAGGTCCGCCCCGGCGTCGCCGGGGTGCTCGTAGGCCGGGAGCGGCACGTCGGGGTCGACCCGCCGGATCAGTACGTCGACAGGGTTGCGCATCAGGGGTTCACCTCGAAGGCGCGGGTGCGCCGGACCTGGTCGGGGTCGGACATGGCCGCCTGGATCTCCTCCGGGCGGCCGTTGTCGATGAAGTGGTCGACCTTGACCTCGACGAAGAGGGCGTCGGCGCGGACGGCGACGGGGCCCTCGGGCCCGCCGAGCCGGCCGACGGCGGTCGAGAAGATCTTGCGGCCGTGCACGGCGGTGACGGCGGCCTCCAGGTGGAGCACGGTGCCCACCGGGACGGGCCGGGCGAAGTCCGTCTCGAGTCGCCCGGTCACGGCGATGACCCGCAGCAGCCAGTTCAGGGAGCCGAGGGTCTCGTCGAGCGCGGTGGCGAGCACGCCGCCGTGCGCGAGGCCGGGGGCGCCCTGGTGGTCGGGGGTCACCGTGAACTCGGCGGTGACGGTCACGCCCTCGCCCGCGCGTGCCTCCAGGTGGAGGCCGTGGGGCTGCCCGCCGCCGCACCCGAAGCAGTACGCGTAGTGCGAACCGAGCAGCTCGCCGGGGGCCGGCGCGTCGGGGTGGCGTACCGGCGGTATGGCGTCGGCCGGCGGGGTGAGGGCGGCAGATGTTGCAGTCACAGCCGCAGACCTTACCCGCGCGGGTGGGCGCCGGTCGCGCCGTGGCAGGCTTGGACGCATGCAGCCTTCCGTGCCGTCCCCGGCCCCCTCCCCCGCGCTCCCCGCCGCGCCGCGCTTCGACGAGCGGCTGACGGCGCCCCGTTCGTGGTGGGTCATCGTGGTCCTGCTCGGTCTCTCCGGCGGCCTGGTCATGTTCCCGCTGGGTACGGTGCCGATGCTGGGCGGCCTGATCGTGGCGGCGGTGCTCGCCGGGGTGGCGGTCTCCTCGTACGGCTCCGCCCGGATCCGGGTGGTGGCCGGTTCGCTGGTGGCGGGCGAGGCGCGGATCCCGGTCCCGGCCCTCGGGACGGCCGAGGTGCTCGACGCGGAGGAGGCGCGCGCCTGGCGCACGTTCAAGGCCGACCCGCGCGCGTTCATGCTGATGCGCAGCTACGTGCCGCGGGCGGTACGGGTCGAGGTGACGGACCCGGCGGACCCGACGCCGTACGTGTACCTGTCCAGCCGCGAGCCGGAGGCGCTGGTGGCGGCGCTCGACGCCGAACGCGCGGGCGCCGGGAACTGACGGCCGGCGGCGAGGACGGCCCGGTCCGCACGACGGGCCCTTGGCGCGCCCGGCCTCCGGGCGCGCCTCAGAAGCCCAGTTCCTTCGGGTTCTCGGGCTGTTCCAGCGGGGGCAGTTCCCCGAGGCTGTCCCAGGGGACCTGACGGCGGCGCAGGTCCTTGCGGACGTGCTCGGCGAGCTTCTTGGTGTCGCGGCGGTTCATGACCGCGCCGACGGCAGCGCCCACCATGAAGGGCGTGAGCATCGGCAGGTTGCGCACCATGCGTTTCATGATCTGCTGGCGCAGCTCGCGCTTGAGCTGTCCGCCGAGCGCCGCGTTGACCGTGGTGGGCTTGGTGGGGTCGATGCCCCGCTCCTCGGCCCAGGAGGTCAGGTAGGCCGCCGAACGCTGGCCGATCCGGCCGGGGGGCCGCAGCCCGTAGACCTCGTGCAGTTCGGCGATGAGTTTGAGTTCCACGGCGGCGACGCCGGTGATCTCCGCCGCGAGTTCCGCCGGCATGGCCGGGGGTACGGGGAGCATGGCGGCGGCTCCGACGCCGGCGCCCACGGTCGAGCTCGCGTTGGCCGCGCCGGCGACGAGTTTGTCGGCGAGCGCCTCGGGGCCGAGTCCGGGGAACTGCTTGCGGAGGGTCGCCAGATCGCGGACGGGGATCCGCGGGGCGAGGTCGATCAACCGGTCGGCGAGGTGGCCGAGACCCGCCTTGGCGCTGTCTCCGCCGCGCTTGACGCCCTGAGCGACGCCGCGGCGGACGGCGTCGATCCGGTCGGAATCGATCTTGATCTTGTCGAGCTGGGCCCGCGCGGGATTGGCGAGCCGCCGGACGGCGCCGAAGCGTCCGTCCTGCCGCGCCGTCTCGACCTGCGCGTCGCCCTCTCCCGCCTCCACCGGCAGGCGCGCCGGGTCCGGCTCGGTGACCGCCTCGAGCGAGGCCGGGAGGCCTCGCTCGTCGTCACGTGCGCCGGGGGAGGGCAGGGAGGCGGAGGGACCGGCTTCAGGGGCCTCCTGGGCACCCTCTGCCGGGCCTGGATCGCCCTTGTGCGCCCACGGGCTCCCGGGGAGCCTCGGACGCCGCTTCCTGGACGGTGTGTCGCCTGCCACGGCCGAGCGTTCTCAGTCGCAGTCGCGGCAGATCGGCTGGCCGTTCTTCTCCCTGGCCAGCTGGCTGCGGTGGTGCACGAGGAAGCAACTCATGCAGGTGAACTCATCGGCCTGCTTGGGCAGGACCCGGACGGCCAGTTCCTCGTTCGAGAGGTCGGCGCCGGGAAGCTCCAGGCCTTCGGCCGCCTCGAACTCGTCGACGTCGACGGTCGAGGTCGACTTGTCGTTCCGGCGGGCCTTCAGTTCCTCAAGGCTGTCCGAATCGACGTCGTCATCGGTCTTGCGTGGGGTGTCGTAATCCGTTGCCATGTCGCTCTCCCCCTCTGGGTGGTTGCGGTGTCTCCAGCGCACGTAACGCGTGAGAGGTCGGACTTGTGCCCGACCTGAGGCGGAGATTTTGCCTCACATCAAGGTCTGTTACTCAATCGACACCCGTCCCGTCCTCTCGCGAGTGATCGGCTTCGGGTGGCGAACCGGACCGTACACGGTCCTCCGGGCCTCCCTCACAGGCGCCACCCCGTGTACTTCCCGTCATTCCGGGGCCCGGAAACCCGGACTTTTCCTGGTTTTCCGAGGGAATTCCCGGTCACGGAGAGTGGAGGACCCGACGCCCCGCCCTGTGATCGATCACACAGGAGCGTCTCAGGATCAGGGCTTCGGAATTCCGCGCAAAGCGAACGGAACCGGTCGGCTTGTGCAGTCTGTCAGATCGGCAGAGTGACGCGCATCACGAGACCACCGCCCTCGCGGGGCTCCGCGATGATACGGCCGCCGTGGGCCCGGGCCACGGACCGGGCGATCGACAGGCCGAGACCGACCCCCTTGTCGCTGCCGGTCCGCTCCTGCCTGAGCCGCCGGAACGGCTCGAAGAGGTTGTCGATCTCGTACGCGGGGACCACGGGGCCCGTGTTCGAGACGACCAGGACCGCCTGACCGTGATCCACCTCGGTGGTGACCTCCACCCAGCCGCCCTCCGGAACGTTGTACCGGACGGCGTTCTGCAGCAGGTTCAGCGCGATCCGCTCCAGGAGCACGCCGTTGCCCTGGACGACCGCCGGAGCGCGCTCGCCCCGGATCTCGACGCCCTTGGCCACCGCTTCGGCGTGTGTCTGGTCGACCGCCCGGGAGGCGACCTCGGCGAGGTCGACGGGTTTGCGCTCGATGATCTGGTTGTCGCTCCGGGCGAGCAGCAGCAGGCCCTCCACGAGCTGCTCGCTGCGCTCGTTCGTGGCGAGCAGGGTCTTGCCCAGCTGCTGGAGCGCCAGTGGCGCCTCGGGATCCGAGATGTGGATCTCCAGGAGCGTGCGGTTGATCGCGAGCGGGGTCCGCAGCTCGTGCGAGGCGTTCGCGACGAACCGCTGCTGGGCGGTGAAGGCGCGCTCCAGGCGCTCCAGCATCTCGTCGAAGGTGTCGGCGAGCTCCTTGAGCTCGTCGTCCGGGCCGTCCAGCTCGATCCGCCGGGACAGGTCGGAACCGGCCACCTGGCGGGCGGTGCGGGTGATCCGGCCGAGCGGGGAGAGCACCCGTCCCGCCATGGCGTAGCCGAAGGCGAAGGCGATGATGCTCAGGCCGAGCAGGGCGAAGAGCGAGCGGCGCAGGAGGTCGTCCAGGGCCCGGTCGCTCTGGTGCCGGAGACAGACCGAGACGGCCTCGTTGAACTGCTCTCCGGTGCCCGTGTCGGGCAGGACGCACCAGGAGGTGGTGGGCTGCACCTCGCCCTTGACGATCTTGAAGGGCAGCTGGGCCGCACTGTCGGTGAGCGCCTGCGCGGTGAAGAGGTAGATGATCGAGAGCAGCAGGATGCCCGCGATCAGGAACATCCCGCCGTACAGCAGCGTGAGGCGTATCCGGATGGTGGGGCGCAGCAGGGGGCGGACCGGGTCCCTGGGGTCCCAGGTCGGTTTCGGGGGCGCCTGGGGGTGGGGCGCCGATGTCGGGGCCATCGACTAGATCCGGTACCCGGAGCCGGGGACGGTGACGATGACCGGCGGTTCGCCGAGCTTGCGGCGCAGGGTCATCACGGTGACGCGTACGACGTTGGTGAACGGGTCGGTGTTCTCGTCCCAGGCCTTCTCCAGGAGCTGCTCGGCCGAGACGACCGCGCCCTCGCTGCGCATGAGGACCTCGAGGACGGCGAACTCCTTCGGCGCGAGCTGGACCTCCTTGCCCTCGCGGAACACCTCGCGGCGGTTGGGGTCGAGCTTGATGCCGGCGCGCTCCAGGACGGGCGGGAGGGGCACGCTCGTGCGGCGGCCGAGAGCCCGCACGCGCGCGGTGAGCTCGGTGAAGGCGAAGGGCTTGGGGAGGTAGTCGTCCGCACCGAGCTCCAGGCCCTCGACACGGTCGCTGACGTCGCCGGACGCGGTGAGCATCAGGACGCGGGTGGGCATGCCCAGCTCCACGATCTTGCGGCAGACGTCGTCGCCGTGGACGAGGGGCAGGTCACGGTCGAGGACGACGACGTCGTAGTCATTGACTCCGACGCGCTCCAGGGCGGCGGCGCCGTCGTACACGACGTCGACGGCCATGGCCTCCCGGCGCAGTCCGGTGGCCACCGCATCGGCGAGCAGCTGCTCGTCCTCGACGACGAGTACGCGCACGTCGTACATCCTTCCCGTTGAGCCGCGGTCCGGAGGGGAACGGCTGAAAGCTGAGCACTGAGCTGAGCACTGACTGTGCGCGTCCATCCTGCCCCGTACGCGCGTAAACCGGCTGTAAGACGGCGGTGCGGGGCCAGGGGGCGGGCGGGGGCCCGGAGCGGGGGCGCGCGGCCGGGGTCCAAGAATTCACCGGATTCACGGGCCAGTTGAGGTTTCTGTGAGGAAAGCGCTGGGGAGGACGTCTGCACACCCCGTGATCACGCCCTGTATGTGGCGCGCCACCTACCGCTCTCCGTCTCCAGGAGACCGCAGTGCGTGATCCACCCACCCTCGGCACACCCCCGTGCCACCGGACCCATGACGAGGGGGCGCATGATGGACGCTTTCACCGCAGGCCTGCTGCACCGCATCAGGACCACGCAGACGGACCTGACGCGAGCTCGTGAGACGGGCGACGACTACCTGGCGGAGGTCGAGCAGGCGGAGCTGGAGGACCTGCACCGGCTGGCCGCCGAGCACGGCGTGCAGGTCGCCGTGCCGGGCGTCTGACCCGTCCCCGACCCGCCTGATCCGTCGAGGACCCGCCCGACCCCGTAAGAGACCCGCCCGACCGCACGACCCGCACGACCCCGTGAGGAACGACCCGCCCGGCTCCGCAGGACCGGGCCCGACCGCACGACCCGCGCACGAGCAGGGCCCCGGCGCCGTCCCGGCACCGGGGCCCTCGCGCGTCCCTGGACGGCCCGCTAGTCGTGCCAGGCGCCCAGGTCCTCCAGGAGGTCCTGGATCGGCCGGAAGAGGCCGGGAGAGGCCGCCAGGGTCAGCTCGCCGGACTCCGGCTCCCCCGGCCGTCCTCCGGTCAGCGCGCCCGCCTCGCGGGCGATCAGGGCGCCCGCCGCGAGGTCCCAGGGGTTGAGGCCGCGCTCGTAGTAGGCGTCGAGGCGGCCGGCGGCGACGTCGCAGAGGTCGATGGCGGCCGAGCCGCCGCGGCGGATGTCACGCACACGCGGGATCACGCGCTGGGCGACGTCCGCCTGGTGGGCACGCCGGGACCGCACGTACCCGAAGCCCGTACCGAGGAGGGCCTCGTCGAGGGCGGGCGAGGGGCGGACGGCGAGGCGCCGGTCCCCCGCGTACGCGCCGCCACCGAGGACCGCGCGGTACGTCTCGCCGCGCATCGGGGCGTCGACGACGCCGACGACGGTCTCGCCGTCCCGTTCCGCGGCGATCGAGACCGCCCAGGTGGGCAGGCCGTAGAGGTAGTTCACGGTGCCGTCGAGCGGGTCGATGATCCAGCGGATCCCGCTGGTGCCGGGGCTGGAAGCGCCTTCCTCGCCCAGGAAGCCGTCCTGCGGGCGGTGCTCGGCGAGGAAGCCGGTGATGAGCTTCTCGGCGGCGATGTCCATCTCGGTGACCACGTCGATGGAGCTCGACTTGGTCATCGCCACGGCCAGGTCGTCCGGCCTGCCGTCGCGCAGCAGCGCTCCGGCCCGGTGGGCGGCCCGCAGGGCGAGGTCGAGCAGCTCGGCGAGCAGAGGGTCGGTCGCCTCTGTCGTGTCGGTCGTGTCGGTCGTGTCGGTCGTGTCGGTCAACGGGGGCTCCTCAGGCGTACGGGCTGTCGGCTCCGGCCGCGGCCGGCCGCTCCGCCCTGGCGGGACAGCAGCCGATCGGGCACAGGTCGTGGGAGGGTCCGAGCGCGCCCAGGGCGCACCGTTCGACCCGGGTGCCGCGCTCGTGCGCGGCCCGCTCCAGGAGAAGTTCGCGGACGGCGGCGGCGAAGCGCGGATCGGCGCCGACGGTCGCCGAGCGGCGGACGGGCAGGCCGAGCTCGGCCGCCTTGGCCGTGGCCTCGGTGTCGAGGTCGTAGAGGACCTCCATGTGGTCCGAGACGAAGCCGATCGGGACCATGACGACGGCGGGCGCCCCCGCGCCGTGCAGCGACTCCAGGTGGTCGCAGATGTCCGGCTCGAGCCACGGGATGTGCGGGGCGCCGCTGCGGGACTGGTAGACGAGCTCCCAGGAGTGGTCGACACCGGTCGCCTCGCGGACCGCGTCGGCGATCAGGCGTGCCACGTCGAGGTGCTGCCGGACGTAGGCCCCGCCCTCGCCGTGCTCGGTGACCGGTCCCGAGGTGTCGGCGGCGGAGTCGGGGATGGAGTGGGTGGTGAAGGCGAGGTGGGCCCCGTCCCGTACGGCCGGGTCCAGTTCGGCGAGGGAGGCGAGGACGCCCTCGATCATGGGCTCGACGAAGCCGGGGTGGTTGAAGTAGTGCCGGAGCTTGTCGATCCGGGGCAGGGGGAGCCCCTCCGCCTCCAGGGTGGCGAGCGCGTCGGCGAGGTTCTCGCGGTACTGGCGGCAGCCGGAGTACGAGGCGTACGCGCTGGTGGTGAGGACGGCGATGTGGCGCCGGCCGTCGGTGATCATCTCGCGGAGGGTGTCGGTGAGGTACGGCGCCCAGTTCCGGTTTCCCCAGTGGACCGGGAGGTCGAGGCCGGCCTCCGCGAAGTCCGTCCGCAGCGCGTCGAGGAGCGCGCGGTTCTGGTCGTTGATCGGGGAGACGCCGCCGAAGAGGAAGTAGTGCTGCCCCACCTCCTTGAGCCGTTCCTTCGGGATGCCGCGGCCGCGGGTCACGTTCTCCAGGAACGGGACCACGTCGTCCGGGCCCTCGGGGCCGCCGAACGAGAGCAGCAGCAGGGCGTCGTACGGGGCGGGATCGTGCTGATCGGACATGGCACCGATCCTCCCACCCGCTCCTGTCGGCGGCGGGTGCGCCCTGTCCGTGACCGGTGGTCCGGCGGTGCTTGTCCGGAAGTCGGCGCTTGTCCGGAAGAAGGGGGATGACCAATCGAGTTCAACACCGTAGGCTTTAGGAGTTAATTACACGTGTTGACCAAGGACGCCTCTTGCCCAGTCCCTACCGCGCGATCTTCCACGCGCCCGGCACCGCGTCGTTCTCGGTCGCCGGATTCTTCGGCCGGATGCCCCTGTCCATGATGGGCATCGGCATCGTGACCATGATCTCGCAGGTCACCGGCAGGTACGGGCTCGCCGGCGCGCTCTCGGCGACGCTCGCGATGTCCGCCGCCGTCCTCGGCCCCCTGGTCTCGCGCCTGGTCGACCGGCACGGGCAGCGCAGGGTGCTCCGCCCGGTGACCCTGGTCTCGCTCGTGGCGGCCGCCGGGCTCCTCCTCTGCGTGCAGCAGCAGGCCCCGGACTGGACGCTCTTCGTCTTCACGGCGGTGATCGGCTGCGTGCCCAGCGTCGGCGCCATGACCCGGGCCCGCTGGGCGGAGATCTACCGGGGCGAGGAGCGGCGCCTGCACACGGCGTACTCCTGGGAGTCGATCGTCGACGAGGTGTGCTTCATCTTCGGCCCGATCATCTCCATCGGCCTGTCGACGGCCTGGTTCCCCGAGGCCGGTCCGCTGTTCGCCGGGGTGTTCCTGGCGGTCGGCGTCTTCTGGCTGACCTCGCAGCGCGCCACCGAGCCGGTCCCCCATCCGCAGCAGCGGGGCGACCGGGGCGTCTCGGCGCTCCGCTCCCCCGGTCTCCAGGTCCTCGCCCTCGCCTTCGTCGCCACCGGCGCCATCTTCGGCTCGGTGGACGTGGTGACCGTGGCCTTCGCCGAGGAGCAGGGGCACAAGGCCGCCGCCAGTCTGGTGCTCGCCGTCTACGCGCTGGGCTCCTGTCTGGCCGGCGCCGTGTTCGGCCTGCTGCACATCAAGGGAGAGCCGTCCCGCCGCTGGCTCCTGGGCATCTGTGCGATGGCCGTGAGTATGATCCCCCTCCTACTGGCCGGGAACCTGCCGTTGCTGGCCGTGGCGCTCTTTGTCGCGGGCCTGTCCATCGCACCGACGATGGTGACCACCATGGCCCTCGTCGAAGCGCACGTACCGCGCACCAAGCTGACCGAGGGCATGACCTGGACGGGTACAGGGCTCGCGATCGGCGTGGCGCTCGGCTCTTCGGCCGCCGGCTGGGTGGTCGACGCGTCGGGGGCCGAGGCGGGGTACGTGGTGCCCGTGGTCTCGGGCGCGCTCGCGGTCGCGGTGGGTCTCCTCGGACACCGCCGGCTCCGCAGGCCGGCGCCGAACCGGGAGGGGCAGCGTGAGCGGGACGACAGCAGCGGGATCGGGGAGCGCGAGGACGGCGGGCAGCCCGTGGCGTAACTGGGCGGGGAACGTCACCTCCCGCCCCGCTCGGGAGGTGAGTCCGGCCTCCGCCGAGGAGCTCGCCGAGGCGGTGCGCCGGGCGGCCGAGGACGGGCTGCGGGTGAAGACGGTCGGCACCGGCCACTCCTTCACCTCGATCGCGGCCACCGACGGCGTCCTCGTCCGGCCGGGCCTGCTGACCGGGATCCGGCGGATCGACCGCGAGGCGATGACCGTCACGGTCGAGTCGGGCACCCCGCTCAAGCGGCTCAACGTGGCGCTGGCCCGGGAGGGCCTGTCGCTCACGAACATGGGCGACATCATGGAGCAGACAGTCGCGGGGGCCGTCTCCACCGGGACGCACGGCACGGGCCGCGAGTCGGCGTCGGTCGCCGCGCAGATCCGCGAGCTGGAGCTCGTGACGGCCTCGGGCGATCTCCTCACCTGCTCGGAGAAGGAGAACCCCGAGGTCTTCGCGGCGGCCAGGATCGGGCTCGGCGCGCTCGGCGTGATCACGGCGATCACCTTCGCGGTGGAGCCGGTCTTCCTGCTCACCGCGCGCGAGGAGCCGATGACCTTCGACCGGGTCACCTCGGATTTCGACGCGCTGCACGCGGAGAACGAGCACTTCGAGTTCTACTGGTTCCCCCACACGGACAACTGCAACACCAAGCGCAACAACCGCAGCGCGGGCCCCGCCGCTCCCCCCGGCCGGATCAGCGGCTGGATCGACGACGAGCTCCTCTCCAACGGGCTCTTCCAGGTGGCCTGCTCACTGGGCCGCGCCGTGCCCCCCGCCGTCCCGTCGATCGCCAGGATCTCCAGCCGGGCCCTGTCGGCCCGTACGTACACCGACATCCCGTACAAGGTCTTCACCTCGCCGCGCCGGGTCCGCTTCCTGGAGATGGAGTACGCGCTTCCGCGCGAGGCGGCGGTCACGGCGCTGCGCGAGCTCAAGGCGATGGTCGAGCGCTCGCCGCTCAAGGTGAGCTTCCCGGTGGAGGTGCGGACGGCTCCGGCGGACGACATCACGCTGTCCACGGCCTCGGGGCGGGAGACCGCGTACATCGCCGTCCACCTCTACCGGGGGACGCCCCACCGCGCGTACTTCACGGCGGTGGAGCGCATCATGACGGCGCACGGGGGCCGGCCCCACTGGGGCAAGCTCCACACGCGCGACGCCGCGTACTTCTCCGAGGTCTACCCGCGCTTCGCCGAGTTCACGGCGCTCCGCGACCGCCTCGACCCGGACCGGCTGTTCGCCAACGACCATCTGCGGCGGGTGCTGGGCGACTGACGGTCACTCGGTTCCTCCGGTGCCCTCCGTCGCTCCGGTCCCGGGCGCCTCCGGCGCCGGGGTCTCCGTCCGCCCGGTCTCCGTCGTCGGCTCCTGGGTGGGGGTGGCCGGCTCCGTCGTCGGGTCTGTCGTCGGGTCCGCCGTCGGCTCCGACGGGGTGGGTGTCGGTTCGCCTCCGGTGGAGCCGGAGGGGGTCGGCTCCGGCGAGGGGGTCGCGGTGCCGTTCCGCCCGGTGTCCGGCCCGCCCGGGGCCGGGGTGCCGTCCGTCGAGGGGCTGCCGGCGCCGTCCCCGGGGCGCCCGGTGTCCTCGGCGGATCCGGAACCGGCGGGCGCGGGTTCCCCGTCCCGGTCCGGCGCCCGCTGCCCGGTGTCGCCGCCGCTGACGACGGAGCCGAAGGTGGTGGCCCCCCGCGTACCGCTGAAGTCCTGTCCGGAGACGAGCTCGTAGGTGGTGATGCCGCCCATCGTGACGCCGAAGACCAGGGCGGCGGCGACGGCCGGACGCTTCCAGCCCCGGACCCGGGTGCCGTGGGTGGTCGCCTCGCCGAACTCCTCGTCGTGCGGGAGGGGCGCCGGGACCGTCCCGAGCATCAGGGTGCGGTCGTCCCGGACCCCGGCCGCGACCGGCACCTGACGGGCCCTCGGCTTGGCGGCGGCGGTCACGTCCCGCACCTGCTCGCCGGTGCGCCGGAAGAGGTGCTGGAAGAGCGGGCCGCCGCAGGTCGCGATGACGCTGATCACACCGGCGCCGACGATCGTGCCGTACACGCCGAGGGTGGAGGCGAGTTTGGCGGCGATGACCGCGGCCAGCGCGCTGCCCGAGACCTGAGCCACGCTCAGGTCGATCCTTCTCCTGCCACCCTCCTTCCCCTCCGGTTCCTCCGTGTCGGTTTCCGGCCTGTGACGCATCGCCAACCCCTGACGGCTCTTCTGTTCGTCTTGCACCCAGAAGGGACATATGGGCGAAGCGAATAGTTCCGTTTCTGCCGTTTCTGTGAAGAGCGACACGTACGGGGGAAGATCGCGGACACTCAACTCCCGTACCGCCCGAGAAGTTGGGCGGCGCGCCGGTCCACCCAGGTGGCCCGAATGGAGTACATTGACGAACCCTGGGTCCGGACGCCTTCACGGGTGCCCGGGATCAAGGGGAGGGGGCCGGACACGGCGCTCGAACCGGCGGCGCCGCGGCGACGCACGGGAACCGACTGCGGAGGGTGACCGCCTGTCACTCCGAGTAGCGAACAGGTAACCGTGTCATAACGGCGTTCCAGGGTCCACGCCCGACACGCCGGGCAACTCGGCAAGGTAGTGGCAGGCTGCACCCGGGCAGGCCACACTCGACTAGCGGAAGCAGCGACGCACGTGACGTCGGCAGGCACCACCCGGGAGGTCCCCATGCCCGAACTGCGTGTCGTGGCCGTCTCAAACGACGGCACACGACTGGTGCTGAAGGCTGCTGACAGCACGGAGTACACACTTCCGATCGACGAGCGGCTCCGCGCCGCCGTGCGCAACGACCGCGCGCGCCTCGGCCAGATCGAGATCGAGGTGGAGAGCCACCTCCGCCCCCGCGACATCCAGGCGCGGATACGAGCCGGTGCCTCCGCCGAGGAGGTCGCCCAGCTCGCCGGCATCCCCGTCGACCGCGTGCGCCGCTTCGAGGGCCCCGTGCTCGCCGAGCGCGCCTTCATGGCGGAGCGGGCCCGCAAGACCCCGGTCCGCAGGCCCGGCGAGAACAGCGGCCCCCAGCTCGGCGAGACGGTGCAGGAGCGGCTGCTGCTGCGCGGCGCCGAGAAGGACACCGTGCAGTGGGACTCCTGGCGGCGCGACGACGGCACCTGGGAGGTGCTGCTCGTCTACCGGGTCGCGGGCGAGGTCCACACGGCCAGCTGGACGTACGACCCGCCCCGGCGGCTCGTCCAAGCCGTGGACGACGAGGCACGTGCCCTGATCGGCGAGACCGACGACACGATCGCCGCCGCGCCGGAACCGAGCTTCCCCTTCGTGCCGCGCATCGCCCGACTGCCCCGGGACAGGCCCCTCGACCGGGCCCTCGACCGCCAGATCGACCGGTCGGACCGCCAGCTGGACCGGGCGCCCGCACCCGTCGAGCCGGAGGACGAGCGCGACTCGCTGACCAGCCTCCTCGAGGCCGTGCCGAGCTTCCGCGGCGACATGGTCGTGCCCGAGCAGCCGGACTCGGAGCCCTCGGAAGAGGTCGAGGTGGAGGAGCCGCCGGCCCCGGCCGCCTCGGCGGGCGCGGGTTCCGCGTACGCCGACGTCCTGATGCCGCGCGCGGTCTCGGGTCACCGCGATCGGCTCACCGGCACCACGGACCGCCAGGCCGAGGCGGACGGCGTCCGTCCGGGCCGCCGGGCGGCCGTGCCCAGCTGGGACGAGATCGTCTTCGGCACGCGGAGGAAGAAGCAGGACTGACGGCGGAGCCGTGACTCCGGCTGTAGCTGTAGCTGTAGCTGTAGCTGTACGGGAACGGGGCCCGCGCCTGATCGGTGCGGGCCCCGTTCGTTTCCGCTACTGCGGCTCGGGGCCCGTGGCCACCGGGCGGCTGGGGTCGGCGGACCACTCCGACCAGGAGCCCGCGTAGAGGGCCGCCCGGATACCGGCGATCTCCAGAGCCAGGACCTCGTGGGCGCCGGAGACACCGGAGCCGCAGTAGACCGCGACCGGGGTCTCCTCCGCCGCGCCCAGGGCGGCGAAACGGTCCCTCAGGACGTCGGCGTCCAGGAAACGCCCCTCCGCGTCGACGTTCTCGGTCGTCGGGGCCGAGACCGCGCCCGGGATGTGGCCGCCCACCCGGTCGATCGGCTCCACGTCCCCGCGGTAGCGCTCGGCCGCCCGCGCGTCCAGGAGCAGACCCGAACGGGCGAGCGCCGCCGCGCCGTCGGCGTCGAGCAGGCCGAGCGCGCCCGGCTCCGGCCGGAAGTCGCCGGGCTCCGGCACGGGGACCTTCTCCGTGAGCTCCCCCGGCCAGGCCGCGAGGCCACCGTCCAGGACCCGTACGTCCGGGTGCCCCGCCCAGCGGAGCAGCCACCAGGCGCGGGCCGCGGCCCAGCCGAGGCCTCCGTCGTAGACGACGACCGGCGTGTCCGCCGAGACGCCCGCCCGGCGCATCGCGGCCCCGAAGACCTCCTGGTCGGGCAGCGGGTGCCGTCCGCCGTCGCCGGCCGGGCCCGCCAGTTCCGTGTCCAGGTCGACGTAGACCGCGCCGGGGAGGTGCCCGGCCTCGTACGCGGGCCGGCCGGGCGGGCCGCCCAGCGTCCAGCGGACGTCCAGAAGGACCGGCGGCCGGGCCCCGGCCGACTCGCTCAGAAGTTCGCTTGCGGAGATGATGGGCTTCATGGGTGCCATCCTCGCGCAGCCACACGGCCGCGGAGGGCCGACCCGGCGTCCTTCCCGCGTCAGCACCGCAGGATCACGTCACTCGTTGGTGGGGCCGGTGCGCGCCGGGGCCCCGTCGGTGTCACCATCGGACAGGGGCACGGGCACGACGACGGTCCGAGGAGAGAGTCACGATGACCGAGGCGACTCGGCGCACACCCGGCACACCTTGTTGGGTGAGCCTGATGGTGCACGGGCTTGACGCCACGCTGGAGTTCTACAACGCGCTCTTCGACTGGGACTTCGTGCCCGGTCCGCAGCAGCTCGGGCCGTACGTGCGCGCGCTGCTCGACGGCAAGGAGGTCGCGGGCATCGGTCGGCTGCCGCCCGACCGGCACCTGCGGATCGCCTGGACCCCCTATCTGGCCACCGCCGACGCCGACGAGACCGCCGAGAGCATCCGCGGCTGCGGCGGCACCGTGGCGGTGGGCCCGCTGGACGCGGGCGAGGCCGGGCGTCTCGCGATCTGCTCCGACCCGACGGGCGCGGTCTTCGGCGTCTGGCAGGCGGAGGCGCACCACGGCACGGCGGCGGCCGGTCCGCCCGGGACCCCGGTCTGGAACGAGCTGCTCACCTACGAGACGTCGGTCGGCAAGTTCTACCGGTCGGTCTTCGGCTACGAGGTGGAGCCGGTCGTGTCCGCCGACCGGGACTACGCGACGCTCCACGTGGACGGGCTCCCGGTGGCCTCCCTGCACGGCGTGGGCGACGCGCTGCCCCGGGACCGCGGCCCGCACTGGATGACGTACTTCGAGGTCGCCGACACGGACGCGGCCGCGCGGCTCGTCGTGGAGCTCGGCGGTCGGGTGCTGCGCCCGCCGCGCGAGGGCACGGCGGGGCGGCTCGCCCAGGTGGCGGACCCTGAGGGCGCGGTCTTCACCCTGGTCAGGTCCGCCACCGCCCGGTGACACGGGAGGGGCTGAGGGCCCTCCGGTGACCCGGGAGAGGCTTGAGGCCCCCGCGGTGACACGGAGGGGCCGAGAGGACCACGGGCCGGCCCGGAGACGCCGGGAGAGCCACGCGGGCGGCTCCGGCGCGGCCACGACACGGCCGCGCCGGGACCGTACGGCGCGTGCTCAGCCCCGCCGGGACCGTACGAGGCCCCGGCCGAACCGGAAGGACGTGCCGCCCGGCGCCGGTGCCGGGGCCTCCGTCCCGCCCGGGAGGCCGAGCCGGGTCAGCCGTTCGGCGGTGAAGTGGTGCGCGATGCCGGGGTCGGCGTGGTGCGCGGCCAGGAAGTCCGCGGCCTCCTCCCGCATCCCCGGGTGGCTCTTGTGCCGCATGCAGTAGCCGACGGCGCGGACCAGCGGCGTGAGCGAGTCCGGGGCTGGCCCGGGGACCGCGGGCTCCCCGTCCCCCTCCAGGTCCGCGACCAGGTGGTCGACGACGGTGAGCGGGACGCGGTTGCTGTTCTCGAAGGGGGTGAGCCGTTCGAGTACCTCGACCGTGCCCACGCGCGCGATGGGGACGCCGTAGTAGACGGCGGCGGTGAACATCGCCGTGGAGAAGCAGCCGACGACGAGCCGGAGCGCGCACCGTTCGTAGAAGGTCTCGGCGAGCAGGGGGCCGTCGAGGACGGTGAGCCGTACGCCGGACCGTTCCGCCTCCTCGTGGAGGGCCCGCGAGTAGCCGGCGGGCGCGCTCGGGTGCGGCTTGAAGACGACCGAGCGGTGCCCGGCCTCCACCGCCCCGCGCAGCATCCTCAGGTGGAGCTCCTCTTCCTCCTCCGCGGTGAGCAGGGAGAGCGCGGCGAGGTACTGGCCGAGGAGGAGCGCCGTGGGCTCGGCGGCCACCGCCCGCGCGACGTCCGGGTCGTCGGCGGCCTCCTCGGCGATCTCGGCGAGGACCGCGCGGAAGGCGTCGTCGGGGACGAGCTCCGGCTCGACGCCGTACTCGCTCAGGAGGAGGGGGCGCAGGCCCGGCACCAGGTCGAGGTGGAGGACCCGCCGGACGCGGCAGGCGATCGACTGCGCGAGGTCGTTGCGGGTCGGGCCGTAGCTCATGAGGCCGTCCGCGTAGACGTGGAGGCTGCTCTCGGGAAAGGTGCCGGCCAGTGCCTTGGCGGGGTTGACCTGGATGGACTCGACGATCAGCTCCACCGGGGCGGTGCCCAGGTCCCACGCCGTGCGCAGCACGCGCTGCCAGAGCGGTGCCTCCTCGGGGCGGGGGGCCCAGGCGGCGGGGTGGTACGGGTGGATCGTCTCGTTCCAGTCGAGGGTGCCGTCGAAGCGGGCGGCGATGCGCTCGTACCCGGTCATGGTCTCCAGGCGCAGCGCCGTCTCCGGGATCTCGGCGTTGCGCGAGATCAGCAGGAGTCGGCGGGCGTCCTCGCGGGGGCCGAACTGTCCGGCGTCGAGGGACGCGGCGAGGGTGGCCGCGCCGTACAGGGTGGAGACCTGGAAGATCTGGACGGGGCGGGGGTCGGCCGCCGCGCCGGGGACGGTGTCCGGGTCCCGGGTCGGGACGGGAGCCGTGTCCGGGGCCTTCCGGGGCGCCGTGTCGGGGGCCGTGGCCTTCTCGGGTGCCATGGGTCAGGCGGTCCTTCCGGTGTCGCGCAGGCTCCGGAGGAGGGTGCTGCGGGGGGTGTCCATGGTGGCCAGGGTCTCGTCGAGGACCTGCTGCGGCATCCGGTGCAGTGCGTCGGCGACGTCGGCGCGGAGCCGCTGGGCGACGTCGGGCTCGTACTTTCCGACCTTGCCCATGTGGAAGGCGATCATCGCGCAGTAGGTGCGGACCGCTTTCGGAAGGAACCGGTCCGCCTCCGCGTCCCGGGAGACGTCGTCGAGCAGGGTGTCGTACGACGGAATGAAGTCCAGCTGCCGGTTGTCGGTGATCTGGGTGAGCGAGGTGGTGACGCCCCGCCGGTAGAAGACCCCGTGCAGGGAAAGCGCGGCGAAGGTACGCGCCTTGAGGTGGAGCCGCCAGACCCAGAGGCGGTCCTCGGCCGTTCTCAGGGACGTCTCGAAACGCGAGGCGCCGTTCTCGAAGAGCCCGGCGCCGTAAATGCCGAAGGGGACGAACGGATAGTCCACCATCGTCACCATGCTGGCGGGTGAGATTCCGTCCCGGGGGTCCATGACCGTGTCGCGGCGCTTGGCGGGGGCGTAACGGATCTGCCGCTTCCGGCCCTCCGAGAGGACGTGGTCGGTGCGGGCGAAATCGCAGCCCAGCCGGTCGATTCCGGCGACGGCGGCGGCGAGGTGGCCGGGTGCGTACCAGTCGTCGCCGTCGAGGAAGGTGAGGTAGTCGCCGCGCGCCGCGTCGATTCCCGTGTTGCGGGCCTGGGCGACGCCGCGATTCGTCTCGTGCCGGATGACGGTGGCGTTCGGCAGACGGTCGCGCCAGCGGTCGAGGATTTCCGGGGTGTCGTCCGTCGAGCAGTCGTCGATCAGCAGGAACTCGAATTCGGGATCCGCGTTGTTCGCGAGGCTGCGCAGGGTGTCGGGCGCGTAAGGACCGACATTGTGGAACGGTACGACGACGGACAGTTTCGGCACTCGGAATCCCCATACTGAATCGAACAATTAAACGCCGCTACGGCGGGCACATTAACGCTCGCCCTCTCCGGGCGAACGATCCGCGCGTGCACTCCGGGTGAACTCTTGTCGTCCTCTGCGGAAAGCGCGCGGAGGCCGCCCGGAAGGCCCGCGCGGGGCCGCCTCACCGGCGGGAGCGCCGGTGCAGGACCCCCGTCACCGCCAGGGCGAGGAGCGCGGCCGTGCCAACGGCGCCGCCGAGGCGCAGCCCGGGGGGCCGGAAGGAGCACGTGACCGTGCTCGCCCGGCCGTCGAGCGGGACGGCGACCAGCCCCTCGTACGCGCGCGCGGGCCGCGGTGCCGCCTCGCCGGCGGCGCAGTGCCAGCCGGAGACGCGGGGGGTGGCGAGCACGGCGACGCCCCTGCTGCCCGGGGGCAGTTCGGCCGTGACGGTGTGTCCGGTGGCCCGTACGCGGGTGGCGCCGGTGGCGGTCAACTGCCGTACGGCGGAGTCGAGCCGGGCCCGGAGCAGGCAGCCGACCGGCTGACGGGGCAGCCGCGGCTCGGCCTCGGAGCTCAGGTCGATGCGCACCGCCCCGGAATCGGGCACGGTGCCGAGGGCCCGCATGGGAGCGCGGACGGCGGGCGGCCTGCCGTCGAAGTCCGCGGACCGCTCCCCCGGGAGGGCCGCCGTGCCCCGGTAGTCCGGCGCCCAGAACCAGACCTGGGAGCCCGCCGGGCAGCGGGTGGTGAGGGTGTGTCCGGTGCGGACGGCGGTCGGCAGCTCGTACACGTCGGCGCCGAGCAGGCGCTCCTGCGCCGCGAACGCGGAGTCCCCGGGGGGCGTGGCCGGCCGTTCCGGCGGGCGGACGGTGACCAGCGGCGGTACGGGAGTGGTGGCGACGGAGACCGTGGCGCGGGGCGGCGCGTCCTGTCGTACCGGCTCCGTGGGTTCCGATCGCACGCGGGTGCCGATGGAGAACAGGACGTCGGTCACGGGATGGTCGAGGCTGACCGGATGCCTGCCCTTGGCGTAGTGGCCGAAGCCCAGGGAGGTCAGGGTCCGGGAGGTCACCTCCGCGGTGAGGCTGCTGTAGTAGTCGGCGCCCTGCCCGCCGACGAGCAGCGCGTCGTTGCCGCCGGGGACCTCTCCCGGCTCCGTACGGTGCCGGGGCCAGGCGTCCGCGCGCGCCACCTCGTCGGCGACGGAGGTGTGCCAGGGGCCGATCCGGGGCGACCAGTCGACCTTGGCCCGCTGCTGCTCCTCGGTCCGTTTCCCGTTGACGGCCGCCTCGCCCGTCTGCGCGGCGAGGAGCAGGATCACGGCCAGAACGGGGAGTACGCGCGCGGGGGCACGGTTGCCGTTCAGCCGGGCGCCGTTCAGCGTGGCGAGGAGAGCGGTGGCCACGAGGGCCAGGACCGCCGCCACGCCGAGGACGGGGTAGGTCCACCGGTCGATGTCGGCGCTCCCCCGGGCCGCCCACGCCAGGAGCCCGAGCAGAGCGCCGCCCGCGAGGAGCGCACCGGGTCGCGGCACGCCCGGGGCGGCCGAGAACCAGGCGGCGATCAGCAGCAGCCCGCACAGGACGAAGACCTGACGGTACGGATTGCCGTTCGGTGAGGCTCCCGCGTGCCAGAGCAGATGGGTCGGCCCCCACTGGAGGGACAGCGTCACCAGGACGACCGCGACCGACCAGCCGGCCCGGACGCGCGGGACGACGGCCCGGTTGAAGGGCAGGGTCAGGGCGAGGGCGAGCGCGGGCGTGCCGATGAAGAGGCCGGGGGTGGCGACGTTCGAGGTGGCGGGCAGGAACCGGGCGAGGACCTCCGTCCAGGCCGCGGGCGCGAAGGTGGTCTCGGGGGTGGGATCGGCGACCTTCGTGGCGAGGAAGACGACCGCGACGAGCGGTGCGGAGAGCCCGACGCCGATGAGGACGGCGCGGACGGCGCGCAGCCCTCCGGCGAGGCGTCGCCGGGCGGGGGCCGTCTCGTCGGCGGTGAGGAGCCGTACGACGAGGACGACGGCGGCGCCCAGGGTGGCCATGTACGCCGTGTAGAAGTTGGCGGTCCAGGCGAGCGCGACGACGAGGGGCCCGAGGACGGGGCGGCGCCCGGTGCGGGCCCACTCCCCGACCAGGCAGAGCAGCGGGAACGCGACGAGGCCGTCGAGCCACATCGGGACGCTCGCACCGGAGTTGAAGGTCCAGCCGGATAGCGCGTACGCGGTGCCGAGCACGGCGGCGAGCGGCCAGGGGCCGGGGCGCAGCCGCAGGAGCAGCAGCGCCATCGCCGCCCCGGCCGCGGTGATCTTGGCGGCGGTGACGGCGTACAGGGCGAGCTCGACGCGGTCCGCCGGGAAGGGCACGACGAACAGGTCGAAGGGGCTGCTCAGATAGGTGCCGATGTCGCCGAGGAAGTTGGAGCCGAATCCGGAGTTCCAGTTGAGGAACGCGTCGCCGTGCGTCTCGCCGCGGAGGAAGGCGCGCCAGTACGCGTGGAACGGCAGGTACTGCTGGCCGAGGTCGACGACGTTCCTGGTCACGGGCCCGAAGGGGTAGCTGCGGGAGAGCCGGGTCGCGAGGCAGAACAGCACGGCGGTGAGCAGGGCGGCGGCGAGCGGACCGACGACGACCGGGGAACGCGGGCCGCGTGGGGCGTCCGGAGCGACCGGTGCGCCGCCCGCCGCCTCCTCGCCGTCGACCTCGTCGCGCACGGTCTCGGCGGCGGGTGGCACACGTCCTCCAGGGGCGCACGTACGGGAACGCCCGGAGTGATGTCACGGGCCGACCGCCATTACCGCCGAGCCGGGCGACCCGCAACCGATCATCAGGCGGTCTTTCCGCGCACCTCTGGTGAACTCCCGATGTCGGGGGTCAGTTCACCGGTGCCGTGGAGACGAGTTCGTCGACCGTACGGGCCACCGTTCCGAACAGGTCGGCGACCGTCGTCAGGCTCGCGGCCCGCAGTACGTCCGACGGGAGCACGGTGCCGTCCGGCGCGGCCAGGGAGCGGGTCGCGGTGGCCTCGGCGACCACGATCGGACGGTAGCCGCGGTTGAAGGCGCCCTGTGCGGTGAAGAGGACGCACATGTGCGTCATGAAGCCGGCGATGACGAGATCTCCGCCGACGCCGACGCCGAGGCCCTTCAGGGTCTCTTCGAGGTCCGTGGCGTGGAAGGCGTCGGGGAACTGTTTGACGACGACCTTCTCCCCCTCCGCCGGGGCGACTTCGTCGCTGATCGCGCCGATCTCCGCGCGGATGTCGTACGGAGTGCCCTCGC
This sequence comes from Streptomyces sp. NPDC058664, assembly GCF_042716635.1. Lineage (NCBI taxonomy): Bacteria > Bacillati > Actinomycetota > Actinomycetes > Kitasatosporales > Streptomycetaceae > Streptomyces > Streptomyces sp. NPDC058664. Next base: position 26,585 of record NZ_JBHXRW010000053.1, on the reverse strand, counting down.
CGCCGTCGTTGACGACGTGGACGACCGGGGCGCCCGCGGCGCGGGCGGCGGCGAGCAGGCGCGCGCCGGCGGCGACGGCCCGCTCGGCCTCGTCGAGCAGCATGACGCCGGTGCGGTAGGTGTTCTGGAAGTCGATCATGATCAGGGTCGACTCGCTCAGGCACGGCAGCTCCTGGGGCAGGCCGATCACCTCGCGCAGGGTGGTGGAGGCGGTCACGGAGATTCCTTTCGCGGAAGGTGGCGGGGGAAGGCGGGGAGGAAAAGCGGGTGGGCGGTCACGCGAGGTTCTTCGGGGTGCCGCCCGGTGCGAGGTCGACGAGCTTCGCCTCGATGCCCTGGTCCCGGAACGCCCGCACGAGGGACCGCGTGTCCTCGGAGTAGATGTTCCAGCTGTCGGTGTGCACCGGCACGACCTTGCGGGGGTCGAGGTCCTTCGCCACAAGGGCCGCGTCCTCGGAGGTGAGGGTCAGCGGCGCGTTGTCGAGGATGGCGGGGGTACGGGCGGCGCCGGCGAAGAGGACGGCCGTGTCGATGGGGCCGATCTCCTTCCTGACGCGGTCGCCGACCTGCCCGGCGACCTCGACCGAGGCGTTGTCGCCGGAGATGTAGGTGGTGGGGACGCCCCGGCCGCTGAGGACGAATCCGGTGACCTCGCCGTCCGCGCCGCGGTCCACCCCGTCGGGGCCGTGCAGGGCGGGCACGGCGGTGACCTCGACGGTGCCGCCGGCGGTCTTCAGCTCGTGGGTGTCCCAGCTCTTCATGCCGGTGACGTGGTCGCCGAGACGCTTCCGGGCGCCGGGTGTGGAGAGGACGACGGGTACGTCTTCGAGCAGGGCGCGGCCCTTGTCGTCGAGGTTGTCGTCGTGCTGGTCGTGCGAGAGGAGTACGGCGTCGATCCTGCCGATCCCGTCGATGCCGAGGGCGGGCGCCCGGAGCTTCTCCAGGCCGCTCTCGTACTTCTTCGGCGCGTCGAACGTCGGGTCGAGCAGGAGGCGCAGGCCTCCGACCTCCAGGATCGTCGTCGGCCCGCCGATGTGCGTGGCGGTGAACTCCGGGGCGGCGGCCTTCGCGGCGGGGGCGGCGGACGGGGAGCCGCCGGCGTCCTCCTCCCGGCCCCCGCAGGCGGCGAGGAGGGTCACGCTCACGGTGGCCGCGCCGACGCCTGCGGCGGCGCGGCGGAACGTCGAACGGTTCATGGGGAACACCAGCTCTCTGGTCGCGAACGGTCGGACGGCTCGGAGGCGGCCACCCCCCAAGTCGTTCTCAACGCTAACACGGAATGTAAGCGACGATTACAAGGGGAGCGGGGGAGGTTTCCGACCCGCCCTCCCGCGGGCGGATCCGCCCAGGTCCCCCGTGTTAGCGCTGTTATCGTGGAAGCCATGTCGACGGCCCGAGAGCGCATCCTGGAAGCCACCGGGGAACTGCTCGCCACCAAGGACGCCCTGGCGATCTCGACCCGGGCCATCTGCGACCGGGCGAAGGTCGGCATGCCCGAGATCTACCGCCAGTTCGGCGACAAGCAGGGGTTGCTCACGGCCGTGGCCGACATCGGTTTCGAGCGCTTCCTCGCCGCCAAGCGGCAGAACCCGCTCACCGACGACCCGGTGGCGGACCTGCGTACGGCCTGGGACAGTCATGTCGCGTTCGCGCTGCGCAACCCGCACCTCTACCGCCTGATGTTCACGCCCACGGGCGACGCCAGGCCTCGGGCGATCACGGAGGCCCAGGCGATCCTGCTGACGGCGGTGGAGCGCTGCCGGGACGCCGGGCGGCTGCGCACGGCTCCCGAACTCGCCGGTCGGTCGATCCTCGCCGCCAACGTGGGCGTGTGCATGATGGCGCTCTCCTTCCCCGACCTGTTCGGGGACGCGGCCGTCTCGTACGCGGTGCGCGACGCCGTGATCGGAAAGGCCACCGGCGACGAAGGGGAGGACACCCGGATCGGTACCGCCACCGTCCTCGCCCAGGCCCTGGTCGGCACGCTCACGGGAACGGCGACCGTGGACGGACCCGCTCTCGAAGGGCTGGTCGACGCGCTCCGGCCGACACCGCCGGCCGCCGGCCGCTGACGGGCCCCGGCACGGCCCGGCCGGTCCGGCCTACCTGGTCTCGGGGAACTCACACGTCATGGTCACCCTCGACGGCGGGTTCCTCGACGGCGGGTTCCTCGCCAGCGGATTCCTCGCCAGCGGATTCCTCGACGACGGCGGGCACGCCCGAGGAGGGAAGCAGTTGCGGAACGCCGTCGACGATCGGATAGAGGCGGCGCAGGCGCGGGTTGTAGAGAGCGCCCCCGGTCTCGTCCAGGATCAGCGGCCCCTTGTCGAGCGGGCAGGCGAGAATCTTGAGCAGCGGGCTGTCGGGCTTCATGACCGGGTTCCTTCGGGTGTGGGGGTGTTCGCCTCGTGTCGCGGCAGGGTGAGCAGGACCGTCAGTGCCAGCACGGTGCCGCCGAGACGCAGTAACAGCCGCAACGGGTCGTCGGGCAGCGGCTCGTCGAACGCGATCGTGCCGCTCACGATGGAGAACACGCAGCTCACCGTCGAGCACACCGGGACGATCAGGGACGCCCGGCAGCGCTGCAGGGCGGTCTGCGACAGCACAAGGCCGCTGACCCCTGTCAACAGCAGGAGGTACGGGTAGGGGGAGGCGAGCAGGACGGGCACGGAGCCCAGGAGGTCCGCGGTGTCCACGTGCCCGGAGACGCCCTTGATCGCGAGCGAGCTGACGCCGTAGATCAGTCCGACGGCGACCGCGTAGGCCACTCCGGTGGTCGGCTGCCGATGCCGTCGGCGGGCGCGCCGCTCCGCGGCCGCGTAGAGCACGAGACCGGCCGCGAGGGTCGGCAGGCACAGGGCAAGGAGGATGCCGGTGGGAGCGGTACGGCTGATCTCCTCGCTGGTCTCGTACAGCGAGGCCACCACCATCACGAGCGCCAGACCGATGACGGCCACCGCACGCCGCTCGCGGCCGGAGGGACGCTCGCCGAGCACCACCGACGAGAGGACGAGCAGGAGGACGAGACCGGACAGGAACAGGCCCTGGGCGGCGGCGATCGGCAGTGTGCGGTAGACGGCCAGCTGCGCGGCGAACCCCAGGGCAAGGGCCACGGCCCCGCAGATCCACAGGGGTCGGCCGGCCAGCAGGAGGAGGGCCCGGCCCGGCTGCGCGGCACTCAGCGGCGGCATGCCGGCCAGCGCCCGCTTCTCCAGGACGAAGCCGGTGCTGTACAGGACGTTCGCCACCAGCGCGGCGGCCACACCCCACACCACGGGCTACACCTTTCTCGCATGCACGAGGAGGATGGACGCGAGCGACGGCGCCCCGCAGGCCAGCCGGTCCAGCGGCCGGAGCGGGCGCGGGACTCCGTGGAACGGCGCACCGGCGACCTTCACCACCTCGAACCCGGACGCCGCCACGAACTCGCGGAGCGCGCGCGCCGTGTACAGCCGCAGATGACCCACGACCTCGCTGCCCGGTCTGCCGTGGATGCGGCGCAGACTCACCTCGGAGAACACCGGCTGGACCCCAACGAGCAGCAGCGCGCGGTTGTACCAGGCGGCGAGGTTCGGCGTGGAGAGCATGAGGTGTCCACCGGGTCGCAGGACCCTGCGCAGTTCGTCGAGGGCGCTGTCGGGGTCGACGAGGTGCTCGACGACCTCGCTGAACAGGACGGCGTCGGCACTGCCGGAGGCGAACGGCAGCCCGCTTCCGGTCAGCTCGCCGCGGACGACCTGGCTGAGGCGCGGGGCCGCCCGGCGCAGGGCGTCCTGCGACCAGTCGATCCCCACGATGCGGTGCCCGTCGAGTACGCGGGCCGCGATCGCGCCCGCCGAGCCGTCCCCGCAGCCCACGTCGAGCACGGTCGCGGCCGGACGGCCGGGGCCCACGGGGCCGAGCGCGTCGGCCAGCATCCGGGCCTGCCGGAGTGTCCGGGCTTCCCCGGAGGCGACGGGAACGGTGGGGTTCTCGTAGAAGTCCCGCAGCCCGGGGGTACGCGGGCCCGGCGAAGTCGTCTCGGTCCCGGGCGACTTACCGGCTACGGCCGGGTCGGCTGCTGCGGATTCGGTTGCTACCGGGTCGGTTGCTGTCGAACCGGTGGTTACCGAGCCGGCTGCTGCCGTGTCGGCTGCTGCAGAGCCGGTGGTTGCCGCGCCGGTTGCTGCCGGGCCGGTGGCTGAGCGGGTCATGACGGCCTCTTGTGGTTGTCCTGGGTGGAGCGGGCTCGCGCCGGGGTCGTGTCCGGACGCGGTGCGTCGGCCCCGGTCGGGGTGAGAGACGTCGTCGACAGCGACTCCGCGAACAGGCCCGCCAGTTCCGCGCCTGCCGCGTCACCGAGCAGCGCCCGCGACCAGCGCAGTGTCACGTGCAGTCGCCCGCCGGTGGAGGCCGCCGCCACGCTCAGCCCGCGCGGCATCCGCGCCGGTGCGGAGAACCACACGGCCGTCGCCCGGCCCGCGTCGCCGAAGTCCAGCGCGTACGGCACGCGTCCGAGGTTGGTGACCAGCGCCGTCGACGTCCAGGACGCCGCCGCCCGCCGGGCGCCGCGGGTGAGCACGCCCCGGACGCCGACCGGGAGCAGCGGTGCGGTCAGCAGGCTCGCCCCGGCGCCCATGGGAGCGCCCTGTGCCGACTTCAGCGCGCGGGTGCGCCGGGCGGTGGTGCGCAGCAGCCGGTCCACGGCCTCCGGGTCCGGCCGCTCGCCGAGCAGCAGCTCCGTGTCGCGCGGGTCCTCGGAGGTCATGACCACCTCGACGAGCCGGGTTCCGTTGCCCATCGGCATCTCCGAGCCGCGCGGACGGTCGTCCACGGGCATCGTGAGCCGTACCGGACCGGCCGGCCGGCCTTGCGAGACGTTCCAGCGGCCCACCATCAGGGAGGCGGCGACAAGCAGTTGGTCGTTGACGGTCCAGGGCGGGAGGCCTCCGTCCCGCGCCGCACGCATCGGAACGGGCAGGTCCGCCCGCACCATGCCGTTGCCCACGGCACGGGCGCGTACCGGCCCGGGGCGGGAGTCCGGCGCGACCCGTACGGGCCGGGTCCGTACGGTGCGGCCGGTGGCGCCGGTCCCGCCCGGAGCCGGGCCCGAGTGCCCCGGCCGGACCCGCCCGGGGACCGGGAGGGCCGCCGTGCCGCCGTACTGCTCGGCGGTCGTGGCGAGCACCCGCAGCCCCGATCCGGCGTCGAGAGCGGTGTGATGCAACGTCAGCAGCAGTACGGTCCCGCCCTCTTCCACCTGGACGACTTCCAGGCGCATCGGCGGCGCCAGGGAGAGCGGCGGGCATTCCGTCAGGGCGCGGGCCCGGGCCCGCGCCAAGGCGTCAGGCCCCGACCCCGCGAAACTCACCGGATCGCTGTCCGGTCCACCGGTCAGCTCCCACGCGAAGGACCGCCGGTGCCCGCGGTCGGGCACTTCCCGTGCCAGCACCCGGGGGTGCGCCAGGAGCGCCCGCCGGAACGCGGCCCGGAGCCGTACCGGGTCCAGCCGCCCGGGCAGGTGGACCTCCATGTGTACGCTCTCCGGCTCGTCGTCGCTGAGGCAGTGCCGCGACACCTCGTCGACTGTCGGAAAGGGAATCCGGACCCTGCCGGGAGGGGTGCCGGTCCCCCTCCCGACGGCGGCCCACGGCGCGGTCACGAGGGGCCATCGCCTTCCGGCCGCCAGAGGGGCGGCTCGGACCGGTGCCCGTCGCCGGTTCCCCGCGGCCTTGCCGTGACGACCGGTCCGGCTTCCCGCGCGTCGGAACCGCCGTCGCCCTCATGCCCGTCGAGGGCGCCTTGCCCGTCGTCGCCTCCGTGTCCGTCGTCACCCCCGTGCCCGGCGGCCGTGGACGTCGGCCTCACCGCCGTCACAAGGGCGGCGGACAGGGCCACAAGCGTGAGCACCTGCGCCAGGCCGCTGAACGCGCCCACCCCGTCGGCGACCGGATCCCCGGCACCCAGGGCCGCGACGAGCCCGGCGCCGGCCATCGCCGCCGCCGCTGTCGGCACCAGCACGCCCGGCCGGAACCGCGCGGCCACGGCGAGTACGGGCACGACCAGGGCCAGCGGCCCCGCCACCACCGCGACGACCGCGGTCAGCGCGAGCGTTCCGAGCAGCATCCCCGGGGCCGCGGGCTCGGGCAGCTCCTCGTCGGTGCCGCCGCCGTCGCGCCGACGCCCCGCGAAGGCCAGGGCGGCCAGGACGACGAGCGCGAGCGCACCGCCGATCAGGGCTGCCCGGTACGAGCCGGAGGGCTCGAACTCCATGGTCACCGTGCCGGACGCCCCGGCCGGGATCACCCAGGCCTGCTGCCAGCCGTCGAGGCGCACCGGCTCGAGCTCCGTGCCGTCCAGGGTGGCCTTCCAGCCGTCGTTGGCGTTCTCGTAGGTCCGCAGGTAGGCGGCCTCGCCGGCGCCCGCCGACACCGAGACGGTCCGGCTGTCGTCGGCCCACCTGGTGACGGTGGCCTCACGGCCCGCCGCTCCGTCCAGTGCCCGCGGGGTGCCGCGGGTCAGCGTGACGTCGGTGATCACCAGCGGACCCGCGTCACTCGCCTCCACCTCGTGATCGCCGGACGGAAGCTCCAGGGTGCCGTCCTTCTCCTCGCCCGCGCAGAGGGTGACGGTGACGGGGCGCCGCTCGGTGAGGTCCCGGACGAGTCCGGAGGCCTTCGTCTTGTGCAGGACGCCGCCCACGGCGAGGTCCGGGCCCCCACCGCACGGCAGCGAGAAGCGCGCGGACGGCTTCGGCCTCGGCACCCGCAGATCGGCCAGTGCGGGAACGTGCACCTCGCTCAGCCCGACGGGCAGCTGCAACTGCGCGTCCGCCACCGGGTTGTGGACGGTGAGCGGCGCGACCCTGGTGATGGTGATGTCGAGCCGGTTCGTCTCGATCGCCGGGAAGTGGACCCACCCGTTCTCGTCCACGTCGGCCACCGCGGCGCCGTGCGGGGAGCTGATCATCACCTGCTCGGGCCGGGTGGACACCCCGCCCGCCGCCGCGAGGACGATCTCGTCGATCTTCTTCATCCCGGTCCAGCTCAGGTGGACGACCGGCCGGTCGCCCGCGATCCAGGCGGTCGTCAGATCGCCGTCGACCAGGTTGCGGGCGCCGAGTGACGTGCCGTCACGGCTGGTGGAGTCCACGGCGGCCGTCAGCCGGTTCTTCGATCCGGGGGCCGAGCGGTCGAGCAGTTCGTCCAGCGCGCCGCCGGGCACGGCGACGGCTCGCGCCGACACCTCGTACTCGCCCGACTCCTCGGTGCTGAACCGCCGGTGCAGTCCCACCTCGACCGACGAGGGCGACAGGCCGCCCGCGTCGGTGCCGCGGTGCAGGGAGTACACGGTCGCCGCCGCGTCGGTCCGCTCCGCGTCGGCGGGCAGCGCCAGCATGCGGGTCACCTGCACGTCCGGGATCGACACCTCGGAGAAGCCGGCGCCGGAGAGACCCGGGCGCGCCTGCTGCGCGGCGAGGACGGTGATCCTCATCCAGGAGGCCTCACCGACGGGGGCCTTGACGGTCTGCGGCAGGCCGTTCGTCCGCAGGGGGCTGTCGGCCGAACCGCGGTCGGTCTCGATCCGCACCTGTGTGGGCGCCGCGCGCATGGCGTCGCCCGGCAGGGGGGTCAGCTGGAGGGAGGCCGGGATGTCGGTCGGCCGGGAGAAGTCCACCCGGAGCCACTGTCCGACCGGCTCGCCGGGACTGCCCTCGGCCCACGCGGTGTCCGGGTTGCCGTCGAAGGCGTTCACCGGGTCGTACTGCGGCAGGTGGAACAGCCAGTTGCCGCTGCTGGAGGCCGTCACGGCCTCGGCGCCGCGCAGCACCGCCGTCGTCTGGTGGTCGGTGCCCTCCGACGGCAGGATCTGCTTGGGCTTCTCGCCCGGGTTCTGCATGCTGTCGGGGTGGTTGCGCTCGTCCGCGGTGTAGGTGTACGAGGTGTTGTTGTTGACCAGGCCGAACCGGGTGTCGGCTCGGCGCAGCCCGTCCGCGACCGCCTTCACCGGTGCGACGACGCCCTTGGGAAGCGTGTCCCCGGCCAGTACGGCCGGCCTGTCCGCCATCGAGGGATCGGCGGACAGCTGGAGCAGCGATTCGGGTCCGCCACTGACCACGGCCGTGTCGGCCACGGCCGAGACACCGACCCTGCCGGGCCGCCCGGCGTCCTGCGGCTGGTAGATCTCCACGGCCTGGAGCCGCGGATAGAGCCCCTGCACCTGGAGCGGGGTGTCGGCGGCGATGCGTCCGCCGGTCACCAGCGGGCCGAACCCGGTGACCTTGCGGTAGCCGGACGACTCCAGGGTCCGCTTCACCGTCTGCGGCGGGACGTAGCCGATCTGGTCGGGGTCGAGGTCGTTGCGGACGACCACCTCGTGCATGCCGGCCCGTGCGAGGTACGCCCGAAGGCCCGGAACCTCGGTGCCGGACAGCAGCGCCTGCTCGACGGCGTCCGTCATACGGCGTGCTCCGGGGGTGCCGAAGGGGACGAAGTCCCGCTGCGCCCAGGGGGTCTCGGCCAGCACGTCGAACGGCTGGTCGATGGGGGAACCCCAGGTGTAGATGCCGTGCGCCGTCGCCGGGACGACCAGGGCCCGGGTGTTCGGGGCGTTGTCCTCGAGCCAGCCGGCGGCCTTCTCCCAGTGGGTGGGCAGTTTGGTGAACGCCCCGGGCTGGAGGATCGAGCCGTTGACGTACGGGAGCGCCAGACCGGGCAGTACGAGGACCGCCGCTGTCGCGGGCACCCAGCGGCGACCATGGAGTGCGCGGAGTGCGCGGGAGCCTCTGCTCCCGGACAGCACGGCCGTCAGATGGGCCAGTCCGAGGACGAGCGCGAGGGCGAGTCCCGGCTGGAACTTGTAGATGTTGCGGAACGGCTTCAACGGCCCGTTCAGCCAGTCCTGGACGGCGCCGTGGAACGGGCCGCCGAAGGATCCGCCGTACCCGGCGAGCGCGATCAGGACGACGGCCAGGACGGTCAGGAGCAGCCAGCGGCGCTCCGGCAGGTCCCGTCGGGCCAGGCCCGCGAGACCGAGCGCCGCGGCGAACGCCGAAGCGAGGACGGTGATGACGGAGGTCGCGACGGTCCAGCCGGCCGGCAGCCACGCCTCACCGAAGTGCAGATAGGCCACCCAGTTCCCGGCGCCGCGCAGCAGCTCGGTCGCGGACATGGTGGCGGTGGTGGTGTCGGCCTGCTCGACGTACGGCATGAAGTTCTCGCCGTACGCGCCGAGCAGGAGCAGCGGCACCACCCACCACACGGTGGCGAGCACGACGCCCGGTATCCACCAGCCGAGCAGCGCGCGCCGGCGCCGGCCGGGCGGGCGGCTGAGGAGGTACAGGCCCACGGGCAGCAGCGCGGCCAGTGTCGAGGCGGCGTTCACGCCGCCCATGAAGGGGATCAGCAGGGCCGACCGTGCGGCGGCCTTCCGGGGGCTGTACGCCGCGGAGGTCAGCGGCAGCAGCACCCAGGGCAGCAGGGCGCCGGGCAGCGCGGCGGCGGAGGTCGAGCCGACGACGATCGTGAAGGTGGGCCACAGCGCGTAGGCCACGGCGCCGAGGACCCGGGACGCGGGCGTCCCCACGCGCAGCCGCTCGGCGAGCCGGAGCGCGCCCCAGAAGGCGGCGGTCACGATGATGGAGAGCCAGAGCCGTTCGGCCAGCCAGACCGGCACCTGCAGCAGGTCCATGAGCGCGTAGTAAGGGAGCGCCGGGAAGGCGTAGCCGACGTACTGGTTGGCTATGCCGCCGAGGCCGACGTTCCCGTTCCACAGCGAGCCGAGGTCGCCGAGGAAGCGCCAGGGGTCGAGGGCGACGCCGAGTTTGGTCTCGAACGTCATCTTCCCGGGTGACACCGCGAGGAACGCCACCAGGACGACGGCCCAGAAGCCGAACAGCAGGCGTCGTCCGCGCGGTTCGCCGGACGCCTCCGCCGGCGTCGGGCCTGGCTGCGGCACCCGGGTGGGTGCCTGGACCGTAGTGGTCATGACCGTTCCTCGCTTCGCATGCTCATGGGCTTCGCCTGAGAATCAGCAGCAGATTCCAGGTGGCGATCTCGCGGAGTCCCGGCACCCGGGTGATCGTGCTCGCGAGGAACGGCCAGTAGCGTGACCGCGCGGTCACGACCTGCACGTCGTCGCGACCGCGGACGTGCCGCAGGGTGGAACCGATGTGGACGGGGAAGAGGTTCTCCCCGAGTGTGTGCTTGGCCGGGCGGCCGGTGCGCCGCTCGTAGCGCGCGCGGGCCCGGTCGGCCCCGAGGTAGTGCCACGGCGCGGTCTCGTGACCGCCCCAGGGCGAGAGCCAGTTGGTGAACGACAGGTAGATCAGTCCGCCGGGGCGGGTGACCCGTGCCATCTCGCTGATGAACGTCTGCGGGTCCGCCACGTGCTCGAGCACGTTGGACGAGAAGCACACGTCCGCGGCACCGTCGGCGAGCGGCAGCAGATATCCGTCGGCGAGGACCGCGTCCTCGGTGGTACGGCCGCGGGCGCTCAGCTCCCGCGGGTCGGGCTCGAAGAGGTAGCTGTGCGCGCCACGGCGGCGGAACTCCTCGGTGAAGTGGCCGCTGCCGCCGCCGACGTCGACGACGATCTTGCCGGTCAGGTCGACATGGCGTGCCACCTGCGCGACCGAGTCACGGGCCAGCAGGGTGTAGCACCGCTCGGGATCGCTGGGTTCGCGCATGAACGCCCGGAAGAGGGCGGCCGATCGCCTCAGCGACGGGTCCTTGAACCCGTGTTCGGGGATGCCGGCCGACGGATCCCCGGAACCGTGTCCGGTGGTCCCGGCCGGCGGATCCTCGAACCCTCGACCGGTGGTCCCGGCCGACGGGTCCTCGAGTCCGCGTTCGGTGGTCTCAGCCATGGACGCTCCTGCCGCGTCCCGGGGAGGTGGTGCGGGCCGCGGCCTCGGCGGCGACCGCCTGGAACTGACGGACCGTCGCGCTCCAGCGGAAGCGCTTGGCGCGCTGCGCGGCGGCACGCCCCATGGCCGCGCGCCGCTCGGTGCTGAGGGACAGGGCGCACCACGCGGCGGCGAACGAGCTCTCGCCCCGGGCGAGCACCCCGGTCTCCCCGTCCTCGACGGAGTCGCGCAGGCCGGGTATGTCGAATCCGATCGCGGGGGTGGCCCGCGCGGCCGCCTCGGTGACGACAAGCCCCCAGCCTTCGACGAGGGAGGGGTGCAGCAGCAGCCACGCCTCGCACATCAGCCGGTGCTTCTCGGTTTCCGACACCCGGCCGGCGAACGTCACGGAGGGACCGGCCATCGCTTCGAGCCGCTCCCGTTCGGGGCCGTCCCCCACGATGACGAGTCGGCCGCCGGTGACGGGGCGCACCCGTTCCCACAGCCGCAGGAGCAGGTCGACGCGCTTGTACTCCACCAGTCGGCCGACGGCCAGGAACAGCGGTTCCTTCGCCTCGGGCAGCAGGGGGGCGGGTTCCTCGACGCCGTTGTTGACGATCCGGATGCGGTCCGGTGCCACGCCGATGGCGCGCAGCTCGGCGGCGGTCGACTCGGAGACGGCCACCATCAGGTTGTCGCGATGGGTGCCTGCCAGGGCCCAGTGCTCCAGCCTGCGTCCGAGCCGTGCCGCCGGGCCCGGGTAACGCATCTGCCAGAGATCGGTGTGTACGTGGTTGACCAGGCACAACGTGGGCCCACGGTGCCACAGCGGCGCCAGGTACGGCATGCCGTTGCACACTTCGACCAGGAGGTCGCAGTTGCCGACCTCGCGGGCGAAGGTCGACCTGGCGTGCAGGAAGTGACTCGCGTCGCCTCCCGCGGAGACCACCCGGTAGTCGCGTACGGCGGCCGGGCCGCCGCACACGAGCGTGACCTCGTGACCGCCGGCGGTCAGACCGCCGGCTATCCGGTCGATGAGCAGTTCCGAGCCGCCGGCGGCCCGGTTGGCCAGATCGCGGCGGGCGAGGAAGGTGATCCGACGCGGCACGGGCGCTCCGGAGGACGCGACGTGCGGGTCGGGGACGAACGGGTCGACGTGCGGGTCGGTGACCTGCGGGTCGGTGAAGGGGCTGCCGGTGCGTGCTTGAGCGGGGACGGAACGGGAGTCCTTCTGGCCCGGGGCCAGAGCGGACGAGCGCTGGGGCATAGAGGTGCTCCAACTCGGCGGCTGCGGGTGGGATGCGCACGGGGATGCGCATGTCGGTCTGCCGGGCTTCCGGGGATGAAGCGCTGGGCTGGCTCGTACGGGGGTACTGCGGGTGCCGCGGTGGGCGGGCTGCCGAGGGTGGCAGCCGGTTCGAGCGGAACATTGGCCTTACCGCGAAGTAACATCAGTGTTCGTTCAAGCATTCGTTCCGGCTACTCACACCGGTGACAATTTCGGGACTTTGGGCGACCCCGTTTCCCTCACTCTGATGAGTGCTCGCCCCGTCGGGGGCCGCGGATCAGCAGCACGGCGCCGGCGAGGGCCAGCAGACCGCCCGCGATGCCGCCCAGGAGGGGCGCGGTCTCGCCGAGCAACTTCAGCCGGCCGCCGTCCTCGGAGGCCAGCTCGGCCTGCTCACGCCGGGTCTCCTCGGTGAACTCCAGCCGGTCGCTGGCCAGCAGGGTGACCGCGTCCTTCTGTGAACCCGGGGCCCGCAGCGTCTTCTTCGGCGCGATCAGCGCGTTCATGATCCGCCCCGTGCGCCGGTCCACGGTCAGCTCGATCCTCGCGTTGGAGTACCACTCCTCCGCCGGCACCTGGCCCGGCTTCGAGCTGCCCACCAGCACACCGGGCACCAGACGGGTGCCGGTCCGGGTGGCCTTGACGCTGCCGGCGAAGCGGTAGCCCTCGTGCCCGCCGACCTTGGTGACCTGCTGGAACTCCAGCGGAACGGTGGCCCCCAGGGTGCTGTCCCACCAGGAGTACGAGCGCTTCTCGACGTCGAACGGGAACTTCAGGTAGGCCTCGCCCTCGAACGCGGGCTTCTCGTCGCAGCAGTGCACCGGCAGGTTCGTCCGGCGGTCGGTCACCCAGCGCTCGGTGGTCCACTGCAGGGATTTCCGCGGGTCGCCCAGCGCGAGCGTCTTCGGCGAGTCGATCTGGGTCGACACGTCCCAGATCGCGTTTCCGCTGCGCTCGCCGCCCGCGACGTCCCCCAGCACCCGGCGGGTGATCGTGATCGTCTGGCCGTCCACCGTGGAGACGGCCCCGGTGTCGAAGTAGCTGCCCTGACCGCTGAAGACCGTCGTGGAGTCCACATCGGTCGGCGTGCGCTTGGCGCGCGGCTCCACGTACCAGATAAGCAGCTGGGTGAGCACCAGCAGGAAGACTCCGACACCCAGCAGAATCAGGGACAAAGGTGATATCGAACGACGCATACGGGTACTCCAATACGGGCGCGACGTGCGGGGGCTCGTGGGCCGTGTGGGAAGAGGGCGCACACACGGGGTGCAGCCTGTCCGGGGCGAGAGTGCGTACCCGGGAGTAACAGTCCTGTGGCGGCGAAATTAGGCGGCTCTTGACCACCTGTCAATGCGCCTTCCATACTGGCCGCGCCGGACCGGGCCGGCGCGCTGGGTGACAGACCTCGATGACCGAGAGGCCGATCATCCTCATGTCCAGACTGCTCGCCGCCTTCCTGACCTGCGTCGCCGCCGCCCTCCTGGCCGCAGGCGCCGCCTTCGGAATCGTCACCGCTCTCGACGCCACACCCGAGCAGCAGAATGTGCCGCTCGTCACGTTCCCCGAACCGCCCGCGGACGGCCCGTCCGGCACGGCGGGCTCCGGCGCGGGCTAGGTTGGGGCATGAAGCCCGCGGACCGAGCGCGTACGGACCGGACACTCAGGAGCGGTGCGGTGGAAGCCTCGTCAGCGTGGCACGACGTGCCACGAAAACGGATTCAGCAGTTCGCCGACCGCGCCCTGGAGCAGGTCCCCGAACTGGCACAGGACATCCTCGCCGCGATCCGGCGGGAGTATCCGGGTCTGGTGCTCCTCCCCGACGAGTCCGGAGAGCCGAAGGCCCTGGTGGCGATCCGGCACGCGCTCGAGCTCTTCGTGGAACAGATGACCACGGGGTCGGACCGGCCGCGCGCCCTCCCGGAGCTGTTCCGGGACTTCGGGCGCGGCGAGGTCTCACAGGGGCGCAGCCTGGACTCCTTGCAGGGGATATACCGGCTGGGCGTGCGCCTTTCCTGGCGGCGTATGGCGGAGGTCGGCCAGCAGGTCGACATCCCGCCTTCGGCCATGTACGAACTCGCCGAGTCCGCGTTCGAGTACCTCGATGTCATGGTGGCCCAGTCGGTACGGGGCTACGCCGAGGCCGTCGCCCGTCAGGCCGGGGAACGGCTGCGCCTGCAACGGCTCCTCGTCGATCTCCTGCTCACCGAACACCGTGGGGATCCGACCGCCCTGCTCGCCGACCGCGCGGCCGACCTGGGCTGGCAACTGCCCGGGAAGGTGGCGGTGGCGGTGCTGCTCCGCCCTGCCCAGGAGGCCGTCGCCCCTGCCGTGGGCGACGAGATGCTGCTCGACATGGAGGGCGCGCAGCCGCGCCTGGTCGTACCGGATCCGGACGCCCCCGGACGCGCGGAGCTGCTGGACCGGGCCGTGACCGGCTGGTCCGGGGCGATCGGCCCGTCGGTTCCGCTGGCGGAGGCCGTCACGTCACTGCGCTGGGCGGAGGCCGCCGTCGGGATGATCGAGCAGGGTCTGCTGCCGCGGGGGCGGCTCCTGCACTGCGGCGAGCACGTCGAGGCCCTGGTGCTGCTGCCCGCGGGTGAGCTGATCGACGATCTGGCGCGGCGGCGGCTCGCGCGGCTCGACGAGGCCGGCGGCCCGGCGCACGCCCACCGGCTCGCCGAGACGCTGCTCGCCTGGCTGGAGACGCGGGGTGGTGCTCCGGAGGTGGCCGCCCGGCTCGGGGTCCACCCGCAGACCGTGCGCTACCGGCTGAGGCAGCTCCGTGAGTTGTGGGGCGACGACCTGGACGACCCGGACCGCCGCTTCGAACTGGAGCTGGCGCTTCGCACCCGGCGGCTGCGCGGAGATCTCGCGCCACCGCCCGACTGACTCGGGGCGGTACCGACGTACCGCACGACACCTCGCGTCTCACGGCGTGAGCTTCGCCAAGGCGAACGATTCGCTGATCGCCCGTGTGCCCGATCGCGCCAGGACGGACGGGTCCGACAAGACGGATTCCGGCCGGAGGCACTCCGGGAAAGAGGCCGGATGCCCGTGTTTCCCGTGTGCGGCGGGCTCGCGCCTCTCACGCGTGGGGGCGCCTGGGCCGCCGAAGTCGCCTTGCTGCGGTCGGTGTTGCCGTGAAAACCTTCTTCGCACAAGCATTCCGGGAAATGTTGTGCGTACGGGGGAGTTGGGTTCATGGCTGTCACGGTGCCGGACTGGGCGGACACGCTCCTTGATCTGGTGGGGGTGAACTGGCCCAACGTGGACGAGGACGCCTACCGGGAGATGGCGGACGCGCTGCGGGAGTTCGCGGACGATCTCGCCGACGACGGTCAGCTCGCCAACAACCACATGGAGCGTCTGCTGTCGTCGGGGCACGGCGAAGCGATGGACGCGCTGAACGAGCACTGGGGCAAGGTCAAGGGCAAGCACCTGAAGGACATCGTGTCCGGGGCCCGGACGATCGCGGGCGCGCTGGACATGGCGGCGGGCGCGATCGAGACCATGAAGTGGAAGGCGGTCGCGGAGCTCGGGATCCTGGCGGGCCAGACGGGTCTGGCCATGGCGCTGATCCCGGTGACCGGTGGTCTGTCGGCACTGCTGGGTGCCGGGGCGATCGCCTACACGAAGAAGCAGCTGCTGAAGTTCATCACGGGCGCGATGGAGGAGGCGGTCGGTCACATCGTCGGGGTGATGACCGAACCGGCCGTGGCGGCGCTGGAGAACATGGCCGCGGACCTGGTGGTCCAGATCGGCATGGACGCCCTGGGTGTCCAGAACGGTGTGGACCCCGGTCAGACGCAGCAGGCCGGCAAGGACGGCCTGAACCTCGCCTCCGTCGGCGGCGGTGGCGGTCGCCCCGGGGGCGGCTTCCACATCGAGCACGACGAGCACGACAACGCCGGCACGAAGCTGAACGGCGTCAGCGCCGGCATCCACGGCAAGACCGCCGGAAAACTGACCAAGGCGAAGACGGCCCAAGGCCGCAACAAGGGCCGGGACAGCATCGCCGACGCCCTGGACCCGGTCATCGACAAGGCCATGGGCGCCCTGGTGAAGTCGGCCGGCACGATGGGCGACCACGTCGGCAAGACGCTGCCGAGGGTCGTGAAGCAGATCTCCGTCGACCACAAGAACAACGACGACGCCATCCGCGACCGCCTCGCCCGCCGGCGCAAGGGCACCGACGACGAGCAGGGCCCGAACGGCAGGCCTGGCGCCGGTAACCGCAAGGCCGACGGCCTCGACACGGCACGGGCAAGGCCGGAGCCGCTGAGGGATGCCGCCTCCGATCCACGCCGCCACGGCATCGAGCTCAGGAAGAAGACCTGCGAGACCGACCCGGTCGACGTCGCCACCGGCGAGATGACCCTGCGGCAGACGGACCTGTCCCTGCCGGGAAGCCTCCCGCTCGTCCTCAGCCGCACACACCTGTCGGATTACCGCTACGGCCACTGGTTCGGCCGCAGCTGGGCCTCCACCCTGGACGAACGCCTCGAACTCGACCCCCTCGGCGCCGGCGCGGTCTGGGCCCGCGAGGACGGCTCCCTCCTCGTCTACCCGAACCTGCCCGCGCCCGGTGGCGAGCCCGTCCTGCCCCTGGAGGGCCCGCGCCTCGCGCTGCACCACGGCGGACAGGTCGAGGACCGAACGACCTACCGGGTCACCGACCCGCACACCGGACTCACCCGTTCTTTCACCGGCAGCCCCTACCACCCCTCCATCGGCTACTGGCTCACCGAGGTCAAGGACCGCAACGACCACCGCATAGCCTTCTCCCGCCGCCCCGACGGCACCCCGACCGCTGTCACCCACAGCGGCGGATACACGGTCCAGATCACCACCGAGAACGCCCGCGTCCACGCGCTCGCCCTGCGCACACCCGAGGGCCCGGTCACCGTCATGCGCTTCGGCCACGACGAGCGCGGCGACCTCACCGAGGTCGTCAACTCCTCCGACCTGCCCTTGCGGCTCGGCTACGACCCCGACGGCCGGATCACCTCCTGGACCGACCGCAACGGCTCCGTCTACCGCTACGTCTACGACGCCGTCGGCCGCGTCGTGCGCACCGTCGGCCCCGACGGCTGCCTCTCCGCGACGTTCGCGTACGACACGCACCCCGAGACCGGGGACCGGATCACCCGTTTCACGGACTCGACGGGCGCAACGAAGGTCTACGTCCTCAACGACCGTCTCCAGGTCGTCTCGGAGACCGACGCGCTGGGTCATACGGTCCGTCGGACCTGGGACCGATACGACCGGCTCCTCTCCCTCACCGACCCTCTCGGCCACACCACTGCGTACACCTGGGACGAGCAAGGCAACAGGACCGGGATCACCTGGGCCGACGGGCAGACCTCCACGGCTTCCTACGACGAGCGGAATCTCCCCACGACGGTCAGCGCGCCTGGTGGAGCCGTACGGACGCTGGCCTACGACGACCGCGGCAACCGGACGGCCGAGACCGATCCGACCGGCTCCACCACGCTCTTCACCTACGACCGGGCAGGGCGGCTCGCAGCCGTCGAGGACGCGCTGGGGAACGTGACCCGCGTGCGGTGCGACGGCGCCGGGCTCCCCGTCACGGTGACCGACCCGCTCGATGGGCGCACCCGGTACGAGCGGGACTCCTTCGGACGCCCCGTGCGCATCACGGACGCGCTCGGCGCGACCACACAGCTCGAATGGACGGTGGAGGGCAGGCCGGCCCGTCGCGTCGAGCCCGACGGCACCCAGCAGTCCTGGACGTACGACGGAGAGGGGAACTGCGTCGCCCACACGGACGCCATGGGCGCGGTCTCCCGCTTCGAGTACACGCACTTCGACAAGCTGTCCGCGCGTACCGGGCCTGACGGCGTCAGGTACGAGTTCGCCTACGACACCGAGCTGCGCCTCACGGCGGTCACCGATCCTCGGCGTCTGACCTGGCGGTACACGTACGACAGTACGGGCCGGCTCGTCTCCGAGACGGACTTCGACAGTCGCGTGCTGTCCTACGCCTACGACGCCGCGGGGCGCCTGACCGAACGTCTCAACGGTGCGGGGCAGCGGGTCGGGTTCGCCTACAACGAGCTCGGCCAGGCCACGAGCAAGGACGCCTCCGGCTCCGTGACGTCCTACGCCTACGACGCCGCCGGGCGCATGGCGCGGATCACGGGCCCGGACGCGGAACTGAGCCGGACCCGGGACCTGTGCGGACGCGTCGTCTCGGAGACCGTCAACGGCAGGACGACGACTTTCGCCTACGACGCGGCAGGCCGTCGCATCGCGCGCACCACACCCACCGGAGCCCACTCCAGCTGGACCTACGATGCCGCTGGCCGCCGGACCTCGCTCCGCACCAACGGACGGACCATCACCTTCGAACGGGACGCGGTCGGGCATGAGCTGGTCCGCCGCATCGGTGAGTCGGTCGCGGTCACCCAGACGTTCGACACGCAGGGCCGGGTGGCCGTCCAGCACGTCACGGGTCGGGGCCGGCCGGCACAGCACCGCACGTACGCCTACCGCGCGGACGGCCATCTCGTCGGGGTCGACGACCGGCTCTCGGGAAGCCGCCGTTTCGACCTCGACGCCGGAGGCAGGGTCACCGCGGTCACCGCCGAGGGATGGTCCGAGCGGTACGCCTACGACGAGACCGGCAGCCAGGCCGAGGCCTCCTGGCCCGCGTCCCATCCCGGCCAGGAGGCCATCGGCCCCCGGACCTACTCCGGCACACGTCTCGTCGAGGCGGGAAACGTGCGTTACGAGCACGACGCTCAGGGGCGCGTCGTCCTTCGCCGGCAGAAGCATCTCTCACGGAAGCCCAGCACCTGGCACTACGCGTGGGATGCCGAGGACCGCCTCGTTTCGGTCACCACGCCCGACGGTGCTCGGTGGCGCTACGCGTACGACCCCGTCGGCCGGCGCATCGCCAAACAACGTCTGGCCGCGGACGGTGCGGGCATCGTGGAGCGGACCGACTTCACCTGGGACGGCAGCACTCTCTGCGAGCAGACCACCCACGCGGACTTCCTGCCACACCCGGTCACTCTCACCTGGGACCACGACGGTCTGCGGCCGCTGGCCCAGACCGAGCGGATCCTCGGGCGGGACACGCCCCAGAGCGAGGTCGACACACGCTTCTTCGCCATCGTGACCGACCTCGTGGGCACTCCCAGCGAACTGGTCGACGAGAACGGCGACATAGCCTGGCGCACGCGTGGCACGCTCTGGGGCGGCACGACCTGGGCCGCCACCAGTACGGCGTACACGCCCCTGAGGTTTCCCGGCCAGTACTTCGATCCGGAAACAGGTCTGCACCACAACTTCCGCCGGCATTACGACCCGCAGACCGGGCGTTATCTCTCCCCGGACCCCCTCGGTCTGGCGCCCGCCCCGAACCCGGCGGTCTACGTCCACAACCCTCACACGTGGAGCGACCACCTCGGGCTCGCACCCGAGTGTCCCGACGACGACACACAGTCCCTCTGGAAGGCGCCACAGAGGAATCAGGGCGACGCCCAGGAGAGAGACGGATATCTGGAGGAGAACTTCCCCGGCGGCCCGGACGACCCCTACATGAACGGCCTCGTCTATTTCGCGAAGGAACGGGAACTCGCCGAGAAGTACGCACCTCACTACGGTGAAGGAATCATCGAGGTGAGGATCCCGAAGGCGGACTACGATGCACGCTACGCACAGTATGAACGCCCCTACGAAGGCGGCCCGCTGACGGAGCTCGAGATACCGAACACCGTGGTGGAAGAGCTCAACAAGTACCCAAGGATCCGACACAAGTGACGCTTGCAGAACCGTGGCAGAAGGCCAAGGAGAGGTACCCCGTGGGCTCCACCGCGCGAGGAGTCGTCAAAGCCCGTTTCGACTTCGGCGTATTCCTCGAACTGGAGGAAGCACCTGCGGTGAAAGGGTTCGTCGACATCGTGTCGTACAACCCGGGCGATCAGGGCGGCGAGACTCCGGCACCGCTCCCGAACGTCGGTGAGACGGTCGAGGGGACCGTGGTGAGCCTGGTCGACCGGGACCAGCAGATTCGGCTTCAGGTCGGGCCTCCGCCCTGGGGAGGCCCGGCCCGGACGGAGTGAGCAGGAGGTACGGCGAGTACGGGGCGGAGCGGGGAGCGCGGGTGTTGACGAACCGGCCGCGGCCGCGGGGGCTCCGCCTTTGAGCTGTCAGGCGTGGTTGACCGGGAGGACGTCCGGGGACAGGACGCCGGCGTGAGCCGAGGACGAGGTCATGCGGCGGCGGTGGTGGCGGCGGCAGAGGACCTCGTAACCGATCTCCTCGGCGGGGCGGTTCACGTCGCCGACGACGACCTGCTCGCCCTCGACGACCATCTCGCCGCCGACCGTACGGGCGTTGTGGGTGGCGCGGGCGCCGCACCAGCACAGCGCCTCGACCTGGAGCTGCTCGATCCGGTCCGCGAGCTCGATCAGCCGCTGTGAACCGGGGAAGAGCTTGGTCCGGAAGTCGGTGGTGATCCCGAAGGCGAAGACGTCCATGTCGAGGTCGTCGACGATACGGGCGAGCTGGTCGATCTGCTCGGGGGCGAGGAACTGCGCCTCGTCGACGATCACGTAGTCGGCCTTGCCGCCCTGCGAGAGCTGGGTGACGAGGTACGCGTACAGGTCCATGCCCTGCGGAGCCTCGACCGCCTCCGTCACCAGGCCGAGCCGGGAGGACAGCTTGCCCTCGCCCGCCCGGTCGTCACGGGTGAAGATCACGCCCTGGAGCCCCCGCGCGTCGCGGTTGTGGGCGATCTGGAGCGCCAGGGTGCTCTTCCCGCAGTCCATGGTTCCGGAGAAGAAGACCAGCTCGGGCATGACGGAACGGGGACCTTTCAGGTCGTGGGGAAGGTGAGGATGCCGGAGGGGCTCAGGAACGGACTTCGAGCAGCGGGACGAGCTGCTCCGCGGCGGTCATGGAACCGTGCATGCCGACCATCGCGGACTCGTGGGGCTCGTTGACGGAGGCGGTGATCGCCACGTCGTCGTGGGCCGCGGCGACGACGTCGCCGATCCGGCCGTACACGCGCTCGTCGATCTCGTCGCCGAACCAGCCGAGGGAGATCGCCTCGTCGCGGCTCGCCACCCAGAACTGTTCGCCGATCACCTCGCGCCAGCAGGTGAGGACGTCCGCCTCGGCGCCGGGCACGGCGTAGACGTGACGGGCCCGCCCCTCGCCGCCGAGGAGGGCGACGCCGGCGCGCAGCTCCCAGTCCTCGTCGAAGTCGATGCGGTGCTGGTCGTCGAAGGGGATGTCGACCATGCCGTGGTCGGCCGTGACGTACAGCGTGGAACGGGGCGGCAGCTGCTCGGCGAGCCGCTGCACGAGCCGGTCGACGAACATCAGCTGGCCGCGCCAGGCGTCGGACTCGATGCCGAAGCGGTGTCCTGCGCCGTCGAGTTCGCTGTAGTACGTGTAGACCAGCGAGCGGTCACCGGCGGCGAGCTGCTCGGCGGCGAAGTCCATGCGCTCCTCGCCGGAGAGCCGCCCGTGAAACGTTCCGCCGCTGAGCGCGACCTTGGTGAGCGGGGTCTGCTCGAAGATCGGGGAGGACACCTGGGCGGTGTGGATCCCGGCCTCGTGCGCGAGCTGGAAGACGGTGGGGTACGGCTGCCAGACGTGCGGCGCGGTCCACGGCTTCCAGCGCAGCTGGTTCATCAGCCCGCCGGTCGCGGGGTCGCGCACGGTGTAGCCGGGCAGGCCGTGCGTACCGGGGTAGCGGCCGGTGCCGACGGAGGCCAGCGAGGTCGCCGTGGTGGCGGGGAAGCCGGCGGTGACGGGGCGGCCCGTGCCGCCCCGCGAGGAGCCGAGGAGCGAGGTGAGGTAGGGGGCCTCGTCGGGGTGCGCCGCGATCTGCTCCCAGCCGAGTCCGTCGATCAGGAAGACGCAGTTCCGGTCGGCCGGGGCCAGCTCGGCGATCCGCGGCGTGAAACCGGGCACGCCCTGGCCGGCGACGAGCGTCGGCAGCAGGTCGCCGAGGGAACCGAAGGTGTACTCGGGGACCGGCGCGGTCTCCGGGGCGAGCGGGACCGGATCGTCGGGCCAGCCGTGGCTCACGGCGGTGGGCTGGACCATCAGCGGGTGGGGGCGGCGGTGGCCGCGATGGCTTCGGAGAGGGCCTGGGCGAACGCGAGGGTCTGCCGGACGGTGTCCGGACCGTCCCCGGCCTCGCTCACCCGCAGGCTGAGGTCGTCGGCCGTGGCGTTGCCCGTGTAGCCGTGGTCGGCGTCGCAGTTGGAGTCGCCGCAGGCGGCGGGCTCCAGGTCGATGCGGGAGACGGCGCCCCAGCCGATGGTGAGGACCACCTCGCGGGGCAGCGTGCCCGGCGTGTACGACTCCGGGTTGGCGACCACGCGGCTGACGACGACGGACGAGATCCGGTCGAGCTTCACGGACTCGGTCGACGTCGTGGCGTACGGCGTCGGGGAGCTGGTGTCGGCGGCCTGCTCGTCGGTGTGGCTGACGATGAAGCGGTGCGGCGTCAGGACGAGGACGGTGACGTGGCGCCGGACCTCGTTCGCGTCGAAGGTGGTCTCCTGGTGCACCACGTACGACGCGACGGCCTCGCCGCCGACGGCGGACTCCACCGCCTCGGCCACGAGGGCCGGGTAGTAGCCGCTGCGCTCGATCGCCGCGCGCAGCCCCTGGGTCGTCGTACCGGTCTTCGCCATGGACTCCATCCTACGGGGCGGCGGGGCCCCCTCAGGTCCCTCGGTGGCTCTCCGGGCCCCTCAGTAGCTCGGCAGGCTGCGCGGCCCCAGGTCGGTCCGGGGCGGCGGCGGGGCCAGCCGGACGGTGGCGCCGAGGACCGAGAGTCCGCGCGGCGCCACGACCACCGGCTCCAGGGAGACGGCGACCACCTCGGGGTGGTCGTCGACGAGCCGGGAGACCCGGAGCAGGACCTCCTCGAGGGCCGGGGTGTCGACGGGCGCGGAGCCGCGCCAGCCGAAGAGCAGCGGGGCGGTACGGAGGGAACGGACCAGTTCGGCGACGTCCCGGTCCGTGGCGGGGACCAGCCGGTGGGCCGTGTCGCCGAGCAGCTCGGACGCGGCGCCCGAGAGGCCGAAGGAGAGGACGGCCCCGACGGCCGGGTCGATGGCGGAACGGACGACGGTGTCGACGCCCCGGGGAACCATGGCCTGCACGACCGGCTGGAGCTCCTCGGGCTTGCCGAGGACCTCGGTCAGCTCCGCGTACGCCGTGCGCAGCTGTTGCTCGGACGCCAGGTCGAGCCGGACTCCGCCGAGGTCGGGGCGGTGGCGGAGGTGCGGCGCGGTCGTCTTGAGGGCGACCGGGTAGCCGAGCCGGCCGGCGGCCGCGACGGCGGCGTCGGGCGTCGGCGCGGACAGGGTCGGCCGGACGGCGATCCCGTACCGCGCGAGCAGCTCCCCGGTCTGCTCGGTGTCGAGGGTCACACCCCGGGGATCGGCTTCCTCGCCGGCGCCGAGCACCCGCTCGATGAGCGCGGCGGCCCCGGCCTCGTCGATGTCCTCGTACGCGGGGACCCGTCCGGGCTCGGCCGCCTGCCGCCGCCACTGCCCGTACCGCACGGCCTCGGCCAACGCCCGCACGGCCCGCTCGGCGGCGGGGTAGGCGGGGATGGTGCTCCCGACCGCACCGGCCGCGGTGCCCGTGGCCGCCGCCTCCGGGCCGTCGTCGGAACCGGCCGGGGACCCGGCGGGGGGACCCCCGGCCGACGTCCCGGTCCGGGCCTCGGCCGGTGCTCCGGCCTGGGCCGCGGCTCCGGCTCCGGCTCCGGTCGGCGCCGCGGGTTCCTGCTGTGTCGGCGTTCCGGGCCGTGGACCGGCGCCCGGGCCCGGGCCGCCGCTCCGGACCGGCGCCGCCGGTCGCGTGCTCGTCGCGATGGCGAGGGCCTCCGCGAGGCCGCCCATCTCGACGTGGACGACCACGACCGGCTTCGTCGGGGCCGGGGCGGAGGCGACGGCCTCGCGGAGGGAGGCGGCGAGGACCTCGCCGTCGCCGAACTCGGTGGCCCCGTTCTCGCCGACCCAGGGGATCGCGTTGACGACGACCGCGTCGGAGGTCTCGTCCGCGAGCGCCGCCGCCAGCGCGTCCCGGAAGTCCGCGGGCTCCGCCGCCGTCGTCAGGTCCAGCGGCCGCAGCGGGCGCAGCCCCTCCGTCAGGCAGGCGTCGTATGTGAGGAGGCCCAGCGACTCGGAGTTGCCGAGGATCGCGACCCGGGGCCCGGCGGGCAGCGGCTGGGCGGCGAGGAGCAGTCCTGCGTCCACGAGCTCGGTGACCGTGTCGACCCGGATCACACCGGCCTGGCGGAGCAGCGCGGAGACCGTGGCGTGCGGGACACGGGTGACCGGCACCCGGTGGCCCGGCGGGGCGCTGCCGCTGTGGCGGGCGCCCTTGACCACGACGACGGGCTTGACGGCCGCGGTGCGGCGGGCCAGCCGGGTGAACTTCCGGGGGTTGCCGATCGACTCCAGGTAGAGGAGGACGACGTCGGTTCCGGGGTCGTCGTACCAGTGCTGGAGGAAGTCGTTGCCGGAGACGTCGGCGCGGTTGCCGGCCGAGATGAAGGAGGAGAGGCCGGCGCCCCGCCGGTGCAGTCCGGCGAGGAGGGCGATGCCGATCGCACCGGACTGGGTGAAGAGCCCGATCCGCCCGGCGGCGGGCGTCTGGGGGGCGAGGGAGGCGTTGAGCCGGACGTCGGCGGCGGTGTTGATGATCCCGAAGGCGTTGGGGCCGATGATCCGCATCCCGTACGAGCGGGCCTGCCGTACGAGCGCGCGCTGCCGCTCGCGGCCGGCGGCCCCGCTCTCCGCGTATCCGGCGGAGAGGACGACGAGACCCTGCACACCGTGCTCGCCGCAGTCCGCGACGGCCTCCGGCACCCGTTCGGCGGGGACGGCGACGATCGCGAGGTCCACCGGCTCGCCGATGGCGGCGACGGAGGGGTGGGCGGGGACGCCGTCGAACTCCGCCGCCCCGCCGGGGGGAAGCGCGGCGTTGACCGCGTACACGCGTCCGGTGAAGCCGGCTCCGAGGAGGTTGCGCAGGACGGTCCGGCCGACGCCGCCGGGGGCGCGCCCGGCTCCGACGACGGCGACGGACCGGGGGGTGAGGAGGCGTTGCACGGAACGGGCCTCGGCCCGCTGCTCCCGTGCCCGCTGGACGGCGAGGGAGCGGTCGGTGGGTTCGAGGTCGAGGTGGAGCCGTACGGACCCGTCCTCGAAGCTGCGCTTCTGGGTGTAGCCCGCGTCGGTGAAGACCTTGATCATCTTGGTGTTGGCGGGAAGGACCTCGGCGGCGAAGCGCCGGATGTCCCGTTCCCGCGCGACGGCCGCGATGTGTTCGAGGAGGGCGGAGGCGACGCCGCGTCCCTGGTGGGCGTCCTGGACCAGGAAGGCGACCTCGGCCTCGTCGGCCGGCGCGGAGGCGGGCAGTCCGCGGTCGTCGATGCGGTCGTAGCGCACGGTGGCGATGAACTCGCCGCCCACGGTCGCCGCGAGCCCGACCCGGTCCACGAAGTCGTGGTGGGTGAAGCGGTGGACGTCCTTGGCGGAGAGCCGGGGGTACGGGGCGAAGAAGCGGTAGTACTTCGACTCGGCCGAGACCTGCTCGTAGAAGCTGACGAGACGGTCGGCGTCGTCGGCGGTGATGGGCCTGATGCGCGCGGTGCCGCCGTCACGGAGCACCACGTCCGCTTCCCAGTGGTCGGGGTAGTCGTGCTGCGGTGGTTCCGGACTCGCCGGTGGTGCGGGTGGCGTGGGTGATGCGGGTGTTGCCGGTCGTTCCGCCGCTTCCGACTGCTCCGACGCGCTCTGCATGGGGCCAGCCTACGGCCGCGACACGACGGTGGTACCGCTCGCGCGGCGGGTGCACGCCGTGCAAGGTGGGGGCAACCCCGTGCAAGGTGGGAGCACGCCGTGCGCGGCGCGGGAGGGCCGAAGGGCGGTCCGGTCCGGGCCGGAGGTCGGCGCGAGCACCGAGCATCCCGTGAGAGACTGGTCTAGACAACCCCTTAAGACTTGAAGGGCAACACCATGGCTGAGCGCCGCGTCAACGTCGGCTGGGCCGAGGGCCTGCACGCCCGCCCCGCGTCCATCTTCGTCCGTGCCGCCACGGCTTCCGGCGTCCCGGTGACGATCGCCAAGTCCGACGGCTCCCCGGTGAACGCCGCTTCCATGCTCGCGGTGCTCGGCCTGGGCGCGCAGGGCGGCGAGGAGATCGTCCTCGCTTCGGAGGCCGAGGGCGCCGAGGCCGCCCTGGACCGTCTGGCGAAGCTGGTCGCCGAGGGTCTCGACGAGCTTCCCGAGACCGTCTGATCCGGGTCGCCCCCCCCGCTACGACGAAAGGCCGTGACCGCCGGAATTCCGGCGGTCACGGCCTTTCTCATTTACAAATCCCCCCGTTAGGGGCGGTGGCTTTTTAACAAAAGTACCAGGCCACGCTATGGTTGGTGTTTATATAGGTGGTGGGCGGTTAAGT